>NZ_CP126145.1:1293888-1616111 GCF_030126985.1 Sagittula sp. MA-2 | reverse complement strand
TATGGCAAAGCGCGCATGGCGTCACGCCGGGGTTGCTCACATCCCCGTGGACGCATCGTCACAGACGGCCCGCACCCCCTTCAAGCAAGCCCCTTCAAGAGCGGCGGCAAAGGCGCTACGACACGGGCATGACCCAGACACTCGACGCCACCGGACTGCTCTGCCCCCTGCCCGTCCTCAAGCTGCGCAAGCGGCTGCAGGCGCTGGCGGCCGGGGAGACCATCACCCTGATCACCGACGATCCGGCCGCGGTGATCGACGTGCCCCACTTCTGCGCCGAATCCGGCAACGTGCTGGACAGCCAGTCAGAGGACGGCGCGACCATGACATGGATCGTCCGCAAGGTCTGACCTTCGCCCGCCGCGAAACGCAAGGCCACGTGACGTCCCAAACCGCCGGGCACGCATGAAAAAACCGCCGCGTCTGCACGCGGCGGTTTTTCTGTTCACGGGATGGGCGGGCCTCAGCGGCCCAGCGACCACCAGCCGCGCTTTTTCTTCTTCGGCTCGTCGTCGTCGCCCGCGGTCTCGCCGACCGTTTCCGGTTCGGGCTGCGGTGCGGCTTCGGGCTCTGCCTCGGCGGTGGGCTCTTCGACCGGCTCCGCGTTGACCGCGGCCTCTGCCGAGCCACCGACCGGCGACCCCACAACCTGCGCGATCACATCAGATGCCTTGACCCGGGTTCGGGCGCGCTTCGGCTTCTCGTCCTCGGACACGGCCTCCGGCGCTGCGGCGGGCTGCGGCTCCGCCGGCTTTTCGGGCGCCTCGGCTGCGGCCTCTTCCGGAGCCGTCTCGGCAACCGGCTCGGCCGTCTGCTCGGCGGTTGCCGGGGCCTCGGGTGCGGCTTCTGCCTCCACCGGGGCCGGAGCATTGGCCGTCATGGCCACCGCTTCGGCAGGCGCATCGCCGTTGGCGTCACCCTCGGAAGACGCCTCGACCGGCTCCTTCGGCTTGGACGTCCGGCTGCGCGAACGGGAGCGGGACCGCGAGCGGCTCGAGCTCTTCTTGCCGCTGTCCTGACCGTCCTCGTCACTGCCGCCGGTGTCGCCACCCTCGGCCGCGTCGCTGTCGTCGTCACCTCTGTCCGTATCGCCGGAGCCATTGTCCGACTCACCGTCGTTCGACCCGTTGTCGTCCTGATCGTCACGCGACTGGTCGCCGTCCTTGGACTTCGACCGCCGACGCCGACGACGGCGCTTCTTCTTCGGCTTGTCGTCGCTGCCCTGATCGTTGCCATTGTCGTCGCCGGAGGACTGCTCCTCCATCTCCTCGACATCTGCCTCGATCTCCTCGGCTTCCGCCGCCTCGTCGATGGCATCCATGATCGAGGTGTCGACGGACACCACCGGCGCGGTCGCTTCCGGTACGGAGCGGGTCGCCGTCTTGAACTTCTCCATCGAGAAGTCGGGCGCGATCAGATGCGGGTCGCCCTCGATGCGCACTGCCATGCCGTACCGCGCCTCGATCATGGCGACGTGCTCGCGCTTCTGGTTCATGAGGTAGTTGGCGATGCCCACCGGGCACTTCACCAGCACTTCGCGCGACCGGCGCCGCACGCCCTCTTCCTCGATCTGGCGCAGGATCTGCAGCGCCATGTTGTCGTCGGAACGGATCAGGCCGGTGCCGTGGCAGGCCGAACAGGGTTGCGTGGTCGCCTCGATCATGCCCGGACGCAGACGCTGACGCGACATTTCGAGCAGGCCGAAGCCCGAGATCCGGCCCACCTGGATGCGGGCGCGGTCGGTCTTCAGCTTGTCCTTCAGCTTCTTCTCGACGGCGGCGTTGTTCTTGCGCTCGTCCATGTCGATGAAGTCGATGACGATGAGGCCGGCGAGGTCACGCAGACGCAGCTGGCGCGCCACCTCTTCGGCGGCCTCCAGGTTGGTCTTGACCGCGGTCTCCTCGATGGAGCCTTCCTTGGTCGCCCGGCCGGAGTTCACGTCGATGGCCACCAGCGCCTCGGTCACGCCGATGACGATGTAGCCGCCCGACTTGAGCTGGACCACCGGGTTGAACATGCCGCCCAGGTAGGATTCGACCTGGTAGCGCGCAAAAAGCGGCATCTGGTCGGTGTAGTTCTTCACGTTC
Source organism: Sagittula sp. MA-2 (assembly GCF_030126985.1). GTDB lineage: Bacteria > Pseudomonadota > Alphaproteobacteria > Rhodobacterales > Rhodobacteraceae > Sagittula. Next base: position 1,614,024 of record NZ_CP126145.1, on the reverse strand, counting down.
TTGGCGTGGGACGGCATGATCATCTTCATGAAGTCCTTGGCCACGCGGTAGCCGCGCTCGCCTTCCACCAGAACCTCGTCGATCTCGCGGCTGTAGAGGTCGCGGATCGAACGTTTGATCAGGTCGCCTTCCTCGTAGATCTTCGCCGGTGCGATCGACTTCAGCGTCAGTTCGCGGATCTGCTCCCACAGGCGCTGGAGGTATTCGTAGTCGCGCTTGATCTCGGTCTTGGTGCGCTTGGCGCCCGCGGTCCGGATGATCAGGCCCGCCCCCTTGGGCACGTCGATCTCGTTGGCGATGGCCTTCAGTTTCGAGCGGTCGGTGGCGTTGGTGATCTTGCGGGAAATGCCGCCGCCCCGGGCGGTGTTCGGCATCAGCACGCAGTAACGGCCCGCAAGCGACAGGTAGGTCGTCAGCGCCGCACCCTTGTTGCCGCGCTCTTCCTTGACCACCTGCACCAGCATGATCTGCCGGACCTTGATGACTTCCTGGATCTTGTAACGGCGGGCCCGCGGCTTGCGCACCGGACGGATGTCCTCGTGCGTGTCGTCGTCGGCCACGGATTCGATGGACTCGTCGCGCGAAGCCGCGTCGTCACCCATGTCCTCGTCGTCGTCATCCTCGTCGTCGCTCTCGCCCGGCTCGCCGGTCACGATCAGCGCGTCGTCGCGCGAATCCGCTGCCATCGGGCGCTGCGACCCGTTGGTGTCGTCCTCGTCTTCGGAGGTCTCCTGCTCCGCTTCCGGCACTTCCGTGGTGTCGTTGGCCTGTTCGGCCGGTGCTTCCGACGCCTGTGCGTCTTCCGCAGGCGTATCCGTGGTTTCGGATGCGGTTTCCGGTGCGGCCTCGGCCGGCGTCTCTGCCACCGGGTCCTCTGCCGTTTCCTGAACGGGGGCCGGTTCGGTCATCACGAACTGCGGCAGGTCCGCCTCCGCCGAAGCGGTCGCATTGGTCTCTGCACCGTCGGATTCCACCGAATCGACCGGCTCGCCCACGGGCGCTTCGGTCACGGTCTCCATCGGCGAAAGGCCCTCGCCCGGGGCGCCGGCTTCTGCCACCGCCTCGTTCTCGGACGCGTCTTCCTCGGACCCGAGGTCGATGGTCTCCATCCCCGAAGGTTCCTTCGGCGATTTCGAGTCGGACCGCGTGGACGGCTTCGACGACTTCTTGCGCGACCGCGACCGCGAAGACTTCTTCGGCTTGTCCTCTTCTTCATCGGCGGCGGCGGCCAGTGCGGCCTCCTCCTCCATCAGCGCCTGACGGTCGGCCACCGGGATCTGGTAGTAATCCGGGTGGATCTCCGAGAACGCGAGGAACCCGTGACGGTTGCCGCCGTAATCGACGAAGGCCGCCTGCAGCGACGGTTCGACCCGCGTGACTTTCGCGAGGTAGATGTTGCCTGCTAGCTGACGCTTGTTTTCCGATTCAAAGTCGAACTCCTCGACCTTGTTTCCGTCCACCACCACGACTCGGGTCTCTTCCGCGTGGGTGGCATCGATGAGCATTTTCTTTGCCATGTAATCCGTGTGCACGCGCGCAGCCCCCATGAACCGGCCCTTTGACCGGGAGGCGCAAGGAAGCGTGGGGCGTGTCTTGTCTGGGCGAATAGTGACGGCCGGTCGCATGGCTCAAAGGCGGCGTTTCCGCTCCTGCCCATGTGCCTGTCTTGCGTCGCGCGCGTCATCGCGGTTCTTCTCCGACGTCATGGCACGCATTCCGAGCCCGACGCCCATTCATGAAACCCGTCGCGTCGCTCGCTCTACGGGTTCGGTTCATCGGCCTCCGGCATGCGACGGGTATCCCCCGCCAGCGCCCCTCGGGCCCAATCGGTCTGCATCGGGCGCGTCTCTCGCAACTCCCGACACAGCGAAACTGTCCGGCTCCGCGCACTGCGCGAAAGCCTGCCTGATAACATAAGGCCACGTGACCACAAATGACAATGCTGAAAACGCCCGGATGACGCGCTGTTGCGTGGCGTCCTGCAGGGTTTTCCACAACATCAATGGTTTGTTCACAAAACAAGCATTCGAAAATCACGATCCGGCCGGTTCGATACCTCCAATCGGCCGGTTCACCGGTAACGGGTTCAGTCTAAAGGTGAATATCTGGTTAACGCCTTGTGGCGCACGCAGCCCGCAGCCCCATCATGCAGTGCCGGGGTTAACGGCGCACGCCGTATTGACGCAACGCCCGGCCGCTTAACTGAACAGACGTTCACGCAACGGGGCGCACGCCGCGCAACACCGCTCAGGCCACGCTTTCGGAGCGGCGCTCGGGGCGCGAGATCTGGCCGCCGCCCACCGGCGCCGCCACCCCCGTCGTGCTTGGCGCCGAAGTCGGCAGGCCGCGCGCCACCCGCACCGCCAGCCATGCAAATGCCTGCGCCTCCAGCATGTCGCCGTCGAGGCCCGCGTCCTCCACCGGCACCACCGGACAGTCGAGGCCCACGCGCAGCATCTCCATCATCACCGGGTTCCTGCGCCCGCCGCCGGTCACCAGGACCCGGTCGGGCGGTGTCGGGGAATGTTCCATCCCGACCATCACCGCGGTCGCCGCCATGCCGGTCATGGTGGCGGCGGCATCGGCGTCGCCCAGTTCCCGCACCAGATCGAGCATCACGGAAAAATCGTCGCGGTCCAATGACTTCGGAGGCATTCTTCGGAAGAAGCCTTCATCGAGGAACAGCTCCAGCGCGCCTTCCTCCACCCGGCCCTGCTGCGCCAGCGCGCCGCCTTCGTCGAAGGCCAGCCCGCGCCGCTCGGTCATCAGGTCGTTCAGCGGCGCGTTGGCAGGCCCGGTGTCGAACGCCAGAAGCGCGCCGGGCGCCTCGGGCTTCGCGGCGGCGGGGTCGACCCAGGTCAGGTTGCCCACCCCGCCGAGATTGAGGAAACACAAGGGCTTCTCCGCCCCGATCCACTTCGCGCAGGCCCAGTGGAAGAACGGCGCCAGCGGCGCGCCCTCGCCCCCCAGCGCCACGTCCGCCGACCGGAAATCCCAGACCACCGGCACGCCCAAGGCGTCCGCCAGCGCCGCGCCGTCGCCCAGCTGGTGCGTGCCCCGACCGCGCGGCTCATGCGCCAGCGTCTGGCCGTGGAAGCCCACCACGTCGATCCCCTCGAACTGTGACAGAACCTCGCGGTGCGCGCCCAGCACGATCTCCGAGGCGGCCTCAAGGTCCGCCCCCGGCCACTTGCCGAGCGCCGCGCGCAGGATCTTCTGCTCCGCCTCCGAATAGGGGCGATAGGCGCTGTCGCCGAACTCGAAGATCGTCACCCCGTCGGTCACCACGACAGCCGCATCGACGCCGTCCAGCGACGTTCCCGACATCGCCCCCAGCGCTTTGACCGGCCCGGTTCTCATCATGCTCTTTTCCTCACGCCCCGCGGCCCTTATACGGACCTGCGGATAATATACAGAAGGCCGGCCATGACCTACCATCCCAAATCGGATTTCATGCGCGTCATGATGGAGCGCGGCTACCTTGCCGACTGCACCGATTACCAGGCGCTCGACGACAAGCTGTCGCACGGGGTGGTGACCGCCTATATCGGCTACGACGCCACGGCGCAGTCGCTGCACGTCGGCCACCTGCTCAACATCATGATGCTGCGCTGGCTGCAGAAGACCGGCCACCGGCCGATCACCCTGATGGGTGGCGGCACGACGAAAGTGGGCGACCCCTCCTTCCGGTCGGACGAACGCCCCCTGCTCGGCCCCGAGCAGATCGACGCCAACATCGACGGCATGAAGCAGGTCTTCGCCAAGTACCTCAGCTACGGCGACGGTCCCACCGATGCGCTCATGCTGAACAACGCCGAATGGCTGGACGACCTGAACTACCTCGATTTCCTGCGCGACATCGGGCGGCATTTCTCGGTCAACCGGATGCTGTCGTTCGAAAGCGTGAAGTCGCGGCTCGACCGGGAGCAGTCCCTGTCGTTCCTCGAATTCAACTACATGATCCTGCAGGCCTACGACTTCCTCGAGTTGAACCGCCGCTACGACTGCCTGTTGCAGATGGGCGGATCGGATCAGTGGGGCAACATCGTCAACGGCATCGACCTGACGCGCCGGGTGCTGGATCACGAGATCTACGGCCTGACCTCGCCGCTGCTGACCACGTCGGACGGCAAGAAGATGGGCAAGAGCCAGGGCGGCGCCATGTGGCTGAATGCCGACATGCTCTCCCCCTACGAGTTCTGGCAGTTCTGGCGGAACAGCACCGACGCTGACGTGGGCCGGTTCCTGAAACTCTACACCGAGCTGCCGGTAGAGGAATGCGAGCGTCTGGGCGGCCTTGCCGGGTCGGAGATCAACGAGGGCAAGATCATCCTCGCCAACGAGGTCACCCGGCTGTGCCACGGTGCAGAGGCCGCCGCCACGGCAGAGGCCACAGCGCGCGAGGTCTTCGAGAAGGGCGGCGTGGGCGACGATCTTCCGACGCTGGAGCTGACCTCCGACGAGATCGGCGATGGCATCTCCGTCATCCAGCTGATCGTCCGCTCGGGGCTGGTGAAGTCCGGCAAGGAGGCCAAGCGTCTGATCGCCGAGAACGGCGCACGTCTGGACGATGCGCCGCTGACCGACGCGGGCCTGATGCTGGACCGGGGCGCCCTGTCCTCACCGATCAAGCTGAGCGCGGGCAAGAAGCGCCACGCGCTGGTCAAGCTGGCGGACTGAACGGCGGTTTCCGTCGGATGTTGCGACGCGCGGCACTGCCGCGCGTCTTTTCTTTTGTGAATTGCCATGCGCGAGCCCCTAGACCCGAGGTCGCTCCCTTGCCCGCGCCCAAGCAAGGCTCGTCGCGAACAGACCTCCGCGCCATGACCGCCGGTCTGACGTGTTCTTTCAACGATATGGCCTCGGGACTGCGCGCCAAGACATCGGATCGAACCCGGCAACGCACCACTTCACGGTGTGATGTACGCAGGGAACTGAACGCCCTCCTGTGCAGATTGCCCCAGGTACGCAGCCACGCCCCAACTTCGAATACGGAACGCACAACGGCCCGACACACAATCGCGCATAGCACCCTCACTTGCTGGGCCAAGTCACGCTGTACCGCCCGGCCTCCTCCCCGACATGGTCAAGCCGCGCTGTGACCCGTTCGCCCTACGCGCCCGGGTTACATGCCTTTTCGTGCCGCCGGTCCGCGCCCCGCACCGCTAAGCTAGGCGCGGCGCTTCATCCCGTGCGCCTTCCCCCTCTCAGAACACCGCCTGCAGGACGATCAGCAAAACGAAGGGTATCGAAAGCACGCAGGCCACCAACAGCGCCGCCCCGGCGGTCGGACGGGGCCGGGTCAGCGCAATCGATTCGGATCGGGGCGCCGCACGGCGCAAAGGCTGTCTGTTCATGCAGCCATTAAGCCATTCGAAAGTTTTGATCCCGTTAATACCCCCATGCTCCGCCTCCCCCTCCCCCAAACCCCCCAATTCGCGCGCGCCTGTGCCCGCATGGGGGTGCAGACGCGACTCTGCAAACGCGAGGCGCGGGCGGGTGTGCGCCTGCTCTGGCAGGTTCAGTCGCGGGTCATCCGGCCCTTCGGGCGTGTCGACCTCGTGTCGCGCGGACCGGTGGCGGAGGATCCGGGCGAACTCTGTGACTGGGTCACGCGCTGGCCGCACTGGCACGATGGCCGACCCCTCCTGCTGAACGCCGACGGCATCCCGCCAAGCATTCTGCGCGACGGCGGGTTCTGGCCGCTGATGACGCCGGCGACCATCGCGCTGCTGCCGCTCGCCACGCCACCAACCCTGCGCGCCAGCCTGAGACAGAAGTGGCGCAATCGCCTCAACCGGGCGCAGCGGGAGGAGATCGAGGTGCGCCACACCGACCTGACACCGGACCACTGGCTCCTTGGCGCCGAGGCGCGGCATGCGAAGACTAAGGGCTACAAGGGCCTGCCGCCCGCCTTCTGCGCGATCTACGCCGCCGCCAACCCCGGGGAGGCCGTGGTCTACGAAGCCCGGCACAAGGGCCGGCCTGTCGCCGCCGCTCTGATCCTGCGACACGGGCGCATGGCGACCTGGCAGATCGGGCACAGCACGGGGGAAGGTCGCCGCCTGAACGCCATGAACCTCGTGCTGTGGGAGGCGGCGACGGATTGCTGGCGGCGGGGTCATGACATGCTCGACCTCGGGTTACTCAATGCGCAGGACGCCCCGGGGCTGACACGTTTCAAGCTGGGCCTCGGCGCGACCGCCCACCGGCTTGGCGGCACATGGGTCCACCTGCCCTGCCTCGCGCCCGTGGCCCGCGTCCTGCCTCTTGCCTTTTGTTCCTGATGCAGACCGTCAGTTCGCGCCGAGCATCCAGCGCCCCTCGGGCCAGAAGGCATGGAACGCGAAAGCGAACATCACGTCATGCGGCAGGTCCCGGCCCGCTGTATCCGTCACCCGCACCGCCCCCACATCCCGCCCGTCCGCGATCCGGTCGGCATCGAGCGCGGAGTTCACGCCGGATTGCCAGAGGATACGCACGCCGTCCTCTGTCACGTCCGCTTCCCGCGCCAGCCTGTCCATCGGCCAGGCGCGGTCGCCCACGCGGATCACCCGCATCAGCGGTGCAATGCCGTGCGGGGGCATCTCGCCGGAGTAGAGGAACGGCCGCTTCGACGTATCGTAGTTGCGGTAGGGATTGCGGCCGTAGGGGCGCTGCCACTCCGGCTCGGCCATCACCAGCCCATCGGGATTGCGCTGCACGAAGGTTCCGAAACTCTCCATCCACGACGCGACGGGTTTCAGCCGTGTGCCGGTCATGTCCCCGACGATGCCCGTACCCACCGCCTGCTGCCACCAGCTTTGCGTTTCGCGGTCGTACATGATCATGTCGGAGTTGCGCAGCTTGCCCGAGACGCCGAAGGTCAGGACCCGGCCGTCCACGCGCCGGTCGAATGTCAGGGCAGAGTTGCAGAGCGGGCAGAAGGTCACCGCGACGGGCACCCCGCCGATGCTGTCGTTGACGATCTCGTGCCACGTCAGGTAGCGGATCGGATAGGCGCGCGGGAGTTCTCCGTCGATCTCCACCGTGATGACCGGCTCCGTGGGCGCGATGCCCTCCTTCTGCGCAACCTCGACGAACTGCGGATCGGAGAGCGCCGGGATGCCGTCCTTCGGCGGCCCACCCGAGATGACCTCCACCCAGTTGGACACGCTGGTGTTCGAGAAATCGGTGTCCGGCCATTCGTGTTTCCAGAAAGACGGATCGGCGGCGGCGCCGGTGGCGATCGCGGACCAGAGCAGCAGGCACAGACCGAAGGCGCGGCGCATGGCAAATCCCCCCTCTTTGCGCCGATTGTCCGGGCTCAGGGGGCGGCTGTCCAGTCCGCCGTGCCGGGTCATGTATGATCGGCACGATGGGCGGACAGGAAAAAGGGGCGCCGAAGCGCCCCTGATCTCGTCACTCGGTCACGGTGACCTTTGCCATGTGGTCCGGTTCCCCGTCCACGGCACCGCTGCGCGGATGTCCGCGCTTGATCGAGTCGACCACGTCCATGCCGTCCGTCACCTCGCCGACCACGGTGTACTGGCCGTTCAGGAACGGGCCCGGCTCGAACATGATGAAGAACTGCGAGTTGCCGCTGTCCGGCGACTGCGAGCGGGCCATGCCCACGACGCCGCGGTCGAACGGCAGGTCGGAGAACTCTGCCTTCAGGTCGGGACGCTCGGAGCCGCCTGTGCCGGCGCGGCGCATGTCGAAGCCGTCCTTCTCCATGTTGCCGAAGGAGACGTCGCCGGTCTGCGCCATGAAGCCGTCGATCACGCGGTGAAAGACGACACCGTCATAGGCGCCCGCTTCAGCCAGTGCGGTGATCTGCTCCACATGGCCGGGGGCCACGTCCTCGAACAGGTCGATGGTGACGGTGCCCTTGGGACCGCCCTCGCCCGCGACCTCGATCTGAAGGCCGGTGGCCAGTGCCGGAGACGCCAGAAGCGCCAGTGCAACGGTCAGGTTACGCAACATCGGCAGCCACCTTGACGGAAATCATCCGGTCCGGGTTGGCGGGCGGCTCGCCGCGCGTGATGGCGTCGACGTGCTCCATGCCTTCGATCACCTGCCCGTAGACGGTGTACTGCCCGTTGAGGAAGTCGTTGTCCTTGAAGTTGATGAAGAACTGCGAGTTGGCGGAGTTCGGGTTCTGCGACCGTGCCGCACCAAGCGACCCGCGGGCGTGCGGGATGCGCGAGAACTCTGCCGGCAGGTCAGGAAGCTCGGACCCGCCCGTGCCAGCGCGGCGCAGGTTGAAGTCCTTCTCCATGTTGCCGTTGGCCACGTCGCCGGTCTGCGCCATGAAGCCGTCGATCACGCGGTGAAAGCAGACGTTGTCATAGGCACCGGCGCGCGCCAGCTCCTTCATTCGCTCCACGTGCTTCGGGGCCACGTCGGGCATCAGCGCGATCACGACCGTGCCGCCCTTCAGTTCCATCAGGATGGTGTTTTCCGGATCCTTGATCTCGGCCATGTCGTCCACTCCTCATTCATTCTGGCCGGTGGTTTATGCCACGCCGCGCACAAAGCCAAGCAGCCGTTGACGGCGCGCGCGTCAGAGGGCAACACGGGTACGGATTGGGAACGGGATTGGGACTGGGAGAGCGACATGGCCTGGAAGACCCTCGACGACATGGATCTGGACGGCAAACGGGTGCTGACCCGCGTGGACATCAACGTCCCCGTCGAAGACGGCAAGGTGACGGACACCACCCGCATCGACCGCATCTGCGCGACGATCCAGGACATCCTGGCGCGCGGCGGCAAGCCGGTGCTGCTGGCGCATTTCGGCCGGCCCAAGGGCGAGCGGCGCGACGACATGAGCCTGCAGATGTTGATCCCCGCGATGGAGCAGGTGCTGGGTGTCGAGGTGGTCTTTGCCGCCGACTGCGTGGGTCCGGTGGCCCAGGCGGTCATCGACACGCTGGGCGAGAACCAGGTGGCGCTGCTGGAAAACACCCGCTTCCACAAGGGCGAGGAAAAGAACGACCCGGAGCTGGCCGCGCAGATGGCGGAACTGGGCGACGTCTACTGCAACGACGCCTTCTCGGCCGCGCACCGTGCGCATGCCTCCACCGAAGGTATAGCGCACCTTCTGCCCTCCTGCGCCGGGCGCCTGATGCAGGGCGAACTGCAGGCGCTGGAATCGGCGCTGAGCACGCCGGAACGCCCGGTTCTGGCGGTGGTCGGCGGTGCGAAGGTGTCGACCAAGCTGGACTTGCTGTCGAACCTTGTCGAGAAGGTCGACATGCTGGTGATCGGCGGCGGCATGGCCAACACCTTCCTCGCGGCGCAGGGCATCGACGTGGGCAAGTCGCTCTGCGAGCACGACATGACCGAAACCGCGAAGGCGATTGCCGAGAAGGCGGTGGAGACCGGCTGCGAACTGCTGCTGCCGCGCGATGTCGTCGTTGCGCGCGAGTTCAAGGAAGGCGCCGACAGCGAGGTGGTGAAGGCCGAGGATTGCCCCGCCGACGCGATGATCCTCGACGCCGGGCCCGACAGCGTGGCGCATATCAAGCAGGCCATCGACCGGGCGAAAACCCTGATCTGGAACGGCCCGCTCGGCGCCTTCGAGATCGCGCCTTTCGATGCGGCGACCAACGCGGCGGCCCGCCATGCGGCGGCGCGGTCCGAGGTTGGTCAGCTTGTGTCCGTGGCCGGTGGCGGCGACACGGTCGCGGCGTTGAACAAGGCCGGTGTCGCGTCGGATTTCTCTTATATTTCAACGGCTGGCGGGGCGTTCCTCGAGTGGATGGAAGGCAAGACCCTGCCCGGCGTCGCAGCGCTGGACCAGCGCGAAGAAGAGAAGACCGAGGACTGAACCCCTCAGAAGGCGCCTTCGATCAGTTCAGAGGCGCCCGTCGCCAGATCGCGCAGCAGGCGGATCGCCGCGGGGGCGGTAAAGGCCGTGGTGTGACCGCCCCGGTCGCCCCCCTCGATGTCGGACAGATCGACCACCTGCACCGGCAGGTTGCCCAGCCGGCCCGGGTCGGTGATCGATCCAAGCCGCGCGGGCTTGCCCGTCAGGAACGCTGACAGGTTCAGGGCCCGGTCGCGGTCGGACACCATCAGGGTGAAGGGCTGCGGAAACGGCGTGATGCGCCGCGCCTGCTGGACAAAGACGTCCTCGTCGATATCGGGACTGATAAGCGCCACGCCGGAGATATCGGCCAGCGCCCCACGGTTCCCCGAGATCGCCATCTGCCTCAGCGTCTCCATCACCAGCTGGCTGCCCATCGAATGCGCCACGAGCAGCACCTTGCGATCCCCCGGCCCGGTCAGCGCGCTCAGCAGCGTCTCCAGGTCGTCGCGCGAAAACATGACGCTGTCACGGTCATAGACATAGCCCCGCGGGTTTCCGGCGGACGGCCAGGAAAACGCGATCACCGGCACCTTGGCGTCGAAGTCCTGCGCGATCTGCGCCAGACGATAGACCGCCTCCGCGTTGTTCACGTTGTAGCCATGCACAAACACCACCACCTCGCGCGGCTGGCGGTCGCTGGCGTCGAGCGCCTGCAGGAAGGCCCGCGCATCGGCGAAGGTGCGTTGATCCGAGGCGACGAAATGGCGTTGCGGATCGGGCTCCTCGGCGCCCGGCCATTCGATGTTGCCTGTCCTGTGGCCCGGTGGGATCGAAATAAGGATAGACCCGTAGCGCATGTTCGGGTCGCGCACATCGCCGAAGTCCTGTTCGAAGATGAACTGGCTCGCATCGTCGGAACCGCTCAGCCGGTTGGAGGCGATGAAGACGCGCTGCAGATCGGTCCCCTGCCCGTCCAGCTCCGGCAGGAGCGTGATGACGCCCCGCGCGGCACATCCGGCGAGGGAAAGAATCAGCAGGCAGAGGAGCAGCGGTCTTTGCATGCGCGCACAATAGCGACCCCACTGTCACAAGCCAGAGAGGCAGCGTACTGTGCAGGAATGCAACGCTTTACCACCGATTCGCGGGCTCACGAAGGCGTGGCTTTTACTGATTCGGCCAGCATGACAGATTGGCCGGCAAGGCATCCCCCGAGAGATGTTTCCGAGGCAGACAAGAGATCATGACACCCCGTCGTTCACGCCCCTCCCTTGGCGTCCCCGTGTTCTTCGCGGTGACCCTCAGCCTGTCGGCCTATTTCACCTTTGCCGCCGTGCAAGGGGACTTCGGCCTGTTCCGCCGCGCGGAAATCGTGGTCGAGGGCCAGAAGCTGGAACAGGAGCTTGCCGCCGTGCAGGCGGAGGTCCTCCAGATGGAGAACCTCACGGAGCGGCTGTCCGACGACTATCTCGACCTCGACCTGCTCGACCAGCAGGCCCGCGATGTGCTGGGCCTGGTGCGGTCTGACGAAATCGTGGTGAACTGAGCCACCCGGTTTCAGACCGGCGGCTCGAACACTCCGTCCTCGTCCAGCATGTCCATGGCCTCGTCGAAGGACATGTTGCCAAGGGTGAGGTTGTTCTCCACGGCCCATGCGTCCCCGGCGCGCACCCGGAATTCGGCGCCGGTCTCCGTGTCAACGACAAGGATCGGCCAGCTCTGGTCGCTCATGGCGTGATCGTCGGCGACATACAGCACTGCTTCATCCGGGAAGGCTTCGAACAGGGCGTCGGTATCGGCGCCGTCGTGCCGCTCGTCCTCCACGCGTGAGAAGTTGGCGGTGTACCCCATTTCGCCCTCGGCCATCGCGGCCTCCAGCAAGGCCTCCCACGAGGTTTCGTCGCTGAAATCGGTGCGGATCAGCTTCGGCGCGTCGTCATCGTCTTCCATTGGTAACAGTTCCTATCGTTAACGGTCGCTGTCGAAAGTGCCTGCAGGATCGCCCTGTCCGGTCCATTCCTGCGCCAACGTCCGACGGCAGCATCCCGTTGCGCGCTTATGAAGATTTCCTGCGACGAATAGTGCGCGAAATATTGTTGCGCGGGCTTTACGGGCCCGCAAAGCCGCGCTACGCTTCCTTCCAAGACTGTTTAACGCTAAACTATTCCTGGGGAGGAGACGCGATGGCCACGCGCAAGGCGGCTGCAAAGCCCAATGTCTCGGCCGACGACCTGAAGGCCTGGTATCGCGACATGCTGCTAATCCGGCGCTTCGAGGAGAAGGCGGGCCAGCTTTACGGCATGGGACTGATCGGCGGTTTCTGCCACCTCTACATCGGACAGGAGGCGGTGGTCGTCGGACTGGAAGCCGCTGCCGAAGAGGGCGACAAGCGTATCACCTCCTACCGCGACCACGGCCACATGCTGGCCTGCGGCATGGATCCCAAGGGCGTCATGGCCGAACTGACCGGGCGCGAGGGCGGCTATTCCCGGGGCAAGGGCGGCTCCATGCACATGTTCAGCCGCGAAAAGCACTTCTACGGCGGCCACGGCATCGTCGGCGCGCAGGTGCCGCTGGGCGCGGGTCTTGCGTTTTCGGACAAGTATCGGGGCAACGACCGCGTGACCTTCACCTATTTCGGGGACGGCGCCGCGAACCAGGGCCAGGTCTACGAGACCTTCAACATGGCCGCCCTTTGGAAGCTGCCGGTGATCTTCGTGATCGAGAACAACCAGTATGCCATGGGAACGGCGCAGGCGCGTTCGACGTCCACGCCCGATCTGCACACCCGGGGCGAGGCCTTCGGCATTCCCGGAGAGATCGTCGACGGGATGGATGTCTCGGCGGTCAAGGATGCGGGCGACAAGGCGGTGAAGCACTGCCGGTCCGGCAAGGGGCCTTACATCCTCGAGGTGAAGACCTACCGCTATCGCGGGCACTCCATGTCCGACCCGGCAAAGTACCGGACGCGCGAGGAAGTCCAGAAGATGCGCGAGGAGCGCGATCCCATCGAACATGTCCGCGAGATGCTGCTGCAGGGCAAGCACGCGACGGAGGACGACCTGAAGGCCATCGACAAGGAGATCAAGGCCGTGGTGACGGAGGCTGCGGATTTCTCCCGCGAGAGCCCGGAACCCGCGGTCGATGAGCTCTGGACCGACATCTACGCCCAATCCGTGCCGCAGAAACAGGAGGGCGCGGCATGAAGGCGTTCGTCGTCGCTGCGGCGCTGACCACCCTGCCCCTTGCGGCACTGGCGCAGACCACGGTCACCAACAAGGACACGGGCGAGACCATCGTGATCGACGGCCCGCCGCTGGAGGCGCCGCTGGCGGTCAACCTTTTCCGCTACCTGAACCAGGGCGAGGAGGATGCGCCCTTCCGCACGAAGTTCGAGCACCTCGACACCTGCCTCTACCGGATGACGCTGATCCAGAAGCTGGACCCGGAGACGGTGCGCACCACGGTGACCACGTTCAACGTGCGGGACCTGTCGATGGACGGTTACCAGGAGGCGGTCTACGCCCCCGACGTGGCCAGCCTGATCCTGCCGTTCTCGGATGGGGTGGACGTGAGCGCCGACATCACGCTGGACGGGCCGGACAACGACACCCGCAAGGCTTACCGGGACGCTATCGAGATGACCTGCACCGACACGCGCTGCGAAGGCCGGATGCCGACCGAGCAAGTACACCTGACAATCCTCACCCCCACCGCCGAAAACGATGTCGGGTTCGCCAACATGTCGATGGGGGCGCTGATGAACGCCTGTCGGCCGCAAGAGCAGGAGTGACACGGACATGGCAACCGAAATCCTGATGCCCGCGCTCTCTCCGACGATGGAGGAAGGCACGCTGGCCAAGTGGCTGGTGAAGGAAGGCGACACCGTCTCCAGCGGCGACGTGATCGCGGAGATCGAGACAGATAAGGCGACGATGGAGTTCGAGGCGGTCGACGAGGGCATCGTCGGCAAGATCCTCGTGACCGAGGGCACGCAGGGCGTGGCGGTGAACACCCCCATCGCGGTGCTGGTCGAGGACGGCGAAAGCGTGGAGGACGCAGTTACGACCGGCCCGGCGCAGCAGCCCGCCCCCGTCGACAAGACGCTGACCTCCGAAAGCGCGCCCGCCGCCGCCAAATCCCACCCGGAGCCGGAGTGGCAGAAGCCCGAACCCGACTGGCCGGTAGGCACGAAGGTGAAGTCGCAGACCGTCCGCGAGGCGCTACGCGACGCCATGGCCGAAGAGATGCGCCGCGACGGCGACGTCTTCCTGATGGGGGAGGAAGTGGCGGAGTACCAGGGCGCCTACAAGATCAGCCAGGGCCTGCTGGACGAGTTCGGGTCCAAACGTGTGATGGACACGCCGATCACCGAACATGGCTTTGCCGGGATCGGCGTCGGTGCGGCCTTCGGCGGCCTGCGCCCGATCGTGGAGTTCATGACCTTCAACTTCGCCATGCAGGCCATCGACCAGATCATCAACTCCGCGGCCAAGACGCTGTATATGTCCGGCGGCCAGATGGGCTGCCCCATCGTCTTCCGCGGTCCGAACGGTGCCGCGGCCCGGGTCGGCGCGCAGCACAGCCAGGATTACGCGGCATGGTACGCGCATATCCCGGGCCTGAAGGTCTGCATGCCTTACTCTGCTTCCGACGCGAAGGGTCTGCTGAAAAGCGCCATCCGCGATCCGAACCCGGTGGTCTTCCTCGAAAACGAGATCCTTTACGGCCGCTCCTTCGACGTGCCGGTGATGGACGACTTCATTGTGCCGTTCGGCAAGGCCCGCATCTGGCGCGAGGGCACCGATGTCACGCTGGTCAGCTTCGGCATCGGCATGACCTACGCCATGGACGCGGCAGAGAAGCTGGCGGCAGAGGGCATCAGCGCCGAGGTCATCGACCTGCGCACCCTGCGGCCCATGGACACCGAAACCGTCATTGCTTCGGTCAAAAAGACCAACCGCTGCGTGACCATCGAGGAAGGGTTCCCGGTGGCCTCCATCGGCAACCACATCTCGGCGGTGCTGATGCAGAAGGCGTTCGACTGGCTCGATGCCCCGGTCATAAACCTGACCGGCAAGGACGTGCCCATGCCCTATGCCGCGAACCTCGAAAAACTGGCCCTGGTCACCACCGCAGAGGTGATCGAGGCCGTCAAACAAGTCACCTATCGCTGAGGGGGCAACCATGGCGGATGAGATCGAAATCCTCGGGCTCGGCCCGCACGGCCTGCACCTGTCGCTTGGCCCCGTGACGGCACTCGCGCCCAAATCGCTGCTCGAGCGCGAGATGGGCACCGTGACGGAAGACCGGGCGATGGAATGGGCGGCGGCCCAGAAGACGGAGCTGGAAGGCGCGATGACCGCGCTCATCAACGGAGCCACGCCGCCGGCGCCCTTCGACGAGATGACCCTCGAGACGGAGAGCTGAGCGATGCCCGTGGAAATTCAGATGCCCGCCCTGTCGCCCACGATGGAAGAGGGCACGCTGGCCAAGTGGCTGGTGAAGGAGGGCGACACGGTATCTTCCGGTGACGTGCTGGCAGAGATCGAGACCGACAAGGCGACGATGGAGTTCGAGGGCGTCGACGAGGGCGTGATCGGCCGGATCGTCGTCGCCGAGGGCACGGCAGAGGTGAAGGTCGGCACGGTGATCGCGGTCCTTCTGGAAGAGGGCGAGACGGCTGACGACCTAGGCGCAACGGGCGGCCCCAAGGCCCCTCCCCCGTCCGAACCGAAGGAGACGCAGGCAGCCCCCGAGGCCGAGATCAAAGCCGCGCCGCCCGCACCGGAACGCTCTGACGGGGAACGGATCTTCGCCTCCCCCCTCGCCCGGCGGATCGCCCAGCAGAAGGGCCTCGACCTGTCGCAGATCAAGGGCTCCGGCCCGCGCGGCCGCATCGTGAAGGCCGATGTCGAAAGTGCAACGGCTGCCCCCGCCGCGGCGAAACCGGCGGCCGCTGCCGCCACACCCGCTGTGGCGCCTGCCAAAGCCGCAGCGGCGCCGGTCGATCCGTCCTCCGTCGCGGCGCTTTACGCGGACCGGGCCTATACGGAGGTGCCTCTGGACGGCATGCGCCGGACCATCGCGGCCCGCCTGACCGAGGCCAAGCAGACCATCCCCCATTTCTACCTGCGCCGGGACATCACGCTGGACGCGCTGATGGCCTTCCGCGCGCAGCTGAACGAACAGCTCGCACCGCGCGGCGTGAAGCTGTCGGTCAACGACTTCATCATCAAGGCCTGCGCCCTGGCGCTTCAGCAGGTGCCGAAGGCCAATGCCGTCTGGGCCGGCGACCGCATCCTGCAACTGACGCCCTCGGACGTGGCGGTAGCCGTGGCAATCGAGGGCGGCCTCTTTACGCCCGTCCTGCGCGATGCGCATCAGAAAACACTCTCGGCCCTCTCGGCCGAGATGAAGGACCTCGCGACCCGCGCCCGCGACCGCAAACTCGCACCCTCCGAATACCAAGGCGGCAGTTTCGCGATTTCCAACCTCGGCATGTTCGGGATCGAGAACTTCGATGCGGTCATCAACCCGCCACACGGCGCGATCCTTGCGGTCGGCGCCGGGGTGAAGAAGCCGGTCGTAAACGCGGACGGGGCGCTGGCCGTGGCAACGGTGATGTCGGTCACCCTGTCGGTGGATCACCGTGTCATCGACGGCGCACTCGGCGCGGAACTGCTGGCCGCCATCAAGGACAACCTCGAGAACCCGCTGGCCATGCTGGCCTGATCCCTTCGGGCCAGCCCTGCTGTGGTACAAACGAAAAAGCCCCGGCACCGGCCGGGGCTTTTTCGCACTTGCACAGGTTCACATCCCCAGCGTTTCGCCGCGCAGGATCTGGTCCATCTCCTTGGACGGCTGATCGCATCCGGCCTCGCCCACGATCTTCGCAGGCACGCCCGCAACCGTCGTGCACGGCGGGACTTCCTTCAGCACAACAGACCCCGCGGCGATCCGCGAGCAGTGGCCAACCGTGATGTTGCCCAGCACCTTCGCCCCGGCCCCGATCAGCACGTTGTTCCCGATCTTCGGATGGCGGTCGGCGTCTTCCTTGCCGGTGCCGCCCAGCGTGACCGAGTGCAGCATGGAGACGTTGTCGCCCACGACCGCGGTTTCACCGATCACGATGGAGTGCGCATGGTCGATCATGATGCCGCGCCCGATGCGGGCCGCGGGATGGATGTCGATGCCGAACACCTCGGACGACCGCATCTGGAAGAAATAGGCAAGATCCTTACGCCCCTGCGTCCAGAGCCAATGCGCCACGCGATACGCCTGAACCGCCTGGAACCCCTTGAAGAAAAGCAGCGGCTGCAGGTAGCGGTGGCAGGCCGGGTCACGTTCGTAGGTGGCGGTGATGTCGGCGCGCGCCGCATGGGCCAGGTCCGGCTCTGCCGAATAGGCCTCGTCGCAGATTTCACGGATGATCTGTTCCGACATCTCGCCATTGGCCAGCTTCAACGAGATGCGGTAGCTCAGCGCCCTTTCGATCGTCGGATGGTGCAGAATGGAATAATGCACCATGCCGCCAAGCAAGGGTTCCTGCGCCACGGCTTCGTCGGCTTCACGGGCGATGCGCGCCCAGACCGGGTCGACCTCGGCCAGTTTCATGCGTGTTTCAGCCATCTGGCGTCCTCCTTTGACCACGGCAAGATAGCAGATAGGGTCTGGAGAACGAAACGCAAATCCTTGATGGGGACCATCGCGATCATGGATGAACGGGAGGTTCACAAATTCCGGCAGGACATCGGCAATCGGCTGGAGGCACTCGACGAGGATGATGCGCTTGGCGAACGGAGCCAGCGGGTCGTCGAGCTCGACCAGCAGTCTGTGGGGCGGCTGTCGCGACAGGATGCCCTGCTGAACCAGTCGATGGCAAAGGCCACGCAGGCGCGGCGCGACCTGTACCGGCGTGCATTGCAAGCCGCCTTGCAGAGGATCGAGGAGGGCGAGTTCGGCTATTGCGCCGACTGTGGCGAGGAGATCGCCCCTGCCCGGCTGGAGCTGGAGCCGACTGTCCTGCGCTGCATGTCCTGCGCCAGAGGATGACCGATCCGGTCACGCACCAGCAGGGCGTCGGTCACCAGGGCAAGGCATTCGAGCAGATCGCTGTCGTCCGGCTTTTGCCAGCCCGCCAACGGACGGACCAGCGCCGCGGAGGCGAGCGTGCCGTTGCCCCAGATCCGATGCACCCTGCCAAGGCGGCGACGGTAGCTGTCAGCCATGTCTGCCTCCACCATCATGCGGCGCAGCAGTTCGGGACGTGCGTCGCTCGGCGCGGACAACAAGGCCCGCGCCGCTGCCATCACATCCGCCGGGCGAAGCGGTCTCATGCGGTCAGGTCGACCATTGCGAACGGCCCTGCCCCGTAGCGCGCCGAGATCTGGGCCACGGCGATGCTGTACGCACCACCGACCCCGTCCGACGTCCGCGCAAACGCACTGTACGTCCAGTTGGGGACTGAGACCTGCGCCTCGCGCAGCGTGCTGCTGCCCTGCATGACCCGCACGAGGTAGGATTCGCTGTCCTCAGCCAGCGGCACCTCGTAGCCGTCCCAGCTGTCGCCATCGATGCGCGTGCGCCGGACCCACGTCACGGTCACGTCCCCGGCATCATCCAGAGCCTTTAGGTGCGCCGGCCGGTAGGGCCGCAGGCCGTTGCCATCGAAGGCATGCACCTGATGCACGTAGCTCGGATCGTCATACGGTTGCTTGGCCGGGCCGATCCTGAAGTGACGGGATACCCGCCGCAGATGCCCCGCCATGGAGATCTGTCGCGGCGCACCGTTCATCAGGACCACCCACGACCCGGCGGGCCAGATGTCCGGCATCACCCCGTCCGATCCCGCCTGTCCCCGCAGGCGATGAGACAGGAGCCACCGCCCTTCTCCGACCAACGTGGCGTCACGGAATTGGAACAGCTCCCAGTTTCCCGGCGTTCCGTCGCCGATCGCCATCAGGTTGCCGCCAGCCAGGAAGGACTCGGACGCGATGGATTGCAACGCGCCATTCGCCAGCCGGACCTGAAGCGGACCGCCCGCGTCGATCAGCCCGGGCCGCGCCGCCGCCAGTGGAGTTTCGGTGATGCCGACAACCGCGCGCCCGGCAACCAGCACGTTCGGCGTGTAGTCCACATCCTGCGCCGCGTCGTATACCGCAACCGCGCCGGGCCACGGTTGCGCCGTGACCGCCAGATGCGGCGCGTGCGGCATCTCTTCTCCGGTCATCAGCGGCAGGTCCATGAACAAGGGCGTCACCGGCACCGCAGGCACGAAGGGGCGCAAGAGGGCGCTGTCCTCGGTGAAGGTAGAGGGCCGGAAGACGTCGGGCTCGATCCGCACCGCGTCGACGATCTGGTGCTCCATGACCTCGACCTTGTCGACCCGCGCCAGAAGCGGACCGGACTGCGCAGGCAGGCGCACGATGTCCCCGGCACCGACCGGCAGGTGCGACGGCGGCAAAGCGAACCGCAGCGTGTCGCGGGCGACGCGTGCTTCCGACAGCCAGCGTTCCGCGATCTGCCGCCCTTCGGTCCGCGTCAGGGCCAGGGGAATCTCCGTTTCGGCGATGGCGTGCGTCTCGTCGTCTGGCAGGATCGCTTCTTCCGAGGCCGCCTGATGATCCGCATCGGCAAGGACGAATCCCAGGCGGACACGCCCCGACATCTCTGCCGCACCGGCACGGGTCTCCACCAGATCGCCGTCGAGGTCGTCGCTCACCGCCAGATCCTCGGCAGCGATCTCCACCGCGTTGCGCCCCGACCGCATTTGGAAGACCAGCAGGCCGTCCCGTTCCACCGCGTCGAATCCGTAGGCCAGCATGAGCGGCTGCAGGGCTTTGCGTGCATCGCCGATCTGCGGCACCGCATAGCCCCGGACAAAGCCAGCAAGCCCGCTGGTGTCGATCTGCGTCACGCCGACGCGATGACAAATTTCGGTGACGACGGAGGCCAGCGAACGCCCCGATGCCCTGCCGTTCATCCAGTGCCCGGCCCGATAGTTCGGACTATCCGACCAAAGTCCGGCATTGCCCGGAAACCACGGATAAGGCCGCGCATCCCAGGCCCAGACGAAGGCGCGCGACATGTCGAGCATGGGCGCATCGTAGACCTCTGACACCGGGTTGTTGGCCGGGTCCGTCCAGTAACCGAGCAGTGCCTGAAGATAGGCGCGCTGGATCGCCTCGTCCCGAAGACCGTTCGAGTAGTACGGCAGGCTCGATTCCGAGGACTTTGGATCGAGAAACTTGTTGGGCTGATTGGTGCCCTTGTCGACCGCCGCGCAACCCAGTTCGGTGAACCAGACCGGTTTCATCCCGGGCTCCCAGGCGGTAGGCGTTTCCTGGCGTTCGCCGCCTACGCGTTCATGGTGACGGTTCTGCCACCAGTTGCGAATGTCCTTGTAGCGCCAGACCCACGGCTCTCCATGGGCGTCGTCGGTGATCGGTTCGCGCCGCTGCGCCTCGCGCGCCTCGTCCGTCGGGTAATACCAGTCGTAGCCCTCCCCGCCCTCTATATTGGCAGTGAGGTAGCCGAGGTTGTGTACCTGTCCCCAAGACGCATCGGCATGGTCGTCGCCATCGCGCCAGTCGGACAGTGGCATGTAGTTGTCGATACCGACGAAGTCGATCTCGGGGTCGGACCAGAGCGGATCGAGGTGGAAATACAGATCCCCCGGTGTGCCGGGTGGTTGATAGCCGAAGTACTCCGTCCAGTCGGCCGCATATCCGATCCGCACGTCCGGCCCCATAAGCGCCCGACATTCCGCTGCCAGCGCCCTCAGCGCCGTCACTGCGGCGAAACCTGCAACACCACGGATCGGCGTCAGACCGACCATCTCGGACCCGATACAGAAGGCATCGACGCCGCCCGCCGCAGCACAAAGTGCCGCCTGATGCAGGATGAACCGGCGGTAGCGCCACTCCGACGGGCCGGAATACGTCACCGTGCCATCGCCCACCGTGAAATCCGACGCCGAGGCGGTGCCGAAGAACGCCGCGACCTCCGCGTCCGCGGCGACCGTGGTGTCGGGTGAGCCTGCCCGCCCCGGCGCCGTGCTCAGCGTGATGCGTCCGCGCCACGGCAGGGCCGGCTGACCGACCTCGCCGGTCCACGGGTTCTCCAGCGTATTGCCGGCGGTCTGCTCCATCAGGATGAAGGGATAATACATTACCTTCAACCCCTTGGCGTTCATGCGGCGGATCGCCTGCACCACCGACTGGTCCGTGGGCGTGCCGCCGTAGACCGGGCGGCCTTCGTCCTCGGGAACCGTCTCTGCCACGCCACGGGTCAATCCGCTGACCGTCCAGGGCATGCGCCCGTCATACACCGTCTGCTCCACCTTCGGCTTGATCTCGCACAGCCCGCAGCGCAGATCGTTGCCGAACCAGCTCACGATGAGCGAGGTCGCCTCGCAGGCCGGAACCTCGTCGGTCAGTTGCTGCAGGGAGGTATTGAAGTCCGGCTCCTCGGACGGAGAGTTCACATTGGCCACCGCAACGCCGCCCGGCCCGGTGCCGAACAGGGCGTCGGTCGAGGCCTGATAGGCCCAGTAGACCGGCTCCGTCGCCAGTGCGTATTCTCCGGTGCCCGGGATCATCGCCACCCCGCGCACCAGATCCGGAACGTCCTTTGCGCCGCTGTCGGGGCGCGTGATCTCGAAACTGAACTGCGGAACGCGGTTGCCGTATTGCGAGAGGTCCAGATCCTCGATGACCACGTAGGCCGTGCCACGATAGGCAGGCACAAGGCCGCTGCCCTCAACCGCTTCCATCTTCGGATCCGGCAGCTGGTCGGTAGTCCCGCGATAGACACGCATGTTCAGATCGTGCAGCGGGATCTCGGCGCCGTCCGCCCACACCCGGCCGACGCTGGTGATCTCGCCCTCGCACAGGGCAAGCGCCAGGCTGACCGAATAGCTGTACTGGCGCACAACCGGCTGCGCGGGCTGTCTGGGTGCAGAGCCTTTGCCGCCCCCGCCACCACCGCCGCTTTCATGGACGTGTTCCATGAACTCCGTCGACCAGATGACGTGGCCGCCGAGACGCATGCGTCCGTAGACCTGCGCGATAGGTTGACCCTCGCCGGTGCCGGTCAGGCGGAAGCGGTCCACATGCCCTGTCTCGACGACGTCGGACCCCTGCCCCATGACCCTCTGGTTTATCAGGCGCGAGTCGATGGCACGCCCGAGGGCGGCACCTGCGAAACGGCCGACGGCCACGGCGGAAAGGCCCAGGACCGAGCCGCCGATTGAGCCGCCGATCGCCGCCCCTGCGGCGGAAAGTAGGATCGTCGCCATGACTCAGCCCTCCGATGATACCTGTTGGGGAAAGGCGAAGCGAGCCACGACCCGCCGGGCCCATGGTGCGCTGAACGCACTCTCGATGACGCCGTGCCCGGTGTAGGCATGGACGAACGTGGCTTGCGGCCCGGTCGCCGCCTGAAGGCCGATGTGCTTGGCCACCGCGCCCTCGCGCATCCGGAACAGCAGCACGTCACCGGGCGCAACCTGACCTATCGGCTTGGGCAGCAAATGAGCCAATCCCGCGCGCCAGAGCCGCTCGTCGCCCTGCGGCTCCGACCAGTCGCGGGTGTAGGGGGGCACAACCTCCGGCTCCGGTCCGATCAGGTCGCGCCAGACCCCGCGCAGAAGCCCGAGACAGTCGCACCCCGCGCCCCTGACCGACGCCTGGTGCACATAGGGCGTGCCGATCCACGAACGGGCCGTTTCGACGACCGCGATCATCGGCGGCTCCCCCCGTTCCGGGCCTTCGCCATCGCTGGCTGCACGGTGATCCAGTCGTCCTCCGGCACATCCGGAAAGCCCTGGAAGTTGATCGTGTTGCCGAATTTCAGGCGGCAGGTCTCGAACCGCTTGTCACATCCAGCAACCAGTCTCACGCTGTCGCCTGCCGCGGGCTGCGCGCGCAGCGGCTCCCAGAGCTCGATCAGCCGCGTGCCATCGGGCGCCGGGTGGTCGTGCTTGATCATGCCCGTCAGCCCCTCCGCGTCGCCGGTCAGAACAGTCAGCCCCCCGCGCTGGAACCAGCCGGTGTCGAACCCGCCCAGCGGTCCGGCACGAAAGACGCGGGCCTCATCGACCCCTTCGGGTACACCTTCGAACACGTAGCCGCCGGTGTTCAGATCGAACCCGCAGGCGCTGTCGCCCAGAACCGCCGTACACGGTTTCTGATAGACCCGGCCCACCGGGCGGTTCAGTGCCTCCGTCAGGCCGCGCAACTCCGCGTGGAAGGCCCCGGCGCTGCGGCGCACCTCGCCGATATGTCCGCGAAACATCACCCGCCGGGCGTCCACATCCGCCCAGTTCACCAGCCAGGCGACGACCTCCGCACCATCGAACCGCCCCACCGCGATGTCCTTCTCGCTGATCGACGTGTCGCTGAGCGCGCCCATCGCCTCCGTGTTGTCGACCGAAAGCCCGGTCGACTGCGCGAGCGCCCTCGCCGACAGACCTGTCTCCGCCTTGAAGACAACGCCGTCGAACGTCAGTTCACAATCGTGATCGGTGAAGCCGAAGACGGCCCCGTCGCGTCGCGTGACGGCCCAAGCGCGGGCGACGGTCGTCACGCCGGTGGCCAGATGCGCGTGCAGCTCTTCCTGTCCCATCAGATCCGCACCTCGACAACCGGGACATCCGGCACCTGACCGGCGCTGAAGCTGGACACGCTGACGTTGATGCGATCCGTGTCGAACCGGACCGGCACGTCGAACTCGAACCCGGCCGAGATTTCCACGTCGTTCATCGGCGCCTCTGTGAAGGTGATGACGCCGGTGGACGTGTCGATTTCGAAGTGCACGCCCTCGGACATCTGGTCGTCCTGCACCGCTGCGACGACCGTGCCGGCAACGGGCTTCGTGATCGGCCGTGCATAAGAGCCCTCTCCCGAGGTGTAGGTCTTGATCAGCTGGAAGCTCTTCGTGACGCCGTCGCCGCGCGCGATCACCTGGTCGCCCGTCGCAACGGTCCGCGACGGCGCGCACGACTTGTAGTCGGCCCAGTCCTTCCAGCGAAAGCCGTACAGCTGACCCTGCCGTGCCTCGAAGAAAGCGATCAGCGCCGACACGTCGTCCAGCGACCGCAGCCCGAGCCCAGCATCGTAACGCCGGCGCGAGTGCGCCCAAGGTGTGTTGCGTTCCTCGAACCCGCTGGTCAGCGTCACGATGTCGGTGCGCCGCTCCGGCCCGCCGACCGAGCCGAAGCTCAGGTCGGCAGGGAATCTCACCTCGTGAAAAGCCATCTTTCCCTCCGATTACCTGTTGCGCGCGCCACGGCTCAGCGCCTGGCTCATGCGGGCCGCGATCTGGCTCTGGCTGCGCTCGAACGAGCGGGCGTCCGGGGTCGAGATGTTCATCACGACCGTCACCGGCGCACCTCCGCCAGCGGCGCGCACGCCCAGCTTGCCATCGGCCCCGCGGGTCAGAGGCATGATCGCCTCCGGCCCCGCCTCGCCCATCAGGCCCGTCCCGCCCCGCATCGGGAAGTAGGTCGGCCCACTGACGACGCCGCCGGTGGCGAAGGGCATGACGCGCCCCTGCGTGAACCCGCCGCCCTTCGCAAACGGGGAAAGGTCGCCGAACAGCGCAGAGACGCCCGAGGCGAGGAAGCCGCCCACATGGTTGGCGACGGGTTTCACAGCCGCCTTCCACGCCGCGTCGATCATCGACCGCGCCACGGTG
The DNA here is from genome assembly GCF_030126985.1 of Sagittula sp. MA-2. Lineage (GTDB taxonomy): Bacteria > Pseudomonadota > Alphaproteobacteria > Rhodobacterales > Rhodobacteraceae > Sagittula. Next base: position 1,589,531 of record NZ_CP126145.1, on the reverse strand, counting down.
TCGAGCGCATCCGACAGCTTCATCCCGTCCAGCACGACACCGTCGATGGCGCGCGCGACGCCCCGGCTCATGGTGGATTCCAGCCGTGTCGCGCTGCGCCCTGTCTCCGAGAAGGTCGTGTTGATCCGCCGCATCTCTGCGTCGAAGGCCTGAGCTATGCCCGCTGCGCCGCCCAGCGACCGCTCGAGCCGCTCTGCCGCGTCGCGAAGGTCGTCATCCAGATCGAAACCGCTCATCTTTCGTCACTCCTGTCCGGAAAGGCCGCCATAAGTTCCGTCAGCCGCTTGCGCCCAAGGGGACGCGTGCCGGACCCGTCCCCCAGCAAAAGCTGCAACTCTGCCGGCGTCAGGTCCCAGAATTCCCGGGGGCGCAGACCGAGGCCGCGCATCCCCGCGCGCATCAGCGCCAGCCAGTCAAACCCCGTCATCCGCCGTCTCCGGCAGCATGAAGGCCCGCGCCAGCAGTTCCGCCGCAGTCTTCGCCGCGCCCATGGGACCGCCCTCGATCTCGGCGGACATCAGGTCGGGGGCCCGGCCGGTCCAGCCGCCGCCGCGCAGACCCGCCACGATCAGCGCCAGCACGTCCCGCGTGCTGAACCGCCCGTCCTCGAACCGCTGCACCAGCTCGACGAGCGAGCCCGTCTCCAGCCCCGCTTCCAGTTCGGCCAGCGCGCCCAGCGTCAGCCGCATCACGTGGCGCTCGCCGTCGATGACCAGCGCCACATCCCCCCGCCACGGATTGGCCATCACGCCACCGGCTGCGCCGTGAAGGCCAGCTGCCCCGCCGAGGCCAGCGACATCTCGTAGGTCGCTTCCCCGTTGTGGGACCCGGCGTATTCGATCGCGGTCACCTGGAAGGCGCCCTCGACGGTGCCGAAGTCGGGGATGATGATCTGGAAGACCGGCGTCTCTCCGTCGAAGAAGATCTGCCGGGCGCGTTCGTCGGTCGTGTCGTCCTTGAAGACGCCCGACCCGCTGATGTTGGCCGACTTGACACCCGCCCCGGCCAGCAGTTCGCGCCAGCCGCCCTGGCTTTCCAGCGTGGTCACGTCCACGCTTTCCGCGTTGAAGGTGACCCGCGTGGCGCGCAGCCCCGCCATGGTCTGGAACGTGCCGGTCCCGGTCATGTCCACCTTGATCAATAGATCCTTGCCGTTCTGAGCAGCCATCTGTCTCACTCCTGGATGAAAAGGTTCAGTTGTCCTCGACCCGCGCACGGAAGGTCAGGTCGATGCGCCGGCGGCCTTCACCCGCCAGCGAAGCCCTGGCCTTGTGGAACCACAGCCCCACCAGGCGACCTCGTCCGAGCGTCAGGTCCGCGTCGTGCAAGGCATCGCTCACCGCGGCGGCGGCCTCTTTCGCGGAAAGGAACCCCGCGTTCTCCGTCACGACCGACACCTCGAACTGGTGCCACGCGCCCGCGCCGGTCTGATCTCCGGCCTCTTCGACCCGCTCCGGGCCGAAGGCCACGTAGATCGGGGGCAGCGCGCCGGACGGCATCTTGTCATGGACCGCGTCCCCGACGATGGCGGTCAGCGGGGCGTAGGACTGCAGCTGCGCGTAGACCGCCGCCTGCAAGGCTCCAGCGAGTGCATAGGTCATGCCGAAACCTCCTCGGTGCAGCGGCAGTCGAGGTACATCGCCCGCGGTTCCACCTCTGTGACCGCTTCGATGGCGAAAACCCGCGAGGCCATGCGAAAGCGTTGCCCTGCGACCGGACGGCTCGAATGACCAACCGGGGCGCCACGGACCGTCACGGTGAACCCCGCGGAAGAGATCGCACCGGCTTCACCATTGGCCTGCCGGCCGCTGTGCGGTTCGACCCGCGCCCAATGCGTGCCAACCACCGACCAGAGACGGGTGTAACCGCCCGCGCCATCCGGGACATCCTGCGGCGCCTCGAGCACGAGCCGCCGGTTCAGCGTGGCGACACTCTTCGGGCCGCCGCCGCCCAGCGCGCTCATGCCCCCAGCCCCAGCCGGATCGGACGGTAGCGGGCGATCAGGCTCGTCACGCCGAACGGCATGCACCCCTGGCTCAGCGCCGTTTCGTCCCGGTATTCATAGTAGTGCGACGCCAGCAGCATGACGGCCTGTTTCAGATCATCCGGAACGTCGGCAAAACCGGGCCCGTATCCCGCCTGAAACCGGATCTCGACCGCACCACCATCCGCAACGGACGGGAAGCTTGCCGCCACCGCGCGCAGCTTCGGTGTGAACGTGTCGCGCTGCAGGCGGTAGGCGGACGCATCCAGCGTCTGGGACACGCCGTAACCATCGATGATCGTCACATCGGTGATGCTCTGCACCGGTGCTATCGGCAGCGTCTGCACGCCGCGCTCCTGCCAGTCGTCCAGTGTCAGGACGAACCCGCGCTGCACCAGCGCCTTGGACGTCCGCGCCTCGATCGCGGCCATGGCCGCCCTCAGGAACGCGACAAGAACGCCATCCTGCAATTCGGTCTCCGCAAAGCCGCTGCCCAGCCGCAGATGCTCTTTCAGCCCGGCCACCGGAAGGGCTGCCTCCGCCACTTGTGTTTCTTCCACCAACATCATGTCTGTTCTCCGATATGCTCGGCCTTTGGGGGCCTCATCGACAGGTGGGCGCGCGCCGCCCAGGCTGCTCGGGCGGAGGGGAAGCTGGACAACTCGGGACCACGCGCGCCCGTCAGAGGGCGGTTTCCCGCCCCCTGTCCGGTGCACGTTTACGAGGTCGAGACACGCAGCAGCTTGATCGCGGCAAAGTCGCTGACGCCGCCGCCCACGCGCTTGGACGCGTAGAACAGCACGTGCGGCTTGGCCGAGAACGGATCGCGCAGGACACGAATGTCCGGGCGTTCCGCGATGGTGTAGCCCGCGCCGAAATCGCCGAACGCGATCGGGTGCTCGTCGGCGGCGATGTCCGGCATGTCCTCGGAGATCAGGACCTTGTAGCCCAGCAGACGCGCGGGCTCTGCCGCGGCCAGGCCGTCGGCCCAGAGGTGGCGGCCGTCCGCATCCTTCAGCTTGCGCAGCGCGCCCGCCGTCTTGGAGTTCATCACGAAAGTCGCATTCGGGCGATACCGGCTGTCGAGCGCGTAGATCAGGTCGATCACGGCATCGCCGTCCCCCATGCCCGCCGCGGCGCCAGTGGGTACATAGCCCAGCGCACCCCAGGACCAGGTGGTGTTCGCCACGATGGTGTTCGTCAGCAGACCGGAAGGCTTGTCGACACCGTCCCCGTTGATGAAGGCCGCCGCCTCCGCCCGGATGAACTTGTCGGCGATGCGCGACGCCAGCCAGGATTCCACATCGAAGGCGGAGTCGTCCAGAAGGCGCTGCGACACCTTCGGCATCGCGTTCAGCTCATAGAGCGGAATGGAAATGCGCTCGATGGTCGGCGAGGTCGTCTCTGCCGCGGTCGAGGTCTCCGTGGCCCAGCCCGCGCCGGTGTCGTTGCGGTCGATCAGCACGTCGAAGGCCGAGGCCTCCACGTTCACCACGTTGGAAATCGCACGGATCGAGACGAGGCTGTCCAGCTTCGACTTGATGATCGAAGAGGTCTGCGGGTCCACGAGGTAGCCGCCATCGGCGTTCACCGCCGTGGACATCGCCTTGCCTTCCAGCTCGATGCCGCGCAGGCCGTCGTCGTCGCCGGAACGGAGATACGCGTCGAACGCCTTGAGGTGGGGGGCTTCGACCTCGGCGCGGGTCGAAAGGGTCGGCCGTTTCGCCAGGGCGGTTTTGTGATCAAGCATGGTCAGTCGCTCTTCCTGTTTTGCAAGCTTCTCTTCCAGATCGGCCGCGAGGGCCTTGTAGTCCCCGATCAGTCCCGCCATCGCGGCACTCACCCGGGCGACCGGAGACACATCTTCCCCGGTCCGAGACGTGGTCTCGGGTTTGCTCATCCTTGTTTCCCTCATGAGTGGCGCGCGTCAGTCGCCCGCCAGGTTCAGGCGCATGCCCTCCAGGGCCTCCGCCAATGCATGCAGGCCGCCGTCGTCTGGGCGGTCCTCGCCCTTCGCGGCAACCCGCGCACTGGACAGCATCGGAAAGGTCACAAGCGACACCTCCCACAGCTCCAGTTCCGCCAAGAGCCTGCGGCCCTTGTCATCCTTGCTGGCCTTTATCGTGCGGTAGCCGATCGACAGCCCGTCGATGGCGCCGGCCTCGATCAGGGCGGCGGCCTCGCGGCCCTTCGCCACCGTTTCCAGCAGCCGGCCCTTCACGTAGAGGCCGCGCTCGTCCTCGCGCACCTGTTCCCAGACGCCGATAGGCTGGGCCGGGTCGTGCTGCCACAGCATCTTGACCGCGCGCCCCTCTGCCAGAAGGCGCTTGAGAGAGCGGGCATAGGCGCCACGGGCAACCACGTCGCCGCCCTGGTCGCACTTCCCGAAGAGCGAGGCATAGCCCTCGATCCGCGTTCCCTCGACAACCGTCACTTCGGTGTCGAAGCGGCAGAACTTGTGTTCCAGATCCATATCCGATCCTCCTGTGGTGCGGCCCTCAGGGCGTCACCTGCATGAACTCCTGAAAGGCTTCCGCCAGGATCACCCCGGCGACGCCGTAGACGGCCAGCCACAACCGCCGCTCCAACCGTTCCATCAGGGCCTCCAGCCGCTGGAACCTGTCGGTCAACCCGTCGTATTGCAGCTTCGAGACACGCTCGTGCGCTTCCAGCCGAAGCCCAGGCGCGCAGGCAAAGGTCTCTGCCCGGCTGCGCAGTTCAGTCATCCTGCGCCTCCTCCGGAAGCGCCGGCAGACCCAAGAGCTGGCGCTTCTCCGCGGTGGTCAGGAAATCGGCCCCGGCCACGCGGTTCCAGACCGCGTCCCGCTCCACCGCCAGCGCGGGCACCTGATCGAGGTCGGGCGACAGCACGATCTCCTCCCCGGTGAAGGACGACAGCCAGCGCCCCACGGCATGCGTCACCTTCGACGCCAGCGGCAGCACCGTCTGGCGGTAGAACGCCCGGTGCGCTTCCGCGTAATTGGCATAGGTCGCCTCGCCCTGGATCCCCAGCAGCATGGGCGGCACGCCGAAGGCCACGGCGATCTCGCGCGCCGCCGCTTCCTTGGTCTTCTGGAACTCCATATCGGAGGGCGAGAAGCCCATCGGCTTCCAGTCCAGCCCGCCTTCCAGCAGCATCGGACGGCCTGCGTTCCGCGCCCCCTGGTGATGTGCCTCCATCTCGGCGGTCAGCCGGTCGTACTGTTCGGACGTGAGATGCCCCTGCCCCTCCGTGCCCTTCCAGACGATGGCACCGGACGGACGCGCCGCGTTGTCCAGAAGCCCCTTCGACCAGCGCGACGCCGAGTTGTGCACATCCACCGCCTGCGCGGCCGCCTGAAGCGGCGACAGGCCGTAGTGGTCGTCCTGCGGGTGGAACGTCTTCACATGCAGCACCGGAGAGACCGGCCCGGTCACGTTGAACCGGTGCTTCCGGCCGCCGACCTCGTAGACATAGGCCACGGGCCAGCCGTCGGCGCCGGGAACGACGCTCATCCGGTCGCTGCGCAGGACGTGCAGCTCGAACGGCAGCCCGCTATCCCCCGCCACCGCCTCCAGGTATCCATCCCCGGACAGCAGCATCTGGCCATAGAGCGCCTCGAACAGTTCCGCGCGGCCCTGGCCCGAGTTGGGCTGGGTGATCAGTCTGACGATCGGGTGGTCGACATACCGCGTGTCCCGATCCTGCAGCACCAACGGCAGCGCCGCCGCCGCCTCGCAGATCAGCTTGACCGCGCGAAAGCCCACCGGGTTGCCGGAGAACGCCTGCTTCGTCAGCGACACCGTGTCCCGCGGGCTCCACGCGATGCGGCCGGCGGACATGTGGGCCACGACACGACCCGTGGCAGAGGCCTTCACCTCCGGCACGGACACCGCGTCCCGCGTATCCTGTCGCCGCAGAAAGTCGAAAACCATGCTAGTGCTCCTTTTCCCTCCGGCCCAACCGCCGCGCCGCAGGCCATCGGCCGCACACCTGAAAGGCCTGCGTCCCCTGGCATATCCCGCTATCCCGAAACCGGCGAACGGTCGGTCCATCCGCGCTTCGAAGGCCACCCTATGAACAGCGGGTTAACAACCCTTCAGCGCAGCGTACGCTGCCCCGCGCAGGCTCACATGCAAGATAAATCAACGACTTATCCCGCACTCCGCACCCGTGGCTGAACTGGCGGCTTGCCCGGCACGATCAGGTGCGACACCGCCCAGACAAGCGCATCGACCCGATCGGGGCTGCCGCCTCCCTGAAACCCCATGGGCGTCATCAGGCAAAGCTGCGCTTCCAGCTCCGCCAGTCCCGCGGAATGGAAGACCCGGCCCTGTTCGTAGAGCGCCGCGACCGGCTCTGCCCTGATCGCCTTACCGTCAGAGGCATGGACCCGCGTGACCGGCAAATAGGGATCGACCTGCCGCAGCACCTCCTCGACCATGGCACCGCCCTGGTTGACCTCCGCCACCACGCGGTCTGCGTTCCAGCGGCGCGCCGCCTCCACCGCGCAGGCGGCCCATTCCGCCGGGCGGCGCCCCTGCACACTGGCGTCCTCCAGCACGTAGGCGGTCATCAGGCCGTCCTTGTCCCGCGCCGCGCCCGCAACCACGATCCCGCAGGCGTCCGAGCGCTTCCCGTCCCCCGCCGGCGGATCGACCGCCACGACGATCCGGTCGAGCGTGGGCAACGTCCCGCAACGCTGCGCATCCAGCAGGTCGCGCGTCCACATCGCGCCGTCGACCTCGTCCAGCAGCAGACCGTCAAGCTCCTGCATCCCGAGCGATGAATTGGCGTAGCGTGTGCGCACCTCGTTCAGGAAACTGCGCGCCAGATGCGCCGCGTTTACCTCGGTCGGCGCATGGGTCGTCACGGTGGACCCGAGCGCCAGGAGCGCCTTCAGCACGCCCACGTTGCGCGGGGTGGTGGTCACGCAGACCTGCGGGTGGTCGCCCAGCCGCAGACCGAACTGCAGCATGTCCCACGTATCCTGCCCGCGCTTCCACTTCGCCAGCTCGTCCACCCAGGCGCCGTCGAACTGCGGGCCGCGCAGGGCCTCCGGCTCGCTTGCCGAGTAGATCATCGCCTCCGCGCCGTTGGGCCAGACGAGACACTTGCGCGACGCCTGCCAGAGCGGACGGCGGTCAGGCGGCGAACAGGCGAGGATGCCGCTGTCGCCGAAGACCATGACCTCCCGCGCCTGGTCGAATGTCTCGCCGATGATCGCCATGCGCTTGCAGCGACCCGGCTTCAGCGGGCGCGCGCCCTCGACCTGCGCGCGCACCCATTCTGCCCCGGCACGGGTCTTGCCCGCGCCGCGGCCGCCCAGGATCACCCATGTCCGCCAGTCCCCCTCGGGCGGAAGCTGGTGCGGATGGGCCCAGAAATCGAAAAGGTAGGGGAGCGCGATGCGCCCCCCTTCGGACAGTGCATTCCAGAACTCAATCTGAACCTCGGCAGGCGCGGAGGCGATCCAGGCGGCACCTGACCTCAAATCTGGCTGCTTCGAGGTCAAGCCCGTAAGATCCGACGATTCCCGTTGTTTTCCTCTTGATTTCATCCAGTTCCAGCTCCGTTTCCCGTGCGGCCTTCAGCCAGTAGCGCAGGTCGCTCAGCGACGTGCCCAGCTCGGCCTTCTTCACCCCTCCATCCCGGACTTTCTCCGCCAGGTCGCGGATGTCCGCGACCAGGTCCTTCAGCGTCTGCGCAATCTCGTCCCGTTGCGCTTCCAGACGCGCCGTCTCGCACACCGGAACCACCAGTGTGCAGCCGGTCACCTTCTTGCTGCTCATATGCTCGACACCTTTCTTGCCTGTAGGTTGCCCCTCCTCGGGCAGGACACGAAAAAGACCCGACGGGGTTTCCCCCGCGGGCCTCTGCCGCACCTCGTCCAGCATGTCGTGAAAGCTACTCCCCTCCGCGCGCCCGGTCAATCCGGCCCCCGAACGCAACACGTTGAAACCCTTCACACTTCCGCATCAAAGGTTAACGGCTTGCCCCGCCGCCTTCGCTCTGGCACACCCCTCCAGAACCCGAAAAGGAGCCGCCCATGCCGCATTTGTCCAAGCGTATCTGCACCCTCAACGGCGACGGCTCCGACGGCTGGGGCGTGTTCTACAAGGCGCGCGCCCTGAAGGCGCAAGGCCAGGACATCCTCGAACTGACCATCGGCGAGCATGACATCGGCACCGATCAGGCGATCCTCGAAGAGATGCACCGCGCCGCCTCCGCCGGGCACACCGGCTATGCCATGGTGCCCGGGGTCGACGCCCTGCGCGACCGCATCGCCAGCCGCGTCGCCAACCGCACCGGCGTTGCCACCACCCGCGACAACGTGCTGGTGACCCCCGGCGGGCAGGCCGCGCTCTTCGCCGCGCACATGGCGACGCTGGCCCCCGGCGAGACCGGCCTCTACATCGACCCCTACTATGCCACCTATCCCGGCACGATCCGCGCCGCCTCCGGCATCCCGCACGCCATCGCCACCCGGGCAGAGGACGCCTTCCTGCCGTCCTTCGACCAGATCGACGGCGCCGCACGGGCCACCGCCGCCCGCTCCCTGCTGGTGAACACGCCCAACAACCCGACCGGCACGGTCTACGGGGCCGACACGCTCGACGGCATCGCGCGCGCCACCATCGGCAACGATCTGTGGCTGATCTCGGACGAGGTCTACGACACCCAGGTCTGGGAGGGCGCCCACGTCAGCCCGCGCGCCCTGCCCGGCATGGCCGACCGCACCATGGTCGTGGGCTCCATGTCGAAAAGCCACGCCATGACCGGTTCCCGCATCGGCTGGATCGTAGCCCCGGAAGAGGCCGTCGCCCGCCTGATCGACCTCGCCACCGCGACCACCTACGGCGTGCCCGGCTACATCCAGGATGCGGCGCTCTTCGCGCTGCAACAGGGCGACGCGGTCGAGGAACACGTGGCCGAACCCTTCCGCCGCCGCCGCGCCCTTGTCCTCGACACGCTCGGCAGGCAGTCGGTCGTCACCGCGATCCCGTCGCGCGGGGCGATGTACCTGATGCTCGACATCCGCGCGACCGGGCTCGACGGCGAAACCTTCGCCTACCGCCTGCTCGACGCCCACCGCATCGCCGTCATGCCGGGCGAAAGCTTCGGCGCATCGGCCGCGGGGCACGTCCGCGTCGCGCTGACCGTCGCCGACGACCGCCTGTCGCATGCCGTGGACACGCTGTGCGGCTTCGCGGCCGAACTGTCGGCAGCGCGCGTCACGGACGGCTCGATGGCGTGAGTTAATGATACATTCGAAAAGAGAAAATTAGCGAGGTGACACTTCGGTAATCGTAACTGCGGATGGTCGGCCAAACCTTTCAGCGAGGCCTGCCATGACTCTCCGCGAAACTGCTCTTGTCATCATGCTCCCCCTGCTTGCCCTGATCGGCTACCTGACGTGGTACGACTGGACGACCGGGCAGGACCACATCGGCCACCTCGACGCACAGGCGCGCGGCATCGCGGAGGCGGAGCTGCTCAACGACCTGGTGCATGAACTCCAGAAGGAGCGTGGCTTCTCCGCCGGCTACACCTCGTCCGGCGGCGCGAACTTCGCCGATGTCCTGCCCGCCCAGCGCCTGGCGACCGACGCGGCCCTTGCCGCCATTGCGGGGGCTCTGCCGATGGCCCGCGCCGCGGCGCCCGACCGCATGGCCGCCGCCGACACAGCCTTTGCCGAACTGGACCAGTGGCGGGCGGCGATCACCGCGACGGAAAAGACCGTGCCGGAACTGGCGGGCTGGTACACCGGCCTCGTCAATTCGCTGATCTCCACCGCCAACCGCGTGTCGGAGGCGCGCGCCTCCGAGGACCTCGCCCGGCTGGTTGAGGCCAAGGCCCTGATCGGACAGGCCAAGGAAAGCGCCGGTTTGGAGCGTGCGATGGGCGCCACCGGCCTAGGCGCCGGCGCCTTCGCGCCCCCGGTGCACACGCGGTTCGTCAGTCTCGGCGCCGTGCAGTCGGCGGACCTTGCGGCCGCCGCGCAGGTCCTCGAACGGCCCGGCATGCTGGACGCCCTGAACCAGTCGGAGGCTGCGCAGACAGTGAACACCATGCGCGACGTCCTGACCGCGTCGGTCCATACCGGCACGCTCGGCGGCTACACCGCGCCGCAATGGTTCGCCGCCTCCACCGCCTGGATCGACACCCTGCGCGCGCTCGAACTCGACCTCGCGCAGGAGATCAGGACCGACGCCGCGCAGGAGCGCGAGACAACCGCCGCCCACCTGCGCACCACGTTGCTGCTGACCGCCGGGGCGGCGCTGGCCGCCGCGCTTTTTTCCTTCCTGCTGTTCGAACGGACCCTGCGCCGGATCGGCAAGCTGATCGCCCTGATGGGCCACTACCGCGACGGCGACTTCGAACCCGAGGTGCCGCAATCCTCCGAACGCTCCGAACTGGGCCGCATGGCCCGCGTCCTGTCCGACTTCAAGCAGGCGATGCTGCTCCACCGGCAGGACAGCGCCCGCACCGGGGCAGAGGAAAAGGCACGGCTGAACGTCACGCACCAGCAGGTCGTCGACATGGTCGCCGAAGGGCTGCGCGCCCTCGCCAACGCCGATCTGACGCGCCGCTTCCACACGCCGCTCGATCCGAAGTACGATCACATCCGGCTCGACTTCAACGCCGCCGCCGAGCGGCTGAACGGCGTGATCTCCGGCCTCGTCTCCGCGGTCACGCAGATCACCGACCGCTCCGGCCAGATGAAGGACGGCGCCGAAGACCTTGCCCACCGGACGGAACAGCAGGGCGCCGCCATCACCCGCAGCGCCGACGGCGTCACCCGCGTGACGGAAGAGACCCGCGACGATGCGCACCGCATCGCCTCGGCGAAGGAAGAGGCGCGCGCCGCCTCCGACACCGCCGCCGAATCGGACCGCACCGTGGCAGAGGCAATCGCCGCCATGGACCAGATCAGCCAGCGCTCCGACGAGATCGCCAAGATCGTCACCGTGATCGAGGAACTGGCCTTCCAGACCAACCTCCTCGCCCTCAACGCGAGGGTGGAGGCCGCCCGCGCGGGCGAATCCGGCCGCGGCTTCGCCGTCGTGGCCGAAGAGGTGCGGGACCTCGCGGGTCGCTCCTCGAAGTCCGCCCTCGACATCAAGAAGCTGATCTCCGAAAGCCACAAGGAGGTGCAGGACGGCGTGCAGCTCGTCAACGGCGCGGGCCAGTCGCTGCAGATCATGGTCCGGAGCATCCACAAGATGGACGAGACCCTCTCCGACATCGCCGCCTCCACCAGCGCGCACGCCAGCGACCTGGCCGAGATCGACTCCGCGATGAAGCTCCTTCAGGACCTGACCCGCGCCAACGCCGGGCTTGTCGCCGACACGCGGACCAGTTCCTCCGCACTCGCCGGCACCGCGCAGGACCTGTCGCGCACCGTATCGGAGTTCAGGCTGGACACCGCAGAGCCCGCGATCATGCCCGCCGAACGCGCCGCCTGACCCGGGCGGCGCCGGACATCTTCGGAACTTCCACACCGTTGCCGCGTTTCCTGTTCAACCCGGCAACGTAAAGGAGATCCAAGATGGACCTCATCCGCATCATCCTCAGCCTGTTCCTGCCGCCCCTGGGCGTCTTCCTCGAAGTGGGCCTTGGCAAGCACTTCTGGCTCAATATCCTGCTGACCCTTCTCGGCTGGCTCCCCGGCGTCGTACACGCGATCTGGGTGATCTCGCGCCGTCCCGCCCACGCGTGAGCCCGGCCATGACCGACGCGCACAGGCACGACGCAAAGACCATCTTCGCCAAGGTCGAGCGGGCGGAACGCATCGCCCGCCGCATGGACGCCGCCATGTACCTGCCCGGCACGCGCATCCGCCTCGGCTGGGACAGCATCATCGGCCTCGTTCCCGGCATCGGCGACACGCTGGCCCTGACGCCGTCGGCCTACATCGTCTACCTCGCCCACGACATCGGCGCGCCGAAGCACCTTCTGGCGCGGATGGCCGGCAATGTCGGCATCGATTGGGTGATCGGCCTCGTGCCCTTGGTCGGCGACATCTTCGACGTGGGCTTCAAGGCCAACCTCCGCAACGCCGCGCTCATGCGCGACTTCGCGGAAAGGCGCCACGCCGATACGACACCCGGCCAGACCCCGCGCCAACCCCCGACCCGCACCCCGGTGCAGGGCCTCGGACGGTCCCGCGGCGCCAACGCCTGACACGACCGGCGACAGTCCCGGGCAGAAAAACCCTCGCAAACAAACGAAAAGGGGCGCCGCAAGGCGCCCCTTCGTCATGTCGGAACCGGTGAAGGCTCAGCCGACCAGCTCGAGACCTGAGAAGAAATACGCGATCTCCTGAGCCGCGGTGTCCGGCGCGTCCGACCCGTGGACGGAGTTCTCGCCCACCGACTCGGCGAACTCGGCGCGGATGGTACCCGGGGCCGCATCGGCCGGGTTGGTCGCGCCCATCACTTCGCGGTTCTTGGAGATGGCGTTCTCGCCTTCCAGAACCTGTGCGACGATCGGGGCGGACGCCATGAACTCGCACAGCTCGTCGTAGAACGGGCGCTCGGCGTGCACCTTGTAGAACTCGCCGGCCTGCGCCTTGGTCAGGTGGATCCGCTTCTGCGCGACGATGCGCAGACCGGCCTCCTCGAACTTGGCGTTGATCTTGCCGGTCAGGTTGCGGCGGGTTGCATCGGGCTTGATGATCGAAAAGGTGCGCTCGAGGGCCATCGTGTTATCCTCCAGATGGATCCGACCCACAGTCCGGGGTCGTCAGGGTGTATCGCGGCGCCCGATAACACGGCCTCCCGGATCAGGAAACCCCTCATGACCATGCGTCACACGTGCCCTCCCCGGCCTCAGGACGCAAACCCCGGCCCGAAGCCCGCCCGTGGACCATCGCGGCGCCACCCTCAGCGCATCCCCATACCCGTCATCCGCCTGAAACGTCCCACGGGTCGGCGGGCGGGCGCTTTTGCGAAAGCAAACAGTGCCGCCCGCCGACGTGCCTTTCCCCTCCCCGAACCCTCTGCTAAAGCGCCTCCATGCTGCGTATCTCATCCCTCTCCTATTCGGTCGAAGGCCGTCCCCTCTTCGAGGAGGCCACCGCCACGATCCCCGAAGGTCACAAGGTCGGCCTCGTCGGCCCGAACGGCGCGGGAAAGACCACGCTCTTCCGCCTGATCCGGGGCGAACTGACCATCGACGGCGGCGACATCTCCCTGCCGTCCCGCGCCCGCATCGGCGGCGTCAGCCAGGAAGTCCCCGCCTCCGAGACCTCGATCCTCGACACCGTGCTCGCCGCCGACACCGAGCGCGCGGCGCTCCTCGCCGAACAGGACACCGCCTCCGGCCACCGCATCGCCGAGATCCAGACCCGCCTCGCCGACATCGACGCGTGGAGCGCGGAGGCCCGCGCCTCCTCGATCCTCAAGGGCCTGGGCTTCGATCCGGAGGAACACTCGCGCCCCTGCTCCGCCTACTCCGGCGGCTGGCGGATGCGCGTGGCGCTGGCCGGCGTGCTCTTCGCCCAGCCCGACCTGCTGCTGCTCGACGAGCCGACCAACTACCTCGACCTCGAAGGCGCGCTCTGGCTCGAATCCTACCTCGCGCGCTACCCGCACACGGTCATCGTCATCTCCCACGACCGCGGCCTCCTGAACCGCGCCGTCAGCTCGATCCTCCACCTCGAGGACCGCAAGCTGACCTACTACGGCACGCCCTACGACGGCTTCGTCAAGCTGCGTGCCGAAAAGCGCGCCCAGCTCGCCGCCACCGCCCGAAAGCAGCAGGACCGCCGCGCCCACCTGCAATCCTTCGTCGACCGCTTCCGCGCCAAGGCCAGCAAGGCCAAGCAGGCGCAGGCCCGGCTGAAGATGATCGAGCGCATGGACATGGTCACCCCGCCCGAGGAGATGGCGAAGCGCGTCTTCACCTTCCCGCAGCCCGACGAGCTTTCGCCGCCCATCGTCAACATCGAGGACGGCACCACCGGCTATGGCGACACCGCCGTGCTGCGGCGCCTCAACCTGCGCATCGACCAGGACGACCGCATCGCGCTTCTGGGCAAGAACGGCCAGGGCAAGTCGACCCTGTCGAAGCTGCTGGCCGACCGCCTGCCGCTGATGGACGGCCGGATGAACCGCTCGTCGAAACTGCGCATCGGCTACTTCGCCCAGCACCAGGTGGACGAGCTGCACCTCGACGAAACACCGCTCCAGCACCTGCAGCGCGAACGCCCCGACTCGCCCCCTGCGAAGCTCCGCGCGCTGCTCGCCGGGTTCGGCCTTTATGCCGCGCAGGCCGAGACGGAGGTCGCGCGCCTCTCCGGCGGCCAGAAGGCACGGCTCTCGCTGCTGCTCGCCACGCTCGACGCGCCGCACCTCCTGATCCTCGACGAGCCGACCAACCACCTCGACATCGAAAGCCGCGAGGCGCTGATGGAGGCGCTGACCGCCTATTCCGGCGCGGTCATCCTCGTCAGCCACGACATGCACCTGCTGTCGATGGTGGCCGACCGGCTCTGGCTGGTCTCCGGCGGCACGGTGAACCCCTACGACGACGACCTCGATTCCTACCGCGCCCTCCTGCTGGCCAAGGAGTCGCCGTCGAAGCCAGAGAAGCCGAAGGAAAAGCCCAAACGCGCCACCCGCGACCAGATCCTCGACCTGCGTGCCGAGGTCCGCAAATGCGAGGAACGCGTGACCAAGCTCGAGGACATGCGCGAGAAGCTGGCCAACAAGCTGGCGAACCCCGCGCTCTACGAGAACGACAAGGTGGGCGAACTGGAAGTCTGGAACAAGAAATACGCCGAGATCATGGAGGGCCTCTCCCGCGCAGAGGCGCTCTGGATGGCGGCACAGGAGAAGCTGGACACGGCGCAGGGCTGACCCCGCGCCTCCGGTGAACGCGAAGCACGGCGGTCCCTCGGGGCCGCCGTTTGCCGTTCCCGGCCCACCCGATACGCCAGGTCGACAACCCCGAATGTGGCAGGCTCCGCCACATTTCCCCTGTGCCTCCGATGCAAGCGCGCCCCCGGCCAACAGCGTCACCCCAGACGCAAGCCTCTGAAAACCCCCGGAAACCCGGATCGACCGCCCGCAATTCCCGGCAAAATCGCGTTAACTTTGTGTCCAAATTGAGGCTTCCCGCCATCCTCTGCCCGATTTATGCCTCATTTCGACGGCGCCGCAGGGCCGCGGGGGCAGCCCCGGCGCCGGTTCGTACCGCACGAGGAAGGACGCCCCCATGACCCGCACCGCACCCCGGACACCCTACGAGATCCTCGGCGTCTCCGCCTTCGACGACCGCGCCACCATCCGCAGCGCGTGGAAGCGGCTCGTCCGCGAAAACCACCCCGACCGTTGCCCCGCCGACGCCGCCCGGCTGACCCGCCGCCTCGCCGAGCTGAACGCCGCCTACGACAAGCTGCGCCACCACGTCCCGGCTCCGGGCCGCGCGCCCCGGAACGCCGATACCGAGGACGCAACCCGCCCAGCCGCACAGCAGGCCGAAGCGCAGGCCCGAGCCGACGCACACCGCCGCGCGCAGGCAAAGGCAGAGGCCCACGCAACAGCACAGGCCGCCGCAAAGGCCGAAAAGCAGGCCAAAGCCGCCGCACACGCCAAAGCCGCCGCCGCAAAGGCCCGCAGCCGCAAGGCGCCCGAGGCCCCGGCCCTTTCTCCCGCGCAACAGGCCGCGCTGCACAAGGCCACGGCCTCCTTCTCCACCGCCCGCGCCGCGTTCGAGAAACCCCGTCCGGCCCGCGTCGCCATCGCTGCCTGATCCCGCTGCAAAGGCTTTACCGGCGGCCCGAAACCGCCTAACCGGGGATCATGGACCCGACCTTCCTGATCTCGGCCTTCGTCACGCTCTTCGTGGTCATCGACCCGATCGGGCTGACACCGCTGTTCATCGCCCTGACGCAGGGCGCGGACGCGCGCCACCGCCGCGCCGTGGGCATCCGCGCGACGGTCATCGCGGCGGCGCTCCTGACGCTGTTCGCCTTCTTCGGCGAGGCGGTGCTGGGCTTCATCGGGATCGGCATGCCCGCCTTCCGGATCTCCGGCGGGATCCTGCTGTTCATCACCGCGCTCGACATGCTCTTCGAACGCCGCAACAAGCGGCGCGAGGACCGGGCAGAGGCGGACCACCCGCCCGACCCTTCCGTCTTCCCGCTGGCCATCCCGCTGATCGCCGGACCGGGCGCCATCGCCTCGATGATCCTGCTGACCGGCTCGACCACCGACGTGCTGGGCATCATAGGCGTGCTGGGTGTCATGGCGCTGGTGCTGGCGCTGGTCCTTCTCCTGTTCCTCTCCGCCGGGCTGATCGAGCGCGGGCTGGGGCCCACAGGGATCACCGTCACCACGCGCCTCCTCGGGATGCTCCTCGCCGCGCTCTCGGTGCAATTCGTGCTCGACGGGCTGCGCGACTTCGGCTTCGTCGCGTCCTGAGGCTTCCTTCCGCAGGCGGAATGCCTACATTGAAGGGACGCAGGCACAGGGACCCGACATGACGCCCGACCAGACCGGCCACACGCTCTTTCTCGGGCTCCTCGGCTTCGCCGTGCTCGCGTGGTTCTGGATGAACTACCGCCGCGCGCCGGGCCGCGGCGTGCAGACCCTTATGGGCTGGGCGCTGCTCTTCGTCGGCATCCTCGCCGCCGCCGGGCTCTGGCAGGATGTGCGCGGCGGGCTCGACCAGCGGCAGGCGGTGTTCTCCGGCGACGGCCGGATCGAGATCCCGCGCGGCTTCGACGGCCATTACTACGTGACGCTCGAGGTCAACGGATCGCCCATCCGCTTTGTCGTGGACACCGGCGCCTCGGGCGTGGTGCTGACCAGAACCGCCGCCGAGGAGGCCGGCCTGCACCCCGAGGATCTCGCCTTCTACGACATGGCCCAGACAGCCAACGGCACGGTGCAGACCGCGCCGGTCACGCTGGACAGCGTGTCGCTCGGGCCCTTCCTGGACCGCGGGGTCCGGGCCTATGTCAACGACGGGCAGATGATGGATTCTCTGCTGGGCATGGATTACCTCGCCCGCTTCGACCGGCTGGAGATCTCCGGCGGCCGGATGATCCTCGAACGCTGAACCGGCGTGTCACATGCCGTGCGTTCTTGGCTCCCCGAGTCGAAACTTCTGAAGCTTGACAGGGTGCCGCGCCAGGCAATTCCGATTTAGATGCCAAACACTTCCGACCCAACCCGGATCCCGGGTGCGGTATGGGAACGCGGACAAAGCCGTCAATGTCAGGACGGCAACCCGTCCGTCTCTCGTCTCCGTGCAATTCCACAGGTCGGGGCAAAACTGATGGCCGCTCTGTTCGCGACAATTCAAAACCCTTGCCGACATCATGGTCAGGAGGCCGTCTTTGCGGCGTTGGCGATCTCCGCAAGAGTGGTTGCCGCGTAACGGTTCAGCATCATCTCGGTGACGGCATCATCGACGTCAGCCAGTGCGACGTTGACCGCTGCCTCGACGGGGCATCCAGGATGGTCGTGGGCCGCGCCACCGACGTTTATCCCCGGGCGATCCAAGGCATCGAAGACGTCCCGCAAGGTCATGGCGTCAAGCGATTTGACAACGCGCCAGCCGCCGCCCGGCCCTTTTGACGTTTCAACCAGTCCGCCATCGCGCAAGCCTGCCAGCATCCGGCGCACCACGACCGGGTTCGTCGTGAGCATCTGAGCAATTTCGGCCGATGACATGACCCTGTCGCGCAGAGCCATGTGGATCAAGACGTGCAGCACACGTGGGAAACGGCCATCGCGATTCACATTTAGCCTCATAACGTAACAGATTGAGTTACATTCTTTGCGCAACCCTCTATATGTAACCTTATACGTTACACAATGGGAGTGCCACCATGAACCGCCGGACTGCCCTCATGAAATTGGCAATCCTTCCGCTCATCGCACTGGGTTTGCCCGCAGGTGTATCCAGTCAGTCAAAAGGAACAGATGATATGACCGACATGCCGTATCGGGACGTCGAAGCAAACGGATTGCGGATGCGGATCGCAGATCGGGGGACTGGTCCCGTGGTGCTGCTCTGCCATGGATTTCCGGAAACAGCCTATGCGTGGCGACATCAGATCGAGGCGCTCTCGGCGCAGGGTTATCGCGTGATCGCCCCCGATCTGCGGGGCTTCGGCGGGACTGACGCTACGGAAACCGTCGAAGCCTATGCACTCCAGATGCTGGTCGGCGACATGGTGGCGTTGCTTGACGTGCTGGGTGTGGCGACGGCTGTCATCGTGGGCAACGACTGGGGCGCCACTCTGGCGTGGCAGGCCGCCCTTTTGCGCCCTGACCGCTTCAAAGCCGTTGCCGCAATCGGCGTGCCCATGATGGGGCAGCCGCCGGTGCCGCCGACGCAGGTTTTCCCTTCAACGGATGAAGCCCTCTTTTACACGCTCTATTTCCAGGAGCCCGGCATCGCAGAGGCTGAGTTCGAACAGGATGTGCGCACAACCCTTCTGAAGATTTTCCACGCGGCATCCGGAGAAGCCGGTCCGCGGCAGCCGGGTGATGCAACGCCCAACCCGTTTGCGATGGTGTCGCGTCAGATTGGTCTGCTTGCACCATTGCCGATGCCTGCCCGGACACCAAACTGGTTGACCCCGACGGATCTGGAGGCGTTCGTAGCCGACTACACAAGAAGCGGTTTCAGAGGCCCTCTGAACCTTTACCGCAATCTGGACCGCAACTGGCACCTTCAGAAAGCATTTGCCGGCCGAACCGTGGACGTGCCGGCGCTCTACATCGCGGGAAGCCGCGACACGGGGCTGGCAATGCCCGGCATGAGAGAAATCATTGCAGGACAGAGCGAGTTTGTTCCGCAACTGCGCGATCCCGTCTTTCTGGATGGTATTGGCCATTGGGTGCCGCAGGAACGACCTGATGCGGTGAATGATGCTTTGCTGACCTTCCTCGCAGATGTCGCGCAATGATAGCGATCAGAACAAGATCCAGTCCATGCCGGCGATTTGCGCTCTTTCAGGCTGCCAAAATGCGCCGCACTACAGAAGTTTGGGAATAAGGGCTCGATCCTGCCGCTCGCGGCATTCTTCACGAATGACCGCTCGGCCCCTGCCTTGGCCTTCGGACCTGGCGCCGCGCTCCGGGTCAGCGATGTGAAACCAGAAGCCGGTCTTGCCTGGCATCTGACCCGAGCGCCCGCACGATTTTAGAAGAAAATCGTGCCCGCCCCCGGCGCCAACGCGCGGCACTCACGATTTTCGGCGAAAATCGTGGGGCGCCCGCTCAGGCCTCGGCCTTCTTCTCCCAGCGTCCGGACTCTTCGGACCAGTATTGCGCCTTGCACCCGGCCGAGGTCAGCGCCTTCCACTGGCCGCGCGCCGCCTGAACCGCCGCGCCGTCGCCGCCGTCGAAGAGGATGCACACCCGCTCCAGCGCCTCGGTCTCCTCGGGGCGGATCTCCGCCCCGTCCACCGCGATCAGGCAGGAAGGCGCGTTCGGCGTCTCCAGCGCCGTGGTCAGCAGCACCGGCTGCTCCGCGTCGAACTTCCCGCCCGCCAGCCCGTGCGGCAGGAAGCCCTCTTCCGGCTCCAGCCACAGCTTCGCGTCGAGCCAGTCGAGCCGCGCCGGATCGGTGCCGCGCACCGCCACCCGCCAGCCGCGCTCCAGCGACTTGGTCAGCAGCATGCCGAGCGTCACCTCCAGCGGCTGGCGCGTGAGGTGGTAGAAGAAGACCGCGCCCATCAGGCCTCCACCGGCCGGAACCGGGCGCAGCACACCACGCGCGCGCCCGGCGGGATATGTGCAGCCAACGGCGGCACGCCCCGGATCACTCCGTCTCGAACTTGTCGCGCACCAGCCGGTCGAGCGACATGACACCCCATCCGGTCGCGCCCTTCGGCGCCAGCGCGGTGTCGGCGCTCACCTGTGCCACGCCCGCGATGTCGAGGTGGATCCAGGGGGTCCCCTCCTTCACGAAGCGCCGCAGGAACTGCGCCGCGGTGATGGAGCCCGCGGGCCGCCCGCCGATGTTCTTCATGTCGGCCTTCTGGCTCTTGAGCATGTCGTCGTAGGCCTTGCCCATCGGCATCCGCCACGCGCCCTCGCCCTCGGCCTCCGCCGCTTTCAGGAAATCCCCGGCAAAGGCGTCGTCGTTCGAGAAGACCGCGGCGTTCTCGTGCCCCAGCGCGATGATGCAGGCGCCGGTCAGCGTGGCAAGGTCGACGATGGCCGCCGGCTTCTCGCTCTCCTGCGCATGCCAGAGCACATCGGCCAACACCAGCCGCCCTTCGGCATCGGTGTTGATGACCTCGATCGTGTCGCCCTTCATCGAGGTCACGATGTCGCCCGGACGCTGCGCGCGGTCCGAGGGCATGTTCTCCACGAGGCCCACCATGCCGACCACATGCGCCTTGGCCTTGCGCAGCGCCAGCGTCTTCATCACGCCCGAAACCACGCCCGCGCCGCCCATGTCCATGGTCATGTCTTCCATGCCCGCGGCGGGCTTCAGCGAGATGCCCCCGGTGTCGAAGACCACGCCCTTGCCGATCAGCGCCAGCGGCGCGCCCTCCGCGCCCTTCCAGCGCATCACGACGACCTTGGACGGCATCGCCGAGCCCATGCCGACGCCCAGCAGCGCGCCCATGCCCAGATCTTCGAGCTTGTCCTCGTCCAGCACCTCGACCTCCAGCCCGAGGTCGCGCAGCGCCTCCAGCCGGTTGGCGAATTCCACCGTGCCCAGCACGTTGGCGGGTTCCGACGTCAGGTCGCGGGTGAAGGCCACGCCTTCGGCCACGGCCTTGACGGCGGCAAAGGCGCCCTCCGCCTCCTCGACCGATTTCACCATCAGCGTGGCGGCGCCCAGCGGGTCCTCCGCCTTCGACTTGCGGGCGGTGAAGGCATAGCCGCGCAGAGCGATCCCGAGGCCCATCTGCGCCACGCGCTTGGTGCCGTCGACGACCACGGTCAGCTCCTTCGATCCGGCGGCCTTGGCGAGCGCGGCACCGGCCTTGCGGGCCTCCGTCACCGAGGGGCGGCGCGGCAGCTTCACCACCAGCGCCACGTCCGCCGCCATGCCCACCGGCCAGGCCAGTGCCATCGCCTCGCCCGCGCCCAGCTTCTCGAAGGCCTCGCTGTCCAGCGCCCGCTTCACCGCGCCCTTGGTCAGCCGGTTCAGCCGCCGCGCGCCCGGGCCCATGGTGCCCTCGGCAGGCACCAGCACCGCCACGGCGCCCGCCGCCCCGGCCAGCGCTTCGAGGTCGGTCTCGGCAAAACGGATGTCGCGCAGCTCTGTCATCTTGGGTTCTCCTTGTCGTGTGCTGAGGGGCGGCCTCCGCCGGCCCCGGCCCCGCACGGTCCGCGCGGGCGTCGTTGAGCGTGTCCTTGCCCAAAGACCTAGCCGCGCCCGTCGCGGAAGGCCAGAGCCACCTTCCCCCCGCCTGACCTTTCGCCTAGACTGCCCGCCAACCAGAAAGGACCGGGGGGTTACACGGCGTGCAGAGATTCGACAGATATGTTCTGTCGCAACTGATGGTGCTTTTCGGATTTTTCGCGCTCGTGCTTGTGTCCGTCTACTGGGTGAACCGCGCCGTGGTGCTGTTCGACCGGCTCATCAACGACGGCCATTCCGCCCGCATCGTGCTGGAGTTCACAGCCCTGTCGCTGCCCGCGGTGATCGCGCTCGTGCTGCCGATGGCAAGCTTTGCCGCGGCGGTCTACGTCACCAACCGGCTGTCCGGCGATTCCGAGCTGACCGTGGTCAAGGCCACCGGCTTCTCGCCGTGGCGGCTGGCGCGCCCGGTGCTGGTCTTCGGCCTCACCGTCACCCTGATGATGAGCGTCCTGACCCATGTCCTCGTGCCGCAATCGCTGAAACAGCTCCGGATGCGCGAACAGGAACTGTCCAGCTCCGTCTCGGCGCGGCTCCTGCGCGAAGGCACCTTCCTGCATCCCTCGAAGGGCATCACCTTCTACATCCGGGACATCACCCCCGAAGGCACGCTGCAGGACGTGCTCCTGTCGGACCGGCGCCAGCCGGATCGCGACATCATCTACACCGCCGACCGCGCCTACCTGATCCGCGACGACGAGGGGCCGAAGATGGTCATGCTCGCCGGTCTCGCGCAGACCATGGACATGACCGAGATGCGGCTGTCGACCACCAACTTCTCGGACTTCACCTACGACCTCACCGGGCTGATCACCGCCAGCCCGCAGAAGCGCCGCAAGCTCGACGCGATCCCCACCACGGAACTGCTGTTCAACACCGACGGTATCGCCGTCGAAACGGGGGAGGAAACCGGCGAGGTGCTGGAAGAGGCGCACATGCGGTTCCAGGGGCCGCTGCTCTGCGTCGTGGCGGCGCTGATCGGCTATTCCGCCCTGATGGTCGGCGGCTTCTCGCGCTTCGGCGTGACCCGGCAGATCGTCTTCGCCATCTTCCTGCTGGTGGTGGTGAAACTGGTCGAAAGCGCGGTCACCGACCCCGTGGTCCGCTATCCCAAACTCTGGCCACTGATCTATGCCCCGAGCGCGACCGGCCTCGCCTTCACGTGGGCGCTGCTCTGGCAGGCCTCCCGGCCCTTCCGGCCGAAACGCATCCGCACGACGGAGGCCGCCGCGTGACCCTGCACGTCTACTATGCCCGCCGCTTCCTCTGGCTGTTCCTCAGCATCTTCGCCGTCTTCGCGCTGTTCCAGGCGCTGCTCGACCTGATCGACGAACTGCGCCAGCTGGGCGATGAGGTCAGCTTCGGCGAAACCCTGCAACTGGTCATCCTCAAGCTGCCCGAGGGCCTCTACGAGATCCTGCCGCTGGTGATGATCCTCGCCACGGTGGCAATGTTCATCGGGCTGTCGCGGTCCTCCGAACTCGTGGCGACCCGCGCCGCCGGTCGCTCGGGCCTGACCGCGCTCATGGCACCGGCCACGGTGGCGCTGCTGATCGGCGCGCTCATCGTCGCCATGATGAACCCGATCGTCGCCGCCACCTCCAAACGCTACGCCGACCTGCGCGAGGCATACGAGTCCGGCAACACCTCCGCCGTGTCCTTCGGGCCGGAGGGCCTCTGGCTGCGGCAGGGCGGCGAAGACGGCCAGTCGGTGATCCGCGCCGCCCGCGCCAACCCGGAAGCGACAGAACTTTTCGACGTCTCCATCGTCACCTACGCGCCCGACGGCGGCCCGGCCATGCGCATCCAGGCCGAAAGCGCAGCCCTCGCCGAAGGCGCGTGGCACCTGACCGACGCCAAGGCCTGGCCGCTGACCCCCGGCCTCAACCCCGAGCTCGGCGCGCGCATCCACGACGAGTACGAGCTGCCCTCCACCCTCACCCGCGAAAGCATCCGCGACAGGTTCGGGCGGCCCTCGGCGGTCGCGATCTGGGACCTGCCGCAGTTCATCGCCGGGCTGGAAGAGGCCGGTTTCTCTGCCCGCCGCCACATCGTATGGTATAACATGGAGCTGGCCCGGCCGCTGTTCCTCGTGGCCATGGTGCTGGTCGGCGCGGCCTTCACGATGCAGCCGACACGGCTTGCGCGCACCGGACTTGCCGTGCTCTCTGCGGTGCTGCTTGGATTCGGGCTTTATTACGTGCGAAGCTTCGCGCAGATCATGGGCGAAAACGGCCAGCTCGCCCCGGTTGTCGCGGCATGGGTGCCCCCCATCGCCTCCGTCCTGCTGGCCATGGGACTGGTCCTGCACATGGAGGACGGATGACACGAGGAAGACGCATCGTGCCGCTTCTGCCGCTGGCCACGCCCCCGGCGGGGCAATCGCCCCGTGCGCTGACGCGCGCCGCCCTCCGCGCCGCGGCCTGTGCCGCGCTCTGGCTTGCGCCCCTGCCCGCCCTCATGACGACGGCCACCCCTGCCGCCGCCCAGCAGGCGACGGAGGAAGAAGAGGCGCCCGCGCTCCTCGTGGCCGACAACGTCTTCATCGACGGAGAGGAAACGCTGGTCGCCACAGGCAACGTCGAGGCGCTGCAAGGCACGACCCGGCTGACCGCATCGGCGATCACCTATGACCGGGCCGACGACAAGCTCTCGATCACCGGGCCGATCCGCATCACCGATCCCGAACAGGGCGTCATCATTCTCGCCTCCGAGGCAGAGCTGGACGAGGGCTTCCGCAACGGCCTCCTGAAGGGCGCGCGCATGGTCATCGACCAGCAGATGCAGCTTGCCGCGGTCGAGGCGCAGCGCGTCGACGGCCGCTACACGCAACTGCGCCGCGTCGCCGCCACCTCCTGCCAGGTCTGCGGCAGGAACCAGGTGCCGCTCTGGCAGATCCGCGCCGCCCGCGTGGTGCACGACCAGGAAGAGCGCCTGCTCTACTTCGACGATGCGCAGATCCGTCTGCTCGACGTGCCCGTGTTCTGGCTGCCGCGGCTTCGCCTGCCCGACCCGACGCTCGACCGGGCGCGCGGCTTCCTGTTCCCGACCTTCACCTCCTCGACGCTGCTGGGCTTCGGCGTGAAGGTGCCGTACTTCATCCCCATCGGCGACCACCAGGACCTGACGCTCGCCCCGCACCTGACGACCAAATCCCGCACGCTCGAATTCCGCTACCGCCGCGCCTTCCGCAGCGGGAAGCTGACGCTGACCGGGGCGCTGTCTTCCGACAGCTTCCGGGACGAGCAGCTGCGCGGCTACATCTTTGCCGACGGGGTCTTCAGCCTGCCGCGCGACTACACGCTGACCTTCGCGCTGCGCTCCGTCTCGGACGAGGCCTACCTCAACGACTACTCGATCGAGGACAGCGACCGTCTGGCCAGCACCGTGACCCTGGCCCGGGTGCGCACCGACCGCCGCATCAGCTTCGGCCTGACCAGCCACCAGACCCTCCGCCAGTACGAGGCGAACGCCACACAGCCCGGGCTGACCGCTTCCATGCACACCGACCGGCGGTTCCTGTGGTCGCGCGTGCCGGGCGAATTCCGGCTGTCGCTCGAAGCCAGCGGCCTCTACCGCGAAAGCAAGCTCGACGTCGACAGCGACGACGCCGACAACATCACCGACGGCCGCGACACCGCGCGGCTCAACATCGACGGCAGCTGGCGCGAGCGCTGGACCATGGGCCCCGGCTTCCGGCTGGGTCTCGAAGGCCATCTCTGGGTCGACCACTACATCACCGACCAGGATGCCGCCGTGCCCGACCGGATCACCCGCGTCACCCCCGGCGCCTCGGTGGAACTGCGCTGGCCGCTCCAGCGCAAGGGCATGAACGGCGGCCGCACCCTCCTCGAGCCTGTGGCGCAGATCGGCTGGGTCGGCGGATCGCGCGCGAAGAACGCCAACGAGGAATCGACCCGCGTCGAGTTCGACGAGGCCAACCTGCTCTCGCTTTCCCGCTACCCCGCCGCCGACCGTCGCGAGCACGGCATGACCTTTGCCGCGGGGGTGCGCTGGCTGCACGAGGCGCCGGGCGGCTGGTCCGCCGCGCTGACCATGGGCCGCCTCTGGCGCGAGGACATCGACTCGGAATTCACCCGGTCCTCCGGTCTCGACAGCCTCGAAAGCGACTGGCTCATCGCCGGGCGCTTCGCCAACCCGCTGGGTATCACGCTCACCGCGCGCGGCCTGCTCGACGAGGACAACCGCTTCACCAAGGCCGAGGCGCGCGCCGGCTGGTCCAACACCCGCATGGACCTCGGCGCCTCCTACGTGCTGCTGGTCACCGACCCCGACGAGCTTCGGGACAAGGCCGTTTCCGAATGGACCTTTGACGGACGCTACCGCGTGACCCGCCACTGGGAAACCTCGACCGAGGTTCGGTACGATCTTGCCGACCGGCGCCTTGACCGCGTGGGCCTCGGCTTGCAATACCGCAACGAATGCATCCAGGTAGACGTCGGGGCGACACGCGAATTCGCCTCGGCCACCAACCTGGAGCCGTCCACGGACATCCAACTGACCGTCGCGCTGCACGGCTTCGGCGCCGACGACAGTGCCAAGGAGTATCGCCGCATATGTCGCTGAAAACCTCTCTCACCGCCGCGTCGCTTGCGCTCGGCATCGCCATTGCCGCTGCGCAGGGCACCCCCGTTGCGGCACAGAGCCTCTTCTCGCCCGTCGTCATCGTGAACGAGCAGGTCATCACCGGCTACGAGCTGGAACAGCGCAAGCGGATGCTCCAGGTCATGCGTGCCCCCGGCGACCTGAACAAGGTGGCGCGCGAACAGCTTATCGACGACCGCCTGCGCCTGCAGGCTGCCCGCGACGCCGGCATCCAGCCCTCCCCCGAGGAGATACTCGACGGGATGGAGGAATTCGCCAGCCGCGCCAGCCTGACCCGCGAACAGTTCACCCAGGCGCTGGCACAGGCCGGCGTCGACGAGGAAACCTTCCGCGACTTCGTGCGCGCGGGCGTCTCCTGGCGGATGCTGGTGCAACAGCGTTTCGCCGGGCGCGCCAGCGTGTCCGACGAGGAGGTCGACCGCGCCCTCGAGGGCCAGAACGGCACCTCCAACGTGCGCGTCCTGTTGTCCGAGATCATCATGCCGATGCCCCCGGGCCAGGAAGAGGTCGTCCGCGAACGGGCCGAGCGCATCGCGCAGCTCGACGACACCGGCGCCTTCTCGGCGCAGGCGCGGCGCTTCTCCGCCACCGCCTCGCGCGGGGCGGGCGGGCAACTGCCGTGGCGCTCGCTGTCGGAACTGCCGGGGCCGCTGCAACCCATCGTGCTGGGCCTCGCGCCCGGCCAGGTCTCCGACCCGATCCCGCTGCAGGGCGCCATGGCGCTCTTCCAGCTCCGCGCCATCGAAGAGGGCGAATACCAGTCGCCCCCGACCGCCGCCGTGGAATACGCCGCGTACTACATCCCCGGCGGCCGCACGCCCGAGAACCTCGCCAAGGCGCAGGGCATCGCCGACCGGACCGACCGCTGCGACGACCTCTACGGCGTGGCCAAGGGTCAGCCGCCGGAAGTGCTCGACCGCGGCACGCTGCCGGTGAACGAGATCCCCACCGACATCGCCTACGAGCTGTCGAAGCTTGACCCGGGCGAGGTGTCGACCGCGCTGACCCGCGCGGACGGCCAGACGCTGGTGCTCCTGATGCTCTGCGGCAGGACCGCCGGGATCGCCGAAGACGAAGGCCCCGACCGCGAACAGGTCTTCGGTTCCCTGCGCAACCAGCGCATCGGCCAGCTTGCCGAAGGCTACCTGTCGCAGCTCCGCTCCGACGCCACGATCGTCAACCAATGACGCGGCGCGGCACGGGGACCGGCAACGCCCTGGGCGAGACGGCGGAAAAGGTCGATCCCGTAACCTCCCCGGGCGCCAGCGAGGCGCCCGACGGCGGCGAGACGACCATGGTCCGGCAGGCGTCCTCCGACCCGGTGCCGGACCCGGAGGCCCGACAGACCGACAAGGCCAAGGCGCCCACCGCCCCCATCGCCATGAGCTGCGGCGAACCCGCAGGCATCGGCCCTGAGCTGGCCGAACGCGCCTGGGAGATCCTTGGCGAGAGCCTGCCGTTCTTCTGGATCGGCGAGCCGTCGCACCTGCCCGGAACCGTGCCCCACGTCCTGCTGGCTGATCCCGGCGAGGCGGTGGAGGCCGCGTCGCGCGGACTGCCCGTGCTGCCGCTGCCCATGCCCGGCCCCCGCGTCCCGGGTGAGCCGCAGGCGGCCCATGCCCCCGGCGTGATCCAATCCATCGAGGCGGGCGTGCGCCACGTGCTGGACGGCCAGGCCGCCGCGCTCTGCACCCTGCCGATCCACAAGCAGGCGCTGGCCGAGGGGGCGGACTTCGCCTATCCCGGCCACACCGAGTTCCTGGCGCACCTGGGCGGGGTCGACGAGGTGGTGATGATGCTGGCCTCCGACCGCCTGCGGGTGGTGCCGGTGACCATCCACATCGCGCTGGCCGACGTGCCTGCCGCCCTGACGCCCGAGCTGCTGGAGCGCCGCATCCGCATCACCCACGACGCGCTGGTGCGCCAGTTCGGCGTCGACCAGCCGGTGCTGGCGGTGGCGGGGCTGAACCCCCACGCCGGCGAAGGCGGCCGCATGGGGCGCGAGGACATGGAGCTGATCGCGCCGGTGCTGGCAAAGCTGCGCGCCGAGGGCATGCTGCTGAACGGCCCGCTGCCCGCCGACACGATGTTCCACGCCCGCGCGCGCGAGGACTACGACGCCGCGATCTGCATGTATCACGATCAGGCGCTGATCCCGATCAAGACGCTGGACTTCGACGAAGGGGTGAACGTCACGCTGGGCCTGCCCTTCGTGCGGACCTCGCCGGACCACGGCACCGCCTTCGACATCGCGGGCACCGGCATCGCCAACCCGACCTCGACCATCGCCGCGCTGCGCATGGCTTCCCGGCTGGCGCGCGGCTGAAGGCCCCGGCGGCAGGCCCCGACTGTGGGGTGGTCTGCTTGCGCCGCGTTCCGCGTCGCCACGCGCAGGGGGGCGCCGCCCCCCTGCACCCCCCGAGGTATTTCTGCCAAGATGAAGGGGACGGTCGGGGCGGGCGGAGCCGGTGTCGCGGCGCTTGACGCGCCCCGGTGGCTGGGCGATGGAACCGCATGAGCCAGATCGACAACCTGCCCCCCCTGCGCGACGTGATCGCGACGCACCAGCTTATCGCGAAGAAGGCGCTGGGGCAGAACTTCCTCCTGGATCTCAACCTGACGGCGCGCATCGCGCGCATCCCCGGCGACCTGTCGAAGACGGACGTGCTGGAGGTCGGCCCCGGCCCCGGCGGGCTGACGCGCGGGCTGCTGTCGGAAGGGGCGCGCCGGGTGCTGGCGATCGAGAAGGACGCGCGCTGCCTGCCGGCGCTTGCCGAGATCGCCGCCGCCTATCCCGGCCGGCTGGAGGTGATCGAGGGCGACGCGCTGGAGATCGATCCGCTGGCGCATCTGGAGCCGCCCATCGCGATCTGCGCCAACCTGCCCTACAACGTCGGCACGGAGCTGCTGATCCGCTGGCTGACGCCGCCCGAATGGCCGCCGGTCTGGTCGTCGCTCACGCTGATGTTCCAGAAGGAAGTGGCGGAGCGGATCGTGGCGCAGCCGGGCGGCAAGGCCTACGGGCGGCTTGCGATCCTGTCGCAGTGGCGCACCGATGCGCGCATCGCCCTGACCCTGCCGCCGGGGGCCTTCACCCCGCCGCCGAAGGTCAGCTCTGCCGTGGTGCACCTGACCGCCCTGCCCGAACCGCGCTATCCGGCCAACCCGAAGACGCTGGAACGGATCGTCGCCATGGCCTTCAACCAGCGGCGCAAGATGCTGCGCGCCGCGCTGAAGGGGGCCGCGCCCGACATCGAGGACCGGCTGCGGAGCGTCGGCATCCCGCCGACCGAACGGGCCGAGCAGGTCCCGCTCGAGGCGTTCTGCGCGCTGGCCCGCACCTTCGACCACTGACGCACGGCCGCGCTCCCATACCGGAAACGAAAAACCCCGCCGTATGGCGGGGCTTTCATTTCAGCACTCTGAAAGCTGCGTTTATTCCGCGGCATCCGGGGTGGAGTCACCCGCGGGTGCCTCTGCCGCTGCGGGGGCCTCCCCCTCTGCCGCATCCTTCTTGACCGGCTTCTTGCGGGTCGAGGGCTTGCGGGTGCGCGGCTTCTTCGGCTTTTCCTCTGCAGCGGGCGTGTCGGACGCGGGGGCCTCCGCCTTCACCGGCTCGGGCTGGGTCTCTGCCCGGCTTTCCGGCGTGTCCACGAGGCCCGGGCCGTCGTCGTCGCTGCCGAAGTCCACCACGTCGGAGGGGCGGTTGTCGGAGGTGTCGCGGCCGCGCGTCTCGTTCCGGGACGGGCCGCCGGAGTGGCCGCCGTTCTGGCCCCCGATCTGGCCGCTGTGCTGGCCGCCGTTCTGACCGTTGTTCTGGCCGCCGTTGCCGGAGCCGTTGCTGTCGTCGCGGTCGTTGCCCTGATCGTCGCCGCGCTGCGAACGGTCACGGTCCCGCTGCGCCTGACGCTCGCGGTTTTCCTTTTCCTGCTGCTCGCGGCGCTGGTCCTGCTCGCGCTGCGCCTCGCTCAGCATGCGCATGTAGTGCTCCGCGTGCTGCTGGAAGTTCTCCATGTTGACGCGGTCGTTGGCCAGCCCGGCGTCGCGCGCCAGCTGGTTGTACTTGTCGATGATCTGCTGCGGCGTGCCGCGCACCTTGCCCTCCGGTCCGTTCGAATCGAACACCCGGTTGACGATGTTGCCCAGCGAGCTGCTGCGGTTGCGGTTGTTCTTGTTCCGCGAACGGGATTTGGAAGAGCGCATACGTTTATCTGGTCCAGCCTGTTGATACGGCTTGGTGACATTCGGGCGCGTCCTGCGCCAATCTCTGTCTCTGTCACCTTCATGTTGGCTTGTCGTCAGCGGGAGCGGCGGATGCCGCTCAACAGCCAACTGAGCCTGAATAATCATATGGACCGGGGTTCGGCAAGCGCAAATGCCCCCAAAACGCCGAAATTTGCGTGGAAAACCCCTCAGAATGGCGAATTCACGCCCACGATGACCCTGTCGCGCCCGTCAATGTCGGGAATGACCCGCACACCGCGCAGCCCGGCGCGGGCAAAAAGCTTGCTGACCGCCATCCCCTGGGAGGCGCCGATCTCGGCCACCAGCCGTCCGCCGGGGGCAAGCCAGCGCGCATGTCCCGCCAGGATCGCGTGATAGGCGCTCAGCCCGTCGGCCTCGTCGGTCAGGGCAAGGCGCGGTTCGTGGTCGCGCACCTCCGGCGACAGGAAGGGCATCTCGTTCACCGCGATGTAGGGCGGGTTCGACACGATCAGGTCAAAGCGTTCGTCCATCTCCCCCAGCGCGCCGTACCAGCTGCCCTCGCAGAACTCCGCCCGGCCCTCCAGTTTCAGGGCGTTGCGGTTCCAGTGGGCGACGTTCAGCGCGGCGGGGCTGATGTCGGTGCCATAGCCCACGGCGTCGCCCCGTTCCGCCAGAAGGGTCAGCAGGATGCAGCCCGACCCGGTGCCGAGGTCCAGCACCGTGCCGAAGGGTTCGGACAGCGCGACCTCGATCAGCGTCTCGGTCTCCGGGCGCGGGTCCAGCACCTCGGGCGTGACCAGGAAATCGCGCCCGTAGAACGCCCGCCGCCCCACGAGGTGACTGACCGGCACCCGGTCGGCGCGCCGCTCGATCAGCGTCAGGTAGATGACCTCGAGGTCGGGATCGACCTCCTCGGGCAGGAACAGCGTCAGGCGGCCCGGCGGCACCTTCAGCACATGCGCCATCAGCCGCCGGGCGTCGCGCCCGGGATCGGCCACTTCGGCGGCGGTCAGCCGCCGCGTGGCCTGCGACAGGAGGTCAGCGGCGCGCATGGCACCCCGCCTCTGTCCGGTATTGCGAAAGAGCCGCCATCACCCGTCCATTTCCGCCAGTAGCGCCGCCTGGTGTTCCGAGATCAGCGCGTCGATGATCTCGTCGAGATCGCCGCCCATGATCGCATCCAGCTTGTAGAGCGTCAGGCCGATACGGTGGTCCGTCATCCGCCCCTGCGGGAAGTTGTAGGTGCGGATGCGCTCGCTCCGGTCGCCCGAGCCCACCTGCGCCTTGCGGTCGGCCGACCGCGCGGCATCCGCCTTCGACCGCTCCAGGTCGAACAGCCGGGTGCGCAGGACCTGCATGGCGATCTCGCGGTTTCGGTGCTGCGACTTCTCGGACGAGGTCACGACGATGCCGGTCGGCAGGTGGGTGATCCGCACCGCCGAATCCGTGGTGTTGACGTGCTGCCCGCCCGCGCCGGACGACCGCATGGTGTCGATCCGGATGTCCGACGCCGCGATGGCGATGTCGACCTCCTGCGCCTCCGGCAGCACCGCCACCGTCGCGGCAGAGGTGTGGATGCGCCCGCCCGATTCCGTCTCCGGCACGCGCTGCACGCGGTGCACCCCCGATTCGAACTTCAGCCGGGCAAAGACCCCCTCGCCCACGACCCGCACCACCAGCTCCTTCACTCCGCCCAGCTCGGACATCTGTTCCTCGATGACGTCCCAGCGCCAGCCGCGCGCCTCTGCATAACGCTGGTACATCCGCGCGAGGTCGCCCGCGAACAGCGCCGCCTCGTCGCCGCCCGTGCCGGGCCGGATCTCCAGCACCGCCGGGCGGGCGTCCGCCGCGTCCTTCGGCAGAAGCGCAAGCTGCACGGCCTTCTCTGCCGCGGGCAGCGCCGCGCGCAGCTCCGGCAGCTCCTCTTCGGCCAGCGCCCGCATCTCCGGGTCCGCCAGCATGGCTTCCGCCTCCTCGATGTCGGATGTCAGCCGCTCCCACTCCGCGATCTTGCGCACCACGGGCGACAGCTCGGCGAACTCGCGGCCAAGCGCCACGATGTCCCCGCCGCCGGTGGCCATCTGCGCCTCGACATATTCGAGCCGCGCCTTGATCTGGTGCAAACGGTCAGAAGGGATCATGGCGCCCTGCTTGCCCGCAAATCGCAGGCGCGGTCAAGACGGCGCGGATTGACGCGCGCCAATCACGTTGATATCAACCCTAATGCAGCGAGAGGAGACGGACATGAAGAACATCACCATCACCGCCTACGACTGGGTGCCGGATTTTGCCCAGGGCCACGTCCGCGACCTGCGCGTCCGCTGGGCGCTGCGCGAAGCGGGGCTGCCTTACGACGTGGAACTGATCGAACAGGGCAAGCAGACAGAGCCGGGGCACCTCGCCCGCCAGCCCTTCGCCCAGGTGCCGACGCTCGACGCCGAGGGGGCCGCGCTCTTCGAAAGCGGCGCCATCGTCTGGCGCATCGCGGAACGCTCCCCGGCCCTGCTGCCCGGGGACACCGCCGACCGCGACCGCACCCTCTCGTGGTGCTTCGCCGCTCTGAACTCGGTCGAGCCCTTCGTGGCGCAACTGGCCTTCCTGTCGATCTTCGCCAGGGAAAAGGAAGCCGCGGGCCGCATCGTGCCGCAGGTCACCGCGCTGGTCGAACGCAAGCTCTCGCGCCTGTCCGACGCGCTCGGCGACAGCGACTGGCTGGTCGCCAACCGCTTCACCGCCGCCGATGTGCTGATGGTGACGGTCCTGCGCGACGTGCCCGAGGACACGCTTGCCGCCTACCCGACCCTCAGGGCCTACCGCGACCGGGGCACGGCACGTCCCGCATTCGCGGCCGCCCTGGAAGAACAGATGCAGCCCTTCGCGGAACACGCCCCGCGCTACGAGAAAGCGTCCTGAGGCACCGGCACCGGGCGCGGCCTAGTCGTCGCGCCCCGCGCCAAGCTGCGCCAGCCAGCCCTCGACGCGGTCGCGGTTCACGCCCATGTCGGCGCGGCCGAAGCGCAGCCGCGCCCACAGCTCCAGCACGCCGTCGCTCAGCTTGACCGTTGTGTAATCGGGAAAGCCCATCCACTGCGAGCGGGTGATATAGGTCACCTGCCCCTCCGACACGCTGCCGTCCAGCACCTCCGTCCGGGGCGTCGCAAGGATGATCGCGTTCAGCCGCTCGAAAACCGGCTCACCGCCCGGAATGCGCCGCCGCACGCCGTCGGCCAGGTCCTGGTCCGCCGTCACCTGCGGATCGACGTTCCAGTAGGCAGGATCGGACGGCGCAAACCGGATCCACGCCAAGCCGCCAATGACGCACAGCACCACGAGATAGAAGAATAAGCGCACGTCTCCACGTCCTTCCGGGATAACAGGTTCCGCATCTGCACGGTTCGGCGCGATTCTGAAAGTGCGGGACGCGCCAGGTGGCGCGCCTTCGCCGATATCCGGGCGTCAGCCGGAAACCGCCTTGCGCCGCCGCCAGCCCCACAGGCACAGGATCTCCGTCGCCACATGCGCCGCGGCCACGGCCGTCGCGCCGGTGGTGTCGAACGGCGGAGAGACCTCCACCACGTCGCCGCCCTTCAGGTCGAGCCCGGCCAGACGCCGCAGGATCACCGCCGCCTGGTGGCTGCTCAGCCCGCCCCAGACCGGCGTGCCGGTGCCGGGCGCAAAGGCCGGGTCCAGCGCGTCGATGTCGAAGGTCAGGTAACAGGGCGCCTGCCCCACGATCTCGTGCACCCGCTGCGCCACCTGCTCCGCGCCGATCTCGTGGACCTCCCGCGCATCGATGATGTTGAAGCCCAGCGTGTCGGGGTTGTCCGTCCGGATGCCGATCTGCACCGACCGCTCCGGCACGACGATCCCCTCCTTCGCGGCCTTGTACATGAAGGTCCCGTGATCGACCCGGTTGAAGTCGTCGTCGGCCCAGGTGTCGGTGTGGGCGTCGAACTGGATCACGCTCAGCGGCCCGTGTTTCTTCGCATGGGCGCGCAGGCAGCCCCAGGTCACCGAATGGTCGCCCCCCAGCGCCACGCAGGCCGCGCCCGCGTCGAGGATGCCGCTCACATGCGCCTCCACCCGCGCGGGCACCTCGGACGGCATGGCATAGTCCAGCGCCATGTCGCCGTAGTCCGCGATGGCGCATTCCGACAGCACGTCGAAATCCCAGCCGTAGGGCTTGTCCATCGTCTGCAGGAGCGAGGCCTCGCGGATCGCCCGCGGCCCCAGCCGCGCACCGGGCCGGTTGGTCACCGCCTGGTCGAAGGGCAGCCCCGTCACCGCCACGTCCACCCCGGTCAGGTCCTTGGTGTACTTCCGCCGCAGGAAGGACGGCGCCCCGGCAAACACGTTCTCGAACGAGGGGCCTTTCAGGTCCTCGCGGGTGAAGGCGTGATCGATCTGCGTCTTTGCCTCTTCCAGACTCATGGGTCGCTCCTGTTTCTTCCCGTTCCGAGGTCACATGGCGCGCACAGCGCCGTCAAGCGCAACGGCCCGCAGGCCGGGCTTTCAGGCCGGCACCGCGCCGGCGGGCGGCATTCGTTAACAAGGGTGACGCAACGTCACGTGTACCGCGGGGGACCGCCGGACCAAAGGTTAACAACCGGCCGGTTCGACCCCCTCAACCGGCCGGTTCACCCCTTATGGCGCGTCAGGAAAGGTTAATTTCCGTCAGGACTGGTGAACCCGCTTGCGGATGTGCCCGCACCGCGCCACCACATGCTGCGGCGCACGGCGGATTAACCCCGCCGCGCGCCCCCCGAACGATCCGTTCACCCGCCCCGCCGGGCCGCGCGTTAACCAATCGGCAGCGCGCGCTCCACCAGCCGGGCGAAAAAGCTCGCCCCGATCGGCGCGATGCGGTCGTTGAAATCGTACTTCGGGTGGTGGCAGATCGGCGTGTCGCCCTGCCCCAGGAACAGGTAGGCTCCGGGCCGCGCCTGCAGCATGTAGGAGAAATCCTCGCCCGGCATGATCGGCGGCGTGTCCTCGTCGACCATCTCGGCGCCCACGACCTCGCGCGCCACCTCGGCGGCAAAGGCCGCCTGCTCGGGGTGGTTGATGGTCGGCGGATAGCCGTCCTCGTAGTCCAGTTCCGCGGTGCAGCCGAAGCTGCGCGCCTGGAACTCCACGATCTCCGCCATGCGCGACTTCACGGTGGCCTGCGCATCGGTGTCGTAATAGCGCACCGTCCCGTTCAGCATCGCGGTTTCCGGCACGATGTTCATCGCCGACCCGGTGTGGATCTGCGTCACGCTGACCACCACGCGGTCCAGCGCGTTCACGTTCCGGCCAAGGATCGTCTGCATCGCCATCACCATGGAGGCCGCCGCGACGACCGGGTCCACGGTGTTCTGCGGCTGCGCGCCGTGACCCCCTATGCCCTTGATATGGATGGTGAACTCGTCGACACCGGCCAGCAGCGCGCCGTGGTTGGTGTTCAGCGACCCTTCGGGCGCGCCCGGCGAATTGTGGATGCCAAAGACCTCTTCGATGCCGAAGCGGTCCATGATTCCCTCTTCGACCATGATCCGGCCGCCGCCCTCGTTCTCCTCAGCCGGCTGGAAGATCAGCGCCACACGTCCGGCAAAGTTACGGGTGTCGGAAAGGTACTTTGCAGCGCCCAGCAGCATCGTCGTATGGCCGTCGTGCCCGCAGGTATGCGCCAGCCCCGGAACGGTCGAGGCGTAGTCCGTCCCCGACAGATCCTCCATCGGCAGCGCGTCCATGTCGGCCCTGAGCCCGATGGTCCGCCCCGGCGCGCGCCCTTCGATGATCGCCACCACGCCAGACCGGGCGATTCCCTCGTGAATTTCGGTGATCCCGAATTCCTTCAGCTTATCAACGACAAAGGATGCGGTCTTGAAGCAGTCGAGCCCCAGTTCCGGGTTCTGGTGCAGGTGTCTGCGCCACCCCGTCATTTCCTCTTCCAGCGCCGCGATGGAATTCACGATGACCATATGCGGGTCTCCCTAGCGTGTCCTTATTGTCGCGCGCACACTGCTCCGGTTCCCGGGAAAACGGAACCCTCGGACTGACGTTAATCGGTCGTTCATTGACCTTTCGTCAACCTATGCCAGAATGTTGGTGGAAAAATGATCACTATGCGTGTCTCCGTTCCACCAGACGTGCAAAGAAACTTGCCCCTATGACCGCCGCATCGTCGTTGAAATCGAACTCCGGGTGATGGACCGAGGGGCCAAGCCCCTGCCCCAGAAAGAGAAAACTGCCGGGCCGGGCCTCCAGCATGTAGGAAAAGTCCTCCGCGCCCATCTCCGGCGGCATGTCGTCCACGACCTTCCCGGACACCTCGCGCGCCACCTCGACGGCGAATCCGGTCTGTTCGGGGTGATTCACCGTGGGCGGATAGTTCCGGCGATAGTCCAGCTCCGCCTCCACCCCGTGCATCGCCGCCGCGCCCGCCACGATCTCGGCGATCCTCTGCTCCACCCGGTCGCGAACCACGGGCGTCAGGCTGCGCACCGTGCCCCCCAGCGTCACCGCGTCCGGTATGACGTTCGGCGCCGTCCCGCCATGGAACTGCGTAAGCGCCACCACAAGGCTGTCGAGCGGATCGATGGACCGCGGCAGCGCCTGCAACGCCTGCGCGATGGCCACCGCACAGGGCATCGGGTCGCGGCATTCGTGCGGATAGGCGGCGTGGCCGCCCTTGCCCCGCACCGTCAGCGCATAGTCGTCCACCGCCGCCATCAGCGACCCCGGGTTGGTCCGGAAAACGCCAAGCTCCGCAAAGGGATCGGTGTGCAGGGCAAAGACCTCCTCGACCCCGTGCCGGTCGAAGATGCCGTTCTCCACCATCAGGCGCCCGCCTCCGATCGTCTCTTCGGCCGGCTGGAAGACAAGGATCACCTTCCCCCGGAAAGCCCTTGTTTCGCATAGGTATTTCGCCGCACCCAACAGCATCGCGGTGTGCCCGTCGTGGCCGCAGGCGTGCATCTGCCCGTCTACTCGCGACGCCCATTCGGCGCCGGTCGCTTCCCGGATCGGCAGCGCATCCATGTCGGCCCTGAGCGCGGTCACCGGCCCCGGCCCGCAGTCGATGACCGCGACCACACCGCTTTCCGCGATGCCGGTCTCGATCCGGTCGACGCCGAATGCCTTCAGCCGTTCGACCACGAAGGCCGCCGTCTTGTGACAGTCGAGGCTCAGCTCCGGGTGCATGTGGATGTGGCGCCGCCATCCGGCCATCTCCTCGGCAAACCCGGCAATCCGGTTCACAACCACCATCGTCTGGACTCCTTCCGCCCGATCCCGCACACCGAAGCGAAACCCCAGCCGAGGGAGAAAGGCAATGACAGACCTGATCCACGACCCCAAGGGCGGCATGCCGCGCCTGCTTGAGATCATGCGCCGCCTCCGCGATCCCGAGACCGGCTGTCCCTGGGACCTGGAGCAGGACTTCGCCACCATCGCGCCCTACACCATCGAAGAGGCCTACGAGGTCGCCGACGCCATCGACCGCGAAGCCTGGGACGAGCTGAAGGGCGAGTTGGGCGATCTGCTCTTCCAATCGGTCTTTCACGCGCAAATGGCGGAAGAGAAAGGGCTTTTCTCCTTCGACGAGGTGGCCGACACGATGTCCGACAAGATGGTCGCGCGGCATCCCCACGTCTTCGGCGACGAAAGCCGCGACAAGTCGGCCGACCAGCAGACCGTCGACTGGGAAAAGATCAAGGCCGCCGAACGGGCGGCCAAGGCGCAGAAAGGCACGCTCGACGGCGTGGCCCTCGGCCTGCCTGCCCTGATGCGCGCGGTGAAGCTGCAGAAGCGCGCCGCCCGCGTGGGCTTCGACTGGCCCCACGCGGGCCACGTCATGGACAAGCTGGTGGAAGAGCTGGAAGAAATCCGCCAGGCGGAGGACAAGGACCAACAGTTCGAGGAATTCGGCGACATGCTTTTCGTGGTGGCCAACCTCGCCCGCCATCTGGACATTGACCCGGAGGCGGCGCTGCGGGCGGCCAACGCCAAGTTCACCCGCCGTTTCAAATACATAGAGAACCGTCTTGCAGAGGACGGCCGCCGGCCCGAGGACAGCGACCTCGAAGAGATGGACGCCCTCTGGGATTCGGCAAAGTTGCGCGAAAAAGCCTGAGCGTTCCCGTCGGGTATTGACTGATCTTTTTTGTCGGGTTCTAACGCCCCCATCTGACAATGCTCCGAAAGGATCTTCAATGTTCGTTCGTGCCACAACCGCACTGACCTGTCTTGCCCTGGCCGCGCCCGCGCTGGCCCAGGAAGAAGTCAACGTCTACAGCTACCGCCAGCCGGAACTGCTGGCCCCGCTGACCGACGCCTTCACCGAAGAGACCGGCATCAAGGTCAACGTCGCCTTCCTCGAACAGGGGATGGTGGAGCGCCTGCAGGCCGAGGGCCAGCGCTCTCCTGCGGACGTCGTGCTGACGGTCGACATCTCGCGCCTGAACGCCGTCGTGCAGGCCGGTGTCACCCAGCCCGTCGAAAGCGAGACGCTGATGGCGAACGTGCCGGCGATCTACCATGACCCGGACAAGCAGTGGTGGGGCCTGACCACCCGCGCCCGCGTCGTCTACGCCTCCAAGGAGCGCGTGGCAGACGGCGAAGTGACCACCTACGAGGATCTCGCCGATCCGAAGTGGAAGGGCCGCATCTGCACCCGCTCCGGCACCCACGCCTACAACGTGGCGCTCGTCAGCGCGATGCTGGTCCACCACGGCGAAGAGTACACCCGCGAGTGGCTCGAAGGCGTGAAGGCCAACCTCGCCCGCAAGCCGCAGGGCAACGACCGCGCGCAGGTCAAGGCGATCTGGGCGGGCGAGTGCGACATCAGCCTCGGCAACACCTACTACATGGGCCAGATGCTGAACGACCCGGAACAGAAGGAATGGGCGGATTCGGTCGACATCGTGTTCCCGACCTTCGAGGACTCCGGCACACACGTGAACATCTCCGGCGTGGCGATGACCGCCGCCGCTCCGAACAAGGAGAACGCGCTGAAACTCATGGAATTCCTGACCTCGCCGAAGGCGCAGGAGATCTATGCCGAGGCGAACTACGAGTACCCGATCGCACCGGGCGCAGAGCCGGCCGAGCTGGTCGAAGGCTGGGGCACCTTCACCCCGGACGAAACCAACCTGATGACCATCGCGGGCGAACGCGCGGCCGCGCTGAAGCTGATCGAGGAAGTCGACTTCGACGGCTGATGGCCGATGCCTGAAGACAGCGGTCCGGTCCTGCGCTGACGGGGTTGGACACGAGTCATTCTGGAAAAGCAAAGGGGCGCCACCCATCGGGTCGGCGCCCCTTTTCGTGGACGCCGCAGCGCAAGCCCGGGCGGCTGCGCCGTGCGGCCGGGGACGGTGGGCGGGGCGATTGCCGGAGGCGAGCGCCGTCCCCCGTCCGGAACGACAAACGGCGCCCCCGAGGGAGCGCCGCTAAAGCCGTCAGACGGTAACGCTTACTGCGCTTCGGTGATGAACTTCACCGCGTCGCCGAAGGTCTGGATGGTCTCGGCCGCGTCGTCCGGGATCTCGATGCCGAACTCTTCTTCGAACGCCATCACCAGCTCGACGGTGTCGAGGCTGTCCGCGCCGAGGTCGTCGATGAACGAGGCCGATTCGACGACCTTGTCTTCGTCAACGCTCAGGTGCTCGACCACAATTTTCTTCACGCGATCTGCGATGTCGCTCATGTTCTTTCCTCACAA
Organism: Sagittula sp. MA-2; assembly: GCF_030126985.1. Classification (GTDB taxonomy): domain Bacteria; phylum Pseudomonadota; class Alphaproteobacteria; order Rhodobacterales; family Rhodobacteraceae; genus Sagittula. Next base: position 1,549,679 of record NZ_CP126145.1, on the reverse strand, counting down.
GTCTGTGGGCCACTCAGAGCCCAGTTTGCCCGACCCCGCGGCGGACGTTCGTTGCCCGATTGGCGGGCGGCTCGATCTTCCGGGCTCACCCCGGGTTCCAGTGCGCAAGGCTGCGCACCGGCCTGTAAATCAGTGCGGCCTATAGCACAGGCGGAGGGGATGGCAAATGCTTTCCCGTGCTGCCGCGCAGAAGGCCGCCTCGCGGCATCAAAGCATTGCCATCCCGCCGTTCACGTGCAGCGTGGCGCCTGTAACGTAGGCGGCTTCGGGGCTGGCGAGGTACAGGACCGCCGCCGCGATTTCCTCCGACGTGCCCATGCGGCCAGCCGGGATCTGGTTGAGGATCGCGGCCTTCTGGTCGTCGTTCAGCTTGTCGGTCATCGCCGTCTCGATGAAGCCCGGCGCCACCGCGTTCACGGTGATCCCGCGGCTCGCCACCTCGTAGGCCAGCGACTTCGACATGCCCACGAGACCCGCCTTGGCGGCGGCATAGTTGCCCTGCCCCGGGTTGCCGGTCGAGCCGACAATGGACGAGATGTTCACGATCCGGCCCCAGCGCGCCTTCATCATACCGCGCAGCACGCCCTTGCACAGGCGGAAGGTGGAGGTGAGGTTCACTTCCAGCACCTGCGCCCACTCCTCCTCGGACATACGCATGAACAGGTTGTCCCGGGTGATGCCCGCGTTGTTCACAAGGATGTCTAGGCTGCCCATCGCCTCGACCGCCTGCTTGGGCAGTGCGTTCACCGCGTCGGCGTCAGACAGGTTGCACGGCAGCACATGCGCGCACTCGCCCAGTTCCGCGGCCAGCGCCTCGAGCGGTTCGGTGCGGGTGCCCGAAAGCCCCACCGTTGCCCCTGCGCCGTGCAGCGCCTTCGCGACCGCGCCGCCGATGCCCCCCGATGCGCCGGTCACCAGCGCCGTCTTGCCTGTCAGATCGAACATGACCCTCGTCTCCTTCGGACTTCCTTTGCTTCCGGTTACCAGCCGGACGCGGCCTCCGCCAGTGCCGCATGCCCCCGCGACCGAGGGAAACCTTTTCCAAGCCGGCGATTCTTCCCATGATGGCCGGGACAGACGCCTCCGCCGCGCCGCGAAAGGAAAGCACCGTGCCCTATCGCATCCGCAAGAAGGACACCGGCCCGCAGGACGCCCTGCGCCGCATCGCCTGCGAACAGATCGACCGCGCGCTGGCCGAGCTTGACGACCCTGACCTCGACACGGCCACCCGCGTCCATCAGGTCCGCAAGCGCTGCAAGAAGACGCGCGGGCTCCTGCGGCTCGTGCGTCCGGCCTTTGGCGACTACGCCGCCGAAAACGCGGCCCTGCGCGACATCGGCCGCGGTCTCTCCGGCCTGCGCGACGCCGGCACGCTGGTGGAGACCTGCGACAGGGTCGCGGCGGAGCTCGACCCGGTCTCGGTCGCGGAATATGCCCCGATCCGGGCGCGGCTGGTGCTGGATGCCAAGCGCGTGGCCTGGGACGACCAAACCGCGGACCGGCTGCAATCCGCGCGCGCGGCCCTGACCTTCCTGCGCGGGCGCGCGGCGGGCTGGACGCTGGACGACGACGGCTTCGGGCCGCTGCGCAAGGGGATGGCGCGGACCTACGACCGCGCCCGCCGCACAATGGATGCCGCCTGGCGCACCCCGACCGAGCAGACGCTGCACGACTGGCGCAAGTGGGTGAAGTACCACCGGTCCCATTGCCGCCTGCTTGCGCCCACGCATCCAGAGATGATGGCCCCCCGCCTCGACGCGCTCGACCAGCTGTCGGACCTGCTGGGAAGCCACCACGACGCCTGTGTGCTGGAAGAGCGGCTCGAACAGGCCGACGACTTCGGGTCCGATACGGACGTTGCCGGATTCGCCACGCTGGTGCGGGCGCACAGGATGACCCTGGAAGAAGAGGCCTTTGCCCTAGGGCGCCTCATCCTGGCGGAGGAGACGAAGCCGCTGGCAAAGCGGCTCCGTCGCTATTGGAAGGCGTGGCGCAAGGGCCGGTCAAACGATGCGGGGCTCCTGCCCGGCGCCTGACCCGGTCAGCCCTTGAGGCTCTCGGCGGCGGCGACCACCTCCGCCGCGGTGCCGATGTTGCGCACGGCGGCAGAGCGGTCGATGCGGCGCACCATGCCGGACAGCGCCTTGCCCGCGCCAATCTCCCAGAACTCGGTCACGCCCTTGCCGACCATGTATTCCACCGACTCGCGCCAGCGCACGGCGCCGCAGACCTGTTCGACCAGCAGGTTGCGGATCAGGGTCACGTCCGTCACGGCACTGGCGCGCACGTTGGCCACCAGCGGCACCTTGGGTTCGGCGATGTTCACATCGTCCAGCGCCTCGGCCATGACGTCGGCGGCCGGGTCCATCAGGTCGCAGTGGAACGGAGCGCTGACCGGCAGAAGGACGGCACGCTTCGCCCCCTTCTCCTTCGCGACCTCCACGGCGCGTTCGACCGCTGCCTTGGCACCGGAAATCACCACCTGAGCCGGGTCGTTGTCGTTGGCCGCGGCCAGGACCTCGCCCTTCGCCGCCTGCGCCACGACAGCGCGCACCGCAGCAAGGTCGAGCCCGAGGATCGCCGCCATGGCGCCTTCGCCCACCGGTACCGCCGCCTGCATCGCCTTGCCGCGCGCGCGCAGCAGACGGGCCGCGTCGGTCACCGTCAGGGCGCCCGCCGCGGTCAACGCGGTGTATTCGCCCAGCGAGTGGCCCGCCACGTAGGAGGCGGCCCCGATGCTTACCCCTTCGGCCTCAAGCGCACGCAGCGCCGCGATGGATGTCGCCATCAGCGCAGGCTGCGCGTTCTCGGTCAGGGTGAGCGTGTCCTGGTCGCCCTCCCAGATCAGCGCCGACAGCTTTTCGTCCAGTGCAGCGTCGACCTCGTCAAAGACGGCGCGGGCCGCCGGGTAGGCTTCGGCAAGATCGCGCCCCATGCCGATGGTCTGGGCACCCTGCCCGGGAAAAATGAAAGCGCGGGTCATGGCCCTCTCCTCAGCGTCTGATCCTTGGCCTTCAGCCAATACCGCCCCCGGGACAGCCATGCAACGCCTGCCGCACGATGTCTGTGCACGTGCAGAGATTGCGCTGCACCGCGGCAGGACCACATGTTGGCGAAATCCGCGCCATCCCGAACAGGAGCAAACGATGTCCCTGACCAACACCGCCACCCGCTACGGCACCGTCGCCAAGACCCTGCACTGGGCCGTGGCCCTCGGCATCCTCGCCATGTTCCCGCTGGGGTTTCTGGCCTCGAACGCGGCCTATGACACGGCCGAGCAGCTGGCCACCAAGGCCACGCTGTTTTCCATCCACAAGACGCTGGGCGTGACGATCCTCGCGCTGGCCGTCATCCGCATCGCCTGGGCGGTGACCCAGCCAAAGCCGGTGGCGCTGCACCCCGAACGGCGGGCCGAGACCTTCATGGCCGAACTGGTGCACTGGCTGCTGTACGGCAGCCTCGTCCTCGTGCCGCTGTCCGGCTGGATCGAGCACGCGGCAACCGAAGGGTTCGCGCCGATCTGGTGGCCCTTCGGACAGAGCCTGCCCTTCGTGCCGAAAAGCCCGGAGCTGGCCGAGGTCTTCGCCACCATCCATTACGTGTTGCAATGGGTGATGCTGGGCTCGGTCGGGCTGCACGTCGCGGGCGCGGTGAAACACGCGGTGATCGACCGCGACGCCACCCTGCGGCGGATGTGGTTCGGGCGGACGGACGCCGGTGCACATCCCGCCAGGCGTCACGGCATCGCGGCCCCCACCGGCGCGCTGGCCACCTGGGCGCTGGCCTTCGGCGTGGCCGCCGCCTCCGGTCTCTTCAGCCACGACACGAGCGCCGCCCCCGGACCGGCCCCGCTGCGCCCCGCGCTGGCAGAGGTCGAAAGCGACTGGCAGGTGACGGAAGGCACGCTGGGGATTTCCGTCCAGCAGTTCGGCAAGACCGTCGAGGGCAGCTTTGCCGACTGGACCGCCGACATCGCCTTCGACGACAGCGAGGGCACGGGCCAGAAGGGGGAGGTCACCGTGACCATCTCCATCCCGTCCCTGTCGCTGGGCAGCGTGACGAAGCAGGCGCTCGGCCCCGAGTATTTCGATGCGGAGCAGTTCACCACCGCGACCTTCACCGCGCCGATCGCCCGGACCGAGGACGGCTATGTTGCCGACGGGGTGCTGACGCTGCGCGGGACGGAGGTGCCGGTCACCCTGCCCTTCACGCTCGACCTCGCGGACGGCACCGCGCAGATGGAAGGCACCACAACGCTCGACCGCCGCGCCTTTGGCATGGGCGAAACGATGACCGACCCTGCGCAGCTTGGCTTCGACGTGCAGGTCAGCGTCAACCTTACCGCCGCGCGCGCCGGCGGATCCTGATCACTCGCGGAAGACGCCGCCCGGTCCCGCACCGTCGGGGTCGGGCGGCGTCACTTTTCCTGCGGTCCGGTTTAGCCGCGCAGGGTGCGCCAGCCTTCCTTCCACCGGATGATGCGTGTGCCCATGGGCTTGCGCAGCAGTGGCAGCATGCTGTCGTCGATGTTCAGCACCAGCCCGATGGGCACATAATCCATTGCATGATCGGCGAGGCGCGGCGCCCCCTCGGGATAGAAGACCCACCCTGTCTCGCCGTAGATGCGGGCGTAGGGGCTGGTCTGCCCGGTCCAGGGCATCGGGTGGCGACGTTCGAGCGCACCGACCTCGGCCCCGCCCGACAGGATGCGTCCGTCGACGAGCGCGCAGGCGAGGAAGCGGGACTCCTCCTCATGCGCGCCCTCGTCGGCGCGCGCTTCCGGCACGGCCACGATGTGCCAGGGCCGGAACTCCACGAGGCTGCCCGCCTCCAGCCCCGCCAGGTCGCGCGGCGCGCTCATCAGCATGCCGAACCAGTGGTCCCCCGCCTGCGTGTCCAGCCGCACCGGCAGCCGCTGGCCGGGGTGGTCCCCGCGCGCGGGCGCCATGAATTCCAGCATGACGACGTCGCCCGGTTCCAGCCGGGCAAGTTCACGCGGGCTAGGGATGAAATAGGTATAGGGCGCCTCCGCCTTCAGCGGGCGCGGGTCGAGCAGGCGCCACGCCGCACCGCCCCAGTCGCCATCGGGCATCACATCGAACATGCGGGAATACCTCCGTTCCGGGCCCCGTTTTCGATGACGTTTGTGGCGCGATTGCGGACGCGCGCCGATCCGAGTGCTTCAAACGAAGCTCGAATTGGCGGGGCCCGCGGACGGCACCGAGGCGGCCAAAGCCCAGCGGACACCACATGACAACCCCTGAAACAGCGACGCCCGGCCTGCGCGGATACGCGGGCCGGGCGCTGTCAGAACCTATGGCAACAGGCCGCACCCCGGCGGCCCGTCACCGTTAGACGGATCAGTCCGCCTTCATCGCCTCGATGGAGATCGACACCTCGACCTCGTCGCTGACGTAGGGTGCGAAGGCTCCGACGTTGTAGTCGGAGCGCACCAGCGTCGTGGTGGCGTCGAAACCGGCCCAGGGCTTGCCTTCCATCGGGTGGTCCATCTGCTGGTTCAGCTTGGCGTCCAGCACGACTTCCTTGGTCACGCCGTTCAGCGTCAGGTCGCCGGTGATCAGCGCGGTGTCCTCGCCGGTCACTTCGATGGAGGTCGATTCGAAGGTCACCATCTCGTCTTCGCTGGCGTCGAAGAAGTCGGGGGACATGAAGTGCTCGAACCGGGCTTCCCAGCCGGTCAGCATCGACATCACCGGGAAGGAGACCGACACGGAGGAGGCTGCCGGATCTTCGGCGTCCCAGTCAATGGTGCCTTCGAAACCGGAGAACATGCCGGTGCCGGTGGAATAGCCGAGGTGGTTGTAGGTAAATACGATCTGGCTGTGGCTCGGGTCGAGCGTCCATGCCTCTCCTGCGAAGGCAGAGAGCGGCAGCAGCGAGACGACGGTGGCGAGAAGTGCGGATTTCATGGTGTCACCTTTGTGGACTGTAAGATGACCCACATGTCGCCGCATTGCAGCATCCGCACAACTCGCGCTGTCTCAACAGGTTGTGTTGAATTTCGAACAGGTCAGGCCCTTGTCTGCGACTTCGACATGACAATCATCGACATGCCGACGATCAGCATGAAGAGCGATACGCCCAGTTTCATCAGCATCAGCTCCGGCGAACCGATGCCTCCGCCGACAAGCCAGATGCCGAAGGCCGACATCGCCAGCCCCGCCCCCGCGCACAGCAGGACAAGGCGCAGGACGAGGTGACGGACCGGCCACAGGTCCATGACGTCCGCGGCCGCGCGGCCCTCCGTTGCCTGTGCCATCGCCTTCATCTCGCGTCTCCTGTCGCTGTCTGGCCCTTGCGGACCGTTAACCTTGATCCGAGCGTGACCGGCAAACCCGACGGGATTGCGGCGGCTTCCGGGAAACTCCGGGGCGGCGGCAGGGTGGCCTCGAAACTGTGCCAGATGTCTGCCGACAATCGCGGACCCAGCGTGTAGTACCAGTGTGTGTGGTCGGGGATCACGGTCAGCGTCACGTCATGGCCTGACTGTTGCAGGGCCTTCAACGCATCCCGGTGGCCGTCGAGCGGAAAGAGGTGATCGCCCTCCCCAAGGTAGACAAAGACCGGCATCCGGCGCCCGTCCGGCGCCACCGGATCGCTGCCATGTCCGCCATGCGTCGCCACCGCCCGCCACGTTGGATCGCCGCGCCGCGCGAGGTTGTCTGCCATGACCGCCCCCGTTCCATGCCCCATCAAGAAGACCCGGTCGGCGTCGATCGGATGGACCTCGCCTGCCTCCTCCAGCAGCCGCCGCAGGAAGGCCGGGCCGCTGTCCTCCATCGCCCAGCCCTTCGGATCGGAGGAGTCCGGGGCGATCAGGATCAACCCCTCGCGGCGGGCCACCTCGTCCCACATGTCGATCATCGCGTGACCGTCGCGCCCGGCATCGTGCAGCAGGACAACGGTCGGGCGCGGCGCGCCGTTCACCGGACCGAAACCGATCCAGCGGCGCGGCCCCTGCCCCGACCAGAACCGGCCCGGCATCACATGCGTCTCGCCGATGTCGGTGGGCGGTGCGTATTCGTAGCTGTAGACCGGGCCGCCGTGCAGCTCGGGCACCATCCGCTCGACGTAGTGCCCCGTCACGGGCGCCACCACAGGCTGCGCGGCACGCATCCCCTGCGCCCAGACCAGCGCAAGCGCTACGACCACCGCCACGGCCGATCCCGACACCACTGCATATCGCAGCCAACCCATACCTGACCTCACGCACGGGGCCCTTCACGACCCCTTTCACCTTGCGCTACACGTGACGGGCGATCCCGGCGCCATGATGACCGCCCGGGGGCAATTCCGGGTCCCCGCACCGCGTCTTGCAATGGCCGGCAAAGCGTGTATACGGGCGCTTCCTTCCGCATGAACGGTTGAACCGCGCGGTCTCTCGTGGGTCGGGCGCGGAAGGCAAAGCCCGCCCTTTGAAACGCGCCTTGATAGAAATGGAGTGCACATGCCGCTTTACGAGCATGTCTTTATCTCGCGCCAGGACCTGTCCAACGCGCAGGCCGAAGGTCTTGTCGAACACTTCTCCACCGTGCTGAAGGACAATGGCGGCAACGTCGTCGAGTCCGAGTACTGGGGCGTGAAGACCATGGCCTACAAGATCAACAAGAACCGCAAGGGCCACTACGCCTTCCTGCGCACCGACGCACCGTCGTCCGCCGTGCAGGAAATGGAACGCCTGATGCGCCTGCACGACGACGTGATGCGCGTCCTGACCATCAAGGTCGACGAGCACGAGGAAGGCCCCTCCGTCCAGATGCAGAAGAAAGACGATCGTGGCGACCGCCGCGAGCGTCGTCCCCGCGACTGATCCCCAGAGAACAAGGAGCATAAACCATGGCTGCAAAACCGTTTTTCCGCCGCCGGAAGGTCTGCCCGTTCTCCGGTGAGAACGCGCCCAAGATCGACTACAAGGACACCCGCCTCCTGCAGCGCTACATCTCCGAGCGCGGCAAGATCGTTCCGTCCCGCATCACCGCCGTCTCGGCAAAGAAGCAGCGTGAACTGGCCCGTGCGATCAAGCGCGCCCGTTTCCTCGCCCTGCTTCCCTACGCCGTGAAGTAAGGAGGCCAACATGCAAGTCATTCTTCTCGAACGCGTGGCCAAGCTCGGCCAGATGGGCGACGTCGTCGACGTCAAGCCCGGTTTCGCGCGCAACTACCTGCTGCTGCAGGGCAAGGCCCTGACCGCCTCCAAGGAGAACATCGCCTCCTTCGAAGCGCAGAAGGCACAGCTCGAAGCACGCAACCTGGAATCCAAGAAAGAGGCCGAAGCACTGGCCGACCGTCTTGGCGGCCAGCAGTTCGTCGTGATTCGTCAGGCCTCCGACGGCGGCAACCTCTACGGCTCCGTCACCACCCGTGACGCGGCCGACGTGGCCACCGCCGAGGGCTTCTCGCTCGACCGCAAGCAGATCCTGATCCGGACCCCGATCAAGGAACTCGGCCTGCACGACATCGAGGTGCACCTGCACCCCGAGGTCATGGTCACCGTGACCCTCAACGTCGCACGCTCCCCCGAAGAGGCAGAGCTTCAGGAATCCGGCAAGTCCATCCAGGAATTGGCCGCCGAGGAAGAAGCACAGGCCGAATTCGAAGTGTCGCAACTGTTCGACGACCTCGGCTCTGCCGCGTCGGACGACGACGACGCAGCGCCTGCTCCGGCTCCGGCCGCCGAGGGCGAAGACGACTGACAGGCCTTGCGCCTCTGACACACGAAAGCCGCGCGGTCCCGGACCGCGCGGCTTTTTTCTTGGAAAACCGGCCCGCAGGCAGCGCCAGAATTTGAGATAAAATTGCGGGCACCGAAATTTGGTCAGAATTTTTAAAGGATGCGCCCTTAGGGATGTTCGGAACATCATGCTTCCAGAGGTGTCCCATGTGGCCTTTCAAGACAAATGCTCCCCAGACCACATCTCCCGACTCGGAGGAGATCGATCTCGTCAACATGGTGATCGCGACACATGCCGTCATCAGGTTCAAACCCGACGGAGAGATCGAATGGGCGAACGCCGCTTTCCTCGAAGTGCTGGGCTACACGCTGGACGAAATCCGCGGGCAGAACCACTCCCTCTTCGTGGACAAGACCTACCGCGAAGGCGCCGAATACGCCTCGTTCTGGGACCGGCTCCGGAAAGGTGAAACCTTCACCAGCCAGTTCCCCCGCGTCACGAAGTCCGGGGAAACGGTATTCATTCAGGCCTGCTACTCGCCGGTCATCGGTGACGACGGCAAGGTTCGTGCGGTCATCAAGGTCGCCTCGGACATCACCGATCGCCAGCTTGCGATCACTGACATCAAGAAATCGCTGGAGGCGCTGTCGACCGGGGACCTGACACGCCAGGTCGCGCCCTGCAACGCGCCGGACCTCAATGCGCTCGGCGAAACCTACAACGCCTGCATGACCCAGCTGGCGGAGCTGATCAAGAACGTCAAGAACGTCTCGACCGACGTGAGCCGCACCGCTGACGAGATGATGGAAACGACGGACGACCTCTCCCGCCGGACCGAAACGCAGGCGGCCACGCTGGAACAGACTGCCGCCGCCGTGGACCAGCTGACCTCCACCGCGCGCTCTGCCGCGTCGAACGCGAACGAGGTGCGCAACGTCGCCAACCAGACCCGCACCGCAGCCGAGGGCGGGCGCACTCTCGTCGCCAACCTGACAGCCGCCATGGACAAGATCGAGGGGTCGTCCAGCCAGATCAGCCAGATCATCGCCGTGATCGAGGGCATCGCCTTCCAGACCAACCTGCTGGCCCTGAACGCGGGGGTAGAGGCCGCGCGCGCCGGCGATTCCGGTCGCGGCTTCGCTGTCGTGGCGTCCGAAGTCCGGGGGCTTGCGCAGCGCAGCTCCGAGTCCGCGAACGAGATCAAGGCGCTGATCCAGTCCAGCTCGGAACACGTCGGGGAGGGCTCCGACCTCGTGAACCGCGCCACGACAGAGTTCGAGACGATCTTCCAGGGCGTGAACGGCATCTCCGAACGCGTGAAGGAAATCGCGCACGGCATGGAAGAGCAAAGCCAGACACTGGCAGAAATCAACGCCTCCGTCTCGCAGCTCGACCAGGTTACGCAGCAGAACGCCGCGATGGTCCAGGAGTCCCGCGATTCCGGCACCCGCCTGCAGGGCGGCGCCCGCGACCTGCTGACCGAAATCGACTTCTTCACCGTGGGCGAGGCCCGGAGTTCCGGCAGCTTCCAGCCGTACCAGGCCGCCGTCTGACAACGTCGCCCACCCGCAGATCCGCCGAAAAGAAAAAGCCGCCCTCAAGAGGGCGGCCTTCAAGTTTCTCACTGTCCCCGACCGGCGGTTTGTGACCCGCCAGCCGCGCCGGGTCACTCTTCCTCGAGTGCCTCGACTGCTTTCTCAAGCTCGTCCTTGGAGATTTCCTTCTCCGTGACCTGCGCCTGGTCGGCGATGTGATCGATGACCTTGTCCTCGAAGATCGGCGCGCGCAGCTGCTGCTGCATCTGTGCGTTCTGGCGGACGAAGTCGAAGAAGGCGCGCTCCTGACCCGGGTACTGGCGGGCCTGGTTCATGATTGCCTGCGTCATCTCGGCATCGGTCACCTCGACCTCTGCCTTCTGGCCCAGCTCGGCCAGCAGCAGACCGAGGCGCACGCGGCGCTCGGCCAGCTTCATGTGCTCTTCGGTCGGCTCGATGGTGTCGTGGTTGTGGTCGTGCACGTCCGGGTTTTCTTCGTGCCACAGCTGGTGCGCGATCTGCTTGGCCTCTGCGTCCAGCAGGGTCGGCGGCAGGTCGAAGGACACCATGCCGTCAAGCTGGTCCAGCAGGCCGCGCTTCATCACCTGGCGCGCCGCGCCGGCGTACTCTGCCTCCAGGCGCTCGCGGATCTGGTTCTTCAGGCTCTCCAGGTCCTCGGAACCGAACTTCTTGGCCAGCTCGTCGTCGATCTCGGCGGCCTTGGCAGCCTTCACTTCCTTGATCTTGCACTCGAAGGTCGCGTCCTTGCCGGCAAGGTTCTCCGCGCCGTACTCTTCCGGGAACTTCACCTCGACGGTCTTCTCGTCACCGGCGGACACGCCCACCAGCTGCTCTTCGAAGCCCGGGATGAAGGAGCCGGAGCCAAGCACCAGCGGGTAATCCTCTGCCGCGCCGCCCTCGAAGGCTTCGCCGTCGACCTTGCCGAGGAAGTCGAAGACCACCTGGTCGCCGTCCTCTGCCGCACCTTCCTTGGTCTCGAAGTCCTTGGCGGTGGCGGCGAGGTTGTTGAGCGCGTCGTTCACCGACTCCTCGTCGGCCTTCACCACCAGCTTCTCGACGGTGATGGTGGACAGGTCGATCTCGGGGACTTCCGGCAGCGCCTCGTAGGACATCTCGACGCGCACGTCGTCGCCTTCCTTCCACTGCTCGCCGTCCATCATCTTGACTTCCGGCTGCAGCGCCGGGCGGTCGCCGGACGTCTCGAAGTGCTCGTTCATGGCACCGTCGATGACTTCCTGCATGGTTTCGCCCAGCACGCGCGGGCCGAACTGCTTCTTCAGCAGCGCAAGCGGCACCTTGCCCTTGCGGAAGCCCTTCATCTCGATATCCGGCTGCGCCTCTTTCAGCTTGGCAGTAACCTTCTCGTCCAGCTCGGCCGCCGTCACGGTGATGGCATAGCCGCGCTTGAGGCCTTCGTTCAGCGTCTCGGTGACCTGCATCGTCTCTTCCCTCGAATGAAGACGCGCCCCACGATGGGGGCGCAATTGAATTTGGCACCTTCTATTGACCTGCGCACAACAGTGCAAGCGGGTTTGGCCGCCGCAGCGTGCCCCGGGCAGGCCTCCGGGCCTCCCCTTGCCGCTTCCGGTCCTCGAAGCCGGTACAGCCCGACCGGCGGGCCTCCATCCGATCTGCCGGCAACCCGTCTTCGGCAGCGATTCGCGGCCCCGGGTGACCGCAACGGAACCGAGGGCCCGCAAAGCCCGCAGCCGCCCCCCGGACCCGGGTGGCGGCCTCGCCCGGCCTCCCGACGCGAACCGGCCCGGGCGCGCTCACTCCGGCTGCGTATGCCCCAGATCGTCGTCCCCGCGTCCCGAAAGGAACACGCCCAGCCCGTGCAGGCTGTCGACCCGTTCGGACATCGCGCGCACGATGATCAACACCGGCACCGCCACGAACATGCCCACCACCGACCAGGCCCAGCCCCAGAAGGCCACCGCCACGAACACCGCCACCGGGTTCAGGTTCAGGCTGCGCCCCACGGCATAGGGCGTCACGAGCTGCCCCTCGATGCTGGTGAGCACGAAGTAGGTGGCCGCCGCCAGCCCCGCTGCACCCACGGTGTCGAACGACACGATGCCGATGGCAAAGGTCAGCGCCACCCCGGCCAGCGCCCCGATGAAGGGGATGAAGTTCAGCGCGAACGCCAGCACGCCGAACAGCACCGGGTTCGGCATCCCCAGCGCCCAGAGGGCAAGGCCGACAGCAGCCCCCAGCCCCGCGTTGATCACGGTGATGGTCAGGAAATAGCGGCTGATCTTGCGCTCTATGTCATAGACGATGCGGATGGCGCGGCGCTTGTCCTTGAAGGTCGGACTGACGGCCACGAGCTTTTCATAGAACATGTCGCCCGACGCGATGAGGAAGAAGAGCATCACCAGCGTCAGCACAGCTTGGGCCATCACGTAAGGCACGCTCATGACCGCCTGGGTAAAGAGGCCCGGCCCCGTGTCGACGGCAACCTTCGGCCCCTCGGCGTCGGTATCTGTCAGCTCGTCGACCTTCTCGGTCGCGTCCGAGACCTTGGCCACGAGGTCGCTGATGCCGCGCAGCTTGATCTCCACGTCGCGCATGATGCTCGGGCCGTTGTCGATGTAGCTTTGCACCGGCCCGGCCAGCCCCCCGGCGGCCACCGCGCAAAGCGAGACCAGCGACAGCACGATGATACCCGCCGAGATGGCGTCGGGCAGGCCCGTCCGCTTGAAGAAGCGCCTCACCGGAGAGAATGTCAGCGAAAGCAGGAAGGCGAGGATCAGCGGCATCAGGAAGGTCCGCGCAAGCAGCAGCACCCCGCCCGCCGCGATCAGGAAGAGGCCGATCACCGCCCAGTGGGAGCGTGATCGGAGGGTGTCTGGCGTGTCGGTCATCGAAGTCCTCCGGCTTCGGCGGTCGGGATCGAGATCGACCGCTGCTGTCAACCGCATCTAACGCGACCGGACTGGAAATCACCGGTCTGTGATATCGTTCGTGACGTTTTTCAGAAGATTTTCTCCGGCGCGTGGACGACATAAGGAGAAGGCCGCCGAAGACCGGCTTCGACTTTGCGTGCCATGTATAATGCAGCCTGACCATCGGCAGAATGCCCCAGGCGACGCGCAGCCTGCGCCCGATCGAATGGATCACACGACCATGGTGCGCTGCCCTAAGTTGCGGAAAAACCGGGATTTTCACTTGTCACAGCGAGGACCCAGCCGGGCGTCTCATGCGACGATCATGGGCAGCCTGTCGAACGTGCCGTGAACGGTGGTGCGGGTGGAGGGACTTGAACCCCCACGCCTTGCGGCGCCAGAACCTAAATCTGGTGCGTCTACCAATTTCGCCACACCCGCTCCGTGGCGCGCTCCATAGCAAAGGCCCCGCGCGCTTGCGAGGGAAAAAAGCAATGCGGCCCCGGTCAGAAAATCCGTGACTTTGGCCGCATGTTACGGGACACTCCTGCAAAAACCAGAGGCAACCAGAGCAGGACGCCCAGAAATGACGAACCGACCGAACGCGCAGTTGCGCGCGCGGCATGTCGTGTCACGCGAGCCGCTGAATGCGGTCTGCGCGGGCACGCTTGTGCTGACTCTCGACGGCGAACTGCCGGTCGAACACCTGACACCCGGCGACCGGATCATCACCCGCACCTCGGGCACCGCGCGCCTGCACAGGCTGCGCCACCGCCGTATCACGGTCGAGGCGGTCAGCATCGCGCATGGCACGCTGGGCAACGCGCGGCCCGACCGGGACGTGATCCTTCCCGCCCGTCAGGAGATTCTGGTTCGCGACTGGCGCGCCAGTGCGCTGTTCGGGGCCAGTCAGGCGCTGGTTCCGGCCTGCAGGCTGATCGACGGCACCTATATCCGCAGCCTCGGCCGGCAGAGGCTGGACCTGTTCGAGCTGCACTTCGAGATGCCGCAGATCCTCTATGCCGACGGGCTGGAACTGGCGGCGGTGCAATGCGTGACCGCCCCCGCCTGAGGCCGCGCTAGAGCCCGAGGTCGCGGAACACCCGCGGCAGCATCTCCGGCAGGTCCTCCGCGATGAGGCCGGGGCCGAAGGCGCGCGCCGCCTCCACATGCAACCATGCGCCGGCCTTCGCGGCGTCATAGGCGGGCAGCCGTCGTGCCATCAGCCCGCAGACAATCCCGGCCAGCACGTCGCCCGCGCCGGCCGTCGCCAGCCACGGCGCGGCGCGCTCTTCTACCGCCGCGTTCACCGCCACCCGCCCGTCCGGCGCGGCGATGACCGTCTCCGCCCCCTTGATCAGCACCACCGCCCCGGCGCGCATCGCCGCCTCGCGCGCGGCATCGATCCTTGAGAACGCGTCGTCGTTTTCCATCCGCCCGGCGAGATCGGGGAACAGCCGCCGGAATTCGCCGCCGTGGGGTGTCAGGACGCAATTGTCGTGAAGCATGTCGAACAGCGCCTGCGGCTCGCGCTGGAAGCGGGAGAGGGCGTCCGCGTCCAGCACCGTGCCCCGCCGCGCCTTCAGCGCACCGCGCACCAGTTCGCCGGTGGCAGGCCCCAGCCCAAGCCCCGGCCCGAGGCAGAGGGCATTGTAGCGCTCATCCTCCAGCATCTCGGCCAGCCCCGCCGTTCCGTCGAGCCCGCGGATCATGATCGCCGTCAGTTGCACCGCGTTTTCCGTCACCGCACGCAGCGGACAGCCGAGCGTCACAAGACCGGCGCCGACCCGCAGCGCCGCCCTTGCCGCCAAGCGGGCCGCCCCGCCCTGCCCCGGCGGTCCCGAAAGGACAACGGCATGGCCGTGGTCGTACTTGTGCTGATCGACCCGCTTCGCAAGATCCGGCAGCGTGTCGCGCGTGATGGTTTCCGACTGCATGGCACCTCCGGGCATGTGGCTGTGTTAAAGCCCAATATCCTTGACGATCAGTTTCCCGCAATGCTCCGGGCCCTCTCCGCTAAGATGGCCGGGCTTGGCGCGGTGGAAGGTCACAGTCAGCGCGCAGAACGGGCACGGCGGGGCCCATTCCCCTGCCCCCTTGCCGGGGATCTCTCCGGTGTCCGCGTCGAGACCGGAGGGCACGTCCACCGCAACCAGCTTCGGCTGCAGGGTCATCCGGTCGCCGCCATGACCTGCCAAGTGGCACAGCACGCGTTCGAGCTCTCCGGTGGGGCGCCGCGACAGGCCGATGCCGAAGATCGCGTCGACCCAGACATCGGGTTCGCCGGCCTGCTTTACGGCACCGAGCGTCAGCGGCCCGACCGCACCCATCGCGGCCCAGCGGTCGTGGTTCGTGCGCGCATCCGGCGGCAGCCGGTCGGCCTCGCCATGGAAAAGCGCCTCGACCTCCCAGCCGCTGTCCGCCAGAAGGCGCGCCACCACGAATCCGTCGCCGCCATTGTTGCCGGGGCCGCAGAGGACCACGGCCCGCCGCGCATCGGGCCAATGCGCCTTTATCGCCTCGGCCACCCCCTGCCCGGCCCGCTCCATCAGCTCCAGACCGGTGACCGATCCGCTGTCCATCGCGGCCTGTTCGAGCGCCCGCATCTGCTCTGCCGTCACCGTTTCCGTCATCATCTGACCCTGCGTTTCCATTTTGTCGCTTTTTTAATCATATCGCTTAAAAAACGATCTAGGCCTCAAGTTCGGATGGCCATTGCCCCCCAACTGACACTCTATGTGATTGTGGGCACAAGGCAGAAATGGTCTGCCGAAGCCCGACACGGGATGCGAAAGGGGGGAGAACCTCATGAAGAAGATCGAAGCCATCATCAAGCCGTTCAAGCTTGATGAAGTGAAAGAGGCTTTGCAGGAGGCCGGCATCCAGGGCCTTTCCGTCGTCGAGGTGAAGGGTTTCGGCCGCCAGAAAGGCCATACCGAACTGTATCGCGGTGCTGAATACGTGGTGGACTTCCTTCCCAAGGTGAAGATCGAGATCGTTCTTGACGACGATCAGGTCGATGGCGCCATCGAGGCCATCGTTTCCGCGGCCAAGACCGACAAGATCGGCGACGGCAAGATCTTCGTGAGTCACGTCGAGCAGGCAATCCGCATTCGTACCGGCGAATCCGGCTCGGACGCGCTCTGACCACTGGTTGACCTCACGGGGTCGCGCCCGCGCGCGGCGCCCCTGCAAACAAAATCCAATTCTGACAGAGAAGGACACTACAGAATGAGCAACGCTGACGTTCTCAAGCTGATCAAGGACGAGGAAGTTGCCTACGTCGACATCCGCTTCACCGATCCGCGCGGCAAGCTGCAGCACGTGACCGTGATGAGCGACCTGGTTGACGAGGACTTCCTTGAAGAAGGCTTCATGTTCGACGGTTCCTCCATCGCCGGCTGGAAGTCGATCGAAGCCTCCGACATGAAGCTGATGCCCGACCCGGAGTCGGTCTACATCGACCCGTTCTATGCCGAGAAGACGCTCTGCATCCACTGCTCCGTCGTCGAGCCCGACACCGGCGAAGCCTACAACCGCGACCCGCGCGGCACCGCGCAGCTGGCCGAGGCTTACCTGAAGTCCTCCGGCATCGGTGACGTCGCCTACTTCGGCCCCGAGGCCGAGTTCTTCCTGTTCGACGACGTCAAGATCGCCGTCACCCCGAACAAGGTGTCCTACGAGGTCGACGCCGACCACGCCGCATGGAACACCGACGCCGAGTTCGAGATGGGCAACCTGGGCCACCGTCCGACCTACAAGGGCGGCTACTTCCCGGTGAACCCGGCCGACGACGGCCAGGACATCCGCTCCGAGATGCTCTCGACCATGAAGCGCCTCGGCATGAAGGTCGACAAGCACCACCACGAAGTGGCGACCTCGCAGCACGAGCTGGGCCTCGTCTTCTCCTCGCTGACCAAGCAGGCCGACGAACTCCAGAAGTACAAGTACGTCATCCACAACGTGGCACAGGCCTACGGCCGTTCGGCAACCTTCATGCCGAAGCCGATCAAGGGCGACAACGGCTCGGGCATGCACGTCAACATGTCGATCTGGAAGGACGGCAAGCCGCTCTTCGCGGGCGACAAGTACGCCGACCTCTCCGACGAGGCGCTGTACTTCATCGGCGGCATCCTGAAGCACGCCAAGGCGCTCAACGCCTTCACCAACCCGTCGACCAACTCCTACAAGCGTCTGGTCCCGGGCTACGAGGCCCCCGTTCTGCGCGCCTACTCCGCCTCCAACCGGTCGGGCTGCGTGCGTATTCCGTGGACCCAGTCGCCGAAGGCAAAGCGCGTCGAGGCCCGCTTCCCCGACCCGTCGTCCAACCCCTACCTCTGCTTCGCGGCCCTGCTGATGGCCGGCCTCGACGGGATCACCAACAAGATCCATCCGGGCGAAGCCATGGACAAGAACCTCTACGACCTGCCGCCGGAAGAGCTGGCCGGCATCCCGACCGTCTGCGGCTCGCTGCGCGAGGCCCTGACGGAGCTGGAAGCCGACATGGACTTCCTGCTGGCCGGCGACGTGTTCACCAAGGACCAGATCGAAGGCTACATCGAGCTGAAGATGGAAGAGCTGGAAATGTACGAAATGACGCCGCACCCGGTGGAATTCGCACTGTACTACTCCTGCTGATCCAGCCGGACGGCACGCATTTTCCTGGACGGGCTCCGCGTTTTCGCGGGGCCCGTTTCCGTTGACGCAAAGTCACGTCAAGACAGGTTTTTCAGGGCGCTCGGAAACAAACCGTTTCCGAAGCTTGGTTTTCATGTCGAAAATATGGCATTTGCCGGGGTTTGCGGCGGTATCGCCACATTTGAACGTGAATAAGACCACATTTGCACAACTATGACGGACTGTGGCGGTTTCGCCCAAATACCCCAAGATAAGGTCCAGATTCTTGCAAAGACGGCGGCAAGACTGCCCCTACAAACAAAGAAAAACCGGGGAAAAATCACCATGACCGCAATCGCCACGTTCGTCTTCGAAGGCCGCCCGTCCGTCGCCCTGCCGCGTATGGCAGACGTGCTGAAACCGCACCTGCGTGCCGAAGGCCTCCGGGTCGATGACGTTTCCCTTAACGGCCTGCGCATGGTCGCACCGGGCCTCGCGCTGTCGCTCTCCATGGCGCACAGGGCCGAAGAGACGGTCGTCACCCTCGCGCTCGATCTCGGCGAGGCAGACGCCTCCGCCCGCATGGCCGAACTCGCCTACCGCTTCGCCCGCGCGTTCGAGGTCACATCCGTCATCTGGCAGAACACGAAGACGGCCATCCCGCGCGCCGCCTTCCTCGCAGGTCTCGATACCGCTTTCGCCCCGGTGCCCGTGGCCCCCCGCCGGATCGTGGCCCGCCGCGCCGTCACGATGCGCCCCAGTCAGGTCCGCGACACCGACCGCCGCTACGATGCCCATGTCGCCGCGTTCGAGGCCCACATGCGCGACGCCTTCCTCCGCGGCGCAACCCCGGGCGAAATCGCGGGCGAGCGTAGCCGCATGCATGGGCATGTCTCCGCCGCCGGCACCGTCATGGAAAACCCCGCCCTGCGTGTCGCTTCCCTCATCGTCACCGTGACCACGCTTGTGGTCTCCGGTGGCTTCTCCGGCATGATCTGACGAACGACCCTTGGCGCGCGGAATTCGAATGCTAGTCTCCGTCTAACTGTACTTATCCGGAGAAACCGATGCGCCGTATCGTCCACGCAGCCCTGCTGTCCCTTCTCGCAGCCTCTCCCGCCTTCGCGGCGAGCTGCATCACCGACCAGGGCTCCTTCGGCGCCTACAAGGCCGCATTCGCCCAGCAGGCCGCATCCCGCGGCGTGGGCCAGCGCGGCCTTCAGGCGCTGCAGGGCGCGAAACTGTCCTCGATCACTTGGAAGTTCGAATCGCGTCCCGCCAGCCAGACCGGCGTTTCCTACTCCGACCCGGCGACCTTCCTCGCCAAGCGCACCGGCGGCTCCGCGCAGAACTTCGTCAACGCTGCGCGCTCGCGGATGAACAAGAACGCCAACCTGTTCAACGCTGTCGAGCGCCAGTACGGCGTGCCCGGCAGCGTGCTTGCAGTGATCTGGGGGCTGGAGACATCGTGGGGCGGCTACCTCGGCAAGACCTCGATCGTGGACGGCGCCGTGACACTGTCCTCCTACTGCCGCCGCCACCCGCGATTCGAGCCCCACGCCGAAGCGGCGCTGATGATGGTCGACCGCGGCATGATCTCTGCAAACACGCAGGGCGGCCCCTCGGGTGAACTCGGCCACATGCAGTTCCTCGCCGGCAACTGGATGCGCTACGGCGTCGACGCCAACGGCGACGGCCGGGCCGATCCCTACAATGCCGCCGACGCCCTTGCCTCTGCTGCCAACCTGCTGCGGCAGAACGGCTGGAAGGCGGGCCAGCCCTTCGGCGAAGGCACCGCGAACTTCCGCGCGCTTTCCGCGTGGAACGACAGCGGCAATTACCAGCGCGCCATTGCTTACGCCGCTCAGGCCGTCGGCAACTGACTGCGTTCGGCCCCGGGCGAATCTGTAAACTTAAGGTTGATATGACACTCAATTTTCTCGTCTAAATTGACAAGAAAGTTGCTTCATTTCGCCCAAATCGGACCACGATCTGCAGGCACACATTGGTTAACGCGGCGCGCCGAAGCGCCGCGAATAAACCTAAGGAGCCCGCCATGAGCAGTGCCGAGTATCCGTACGCAGGTCTGATTCTTCCTGATGCCGCCGATCTCGATCCGGCGCCCTACGTCGAAAGCGCAGCCCGCGTGCTGGCCCGCCTCGACCCGGCGCCGGGCGCAAAACCCCACCGTTCCGCCCATGCCAACAAGGTCTTCGGACGCCGCTACGGCATTAACGTGATCGCCGAAGAACAAAGCGATTACGGCCCGCGCGTCGTGCTCGAGGTCATCACCGCCGACGGCGAGCCGCTCGACGACGAGAAGGCCGCGCGCATCCTGTCGGACACGGTGCTGACCGCGCTCGATCATTCCTCCGCCGATATCCTCGAATGGTATTCGCCGGACGTGCTGCTGGACCGCGACGACTTCATCCGCCTGCGGTCCTACGTGTCGCCCCGCCGGATGCCGGAAGTCGACGCCGAGATGGAGAACGAGCTCTTCGAGCACGAGAACCTGAACAGCCGCATCAGCAAGAGCCCGTACGCCACGTCAAAGCCCGAACCGGTCGAAATGCGTCCGAGCACCGCAGAGCGCCTAGCGCCCTACAAGGTGAAGCTTGAAGCGCAGGAGCCCGCCAAACGCCGGCTGTCCGTCGCGGGTTACCTGATGACCGGCGTTCTGGGCATCGTCTACTTCCCGGCGGCGGTCTTCGTCTACATCGTCAGCCTGCGGGGCATGGACTTCCGCCTTGCGTCGCAGACGCTTGCGGTGACGTGCCTATTCGCCGTCCTTCACAACACGAACCGGCTGGACGGTGTGATGGGTGCCCTCGTGAATTGACGGGTTGCCGGTTGCGGCGACGCTCCGGCATGCACCTGACTACGTGTTTGCGGCAGACGTCGCTTTTGACACCTCAAACGCCCGGCGTCGCGCCGGGCGTTTCGCGTTCCGGACCGGTTATGCCCTGAAACGCCAATTTCCGTGCACCAATCGCTCAATCTCTCCGAAGATCCAGCATCCTTTGGGCGCCAATACTGCGCGATCCCCCCGAAACCTTGCACGAAACGCCGTCGCCTGTGCCTTGCCAGCCAATTCGCTCAGGTAGCTGGCACAGCCCCGCCAGCCCGCCGGGCCACGACATACGTGTGGATGGAGAACACCACCGCGCCGGTCTTTGGCAGGCGCACGAGGCATTGCCGTTCGCTGCGGGTGAAGGGGGCCGTCTCTTGGTCCACGTGCGGACGCCGCGCCTGTTCCGAGCGCGGCTGGAACAGCGTCGGATCGTCGTAATGCAGCAGGTTGTAGCGCCAAAGCGGCCGACCCGCCTGCACTCCGTCGAACAGCCGCTGAACCCGGGCGGCCAGCCCGTCGTCATAGACCTCGACCGGCGCATGTATCCCCACCAACGGCCTGAGGAATTTCTCTGCCAGAAGCCAGCTTGCCGGGAAACACAGCACCGCGCCGGTCAGCACATGCACGCCGTCGCGAGGCTCCATGAGGCACAGGTCTTCCTGCACGATATGCCCCAGCGTGCCCAGCGGATCGGCCCTGTCGATCTCCACCACGCGCCCGTCCGGACAGGCGACGCGCAGACCTTCTGACACGAACCCCTCCGGCAGATGCGCAAGCACCGTGTCCAGCAATTCAGCCGCCGCCGCATGAGCGTCCGGGTCCAGCCTCAGCACCTCGCTCCGCCGCTCTGACAGAAGCCGCACCCGCTCGGCCATCTGTCCGGCATAGGCCTCGTCCACGTGCAGCCAGTCGGCCATCTCGAACGGGGCGACGCCCGGCAGACGGCGCGGTGTCAGGACATCGTAGGGAATGCGGGTCTGCAGGATCATGCCGACATTTAAGGTCAGCCCCGCTGACCAGTCCACCCCGAACACAGCTGAACAGAGAAAACGGACGCCCCTTCGGCGCGCCCCCGATCCCGCGGACCCGCACGGCCCGAACGCTTGCGATCCGCATGCTATGCCGCGCCAGAACCCGCCCTGATGTGGTTGGGGCGGCAACAAAAAAACGCCCCCTGAGCGGGGGCGTTTTTTGAATGGTGCGGTCGAGAAGACTCGAACTTCCACGGGAGTTACCCCACAGCGACCTCAACGCTGCGCGTCTACCAATTCCGCCACGACCGCACTGTCTAGGCTTGGTGACGCGCCTCTTAGCGAAGCCCGCCGGCAATGTGAAGAGGAAAATTGCATTGCCGTGCCGACAGTTTGCGGGAGGGTCGGGAACGCCCCGGGCCATGTGGCACAGGATGTGCCTAGCCCGCCTGGCCGAAAGCCGATCAAGGCAGCACCGAAGTCCCCGCGTTGCGCTTTGCTCCCATTCGCATTACCTCCGGTGGCGCAGGCAGGCGGCCCGGTCCGCCGCCGCGGCGATGCACATCAGGGAGGCGGGGCTCGGACGTCCCGGCGGGCGCATGGTGGAATGGAAGATCAGTGACGGCCTGACATCCTACGAGGAGGCGCTTGCCTTCATGGAGGCCCGCGCCGATGCCATCGCCCGTGGCGAGGCCGGTGAATGCGTCTGGCTGCTCGAACATCCGCCGCTCTACACCGCCGGCACATCGGCGAAACGCGAAGACCTGAAGGACCCCGACCGCTTCCCCGTCCACGACACGCGGCGCGGCGGGCAGTACACCTATCACGGCCCCGGCCAGCGGGTGGTCTACGTGATGCTCGACGTGGGCAAGCGCGGCAAGGACGTGCGCCGCTTCGTGCAGGATCTGGAGAACTGGGTGATCGCCACGCTCGACACCTTCAACCTGCGCGGCCACATCCGCGACGGCCGTGTCGGCGTCTGGATCGAGCGGCCCGACCGACCCGCCCTGCCCGACGGGCGCATGGCCGAGGACAAGGTCGCGGCCATCGGCATCCGCCTGCGCAAGTGGGTGAGCTTTCACGGCATCTCGATCAACGTCGAGCCGGACCTGAGCCATTTCGACGGCATCACGCCCTGCGGAATCACCGATTACGGGGTGACGAGCCTTGTCGATCTGGGCCTGCCGGTGACGATGGACGACCTCGACGTGGCGTTGAGGGAGACCTTCGAGCAGGTCTTCGGCCCGCTGCCTGCGCAGGTCTCGGCCTGACGTCCCCCGGGGGACGCTGGACGCCTCAGATAACCGCGCGGCCGCGGAAGACGTGCGGCACGATCTCGTCCCGCGTCAGGCCCATCGCCGCAAGATCCGCGTCGGACTTGGCGCGCAGGGCCGCGATGGTCGCGGTGCGCTGGCGATAGCGCCGGTCGAACGGCGTTTCGAACATCCGGGCGAGGCGCTGGCGCAGCGTGCTGCCGGTGGTGTGAACGGACATCATATCGATAGCAGTCATGGTAGCCTCCTCCTCACAAACGGTGCACGGGCAATTTTGTTGCGTGGCCGTAGTACAAAAATAGGCACTTCCGCCCGGACCGACAGTCAGGAATGCCTGACCCGCCCCGGTTCCACGTCAGCAAACGCCGCCCCGCAGGGTGTCGCACAGGCCCCTAACAGGGTCTTAAGGCGGCAGCGGGCGGCGCATGTTTTCCCCGCGCCGTCGCCGGTGCGCATCCGCACGACGCCCGGCCGCTCCGGACCAATCGCCGACCGACACCCCCCCCGGAAATAGAAAACAACGCCAATGACTTGCGCGGCGCATTTCGCGCGGCCCCAAGGCATCTTGGCAGCCAGGAAGACACCCGCCGCCCCGTCGCGAACGATTCGCCTGTGGCCGCCACACCACAGCAGAAGCCCTATCCAGAACGCCCGATCTTCAAGCGTCCGTGACAATCACCGTCAAGCACCGCCCCTGCTTCAACGAGGTGCGACAAAAAGTTTGATCGAGATCAAATCGCCGCATGGACGCAGTCGCGGACACATTCTAAAAAACGGGACAGAACACCGGACGCACGGAAAGATTCTTGCCAGGAGTCTTTTCGGGCGTCCCTGCATGGAAACGCTAGGGAGGCAGACAATGGCAGACGCCGCCATTCATGGCCACGAGCATGAAGACAACCGGGGGTTCTTCACCCGTTGGTTCATGTCGACCAACCACAAGGACATCGGGATCCTTTACCTGATCGTGTCGGCCTTCGCCGGCCTGATCTCCGTCATCTTCACCGTCTACATGCGCATGGAGCTCATGGAGCCGGGCGTTCAGTTCATGTGCATGGAAGGCGCACGCCTGTTCCCGACCGCGATCGAGAACTGCACGCCGAACGGGCACCTCTGGAACGTGATGATCACCGCCCACGGCATCCTGATGATGTTCTTCGTCGTCATCCCGGCGCTGTTCGGCGGTTTCGGCAACTACTTCATGCCGCTGCAGATCGGCGCGCCGGACATGGCGTTCCCGCGGATGAACAACCTGTCGTTCTGGCTCTATGTCGCGGGCACCACGCTTGCGGTCTGCTCGGTCTTCTCGCCGGGCGGCAACGGCCAGCTCGGTTCGGGCATCGGCTGGGTCCTCTACCCGCCGCTCTCGACGACCGAAGGGGGCTTCTCCACCGACCTCGCGATCTTCGCGGTGCACGTCTCCGGTGCGTCCTCGATCCTCGGTGCGATCAACATGATCACCACCTTCCTGAACATGCGCGCCCCGGGCATGACGCTCTTCAAGGTGCCGCTGTTCTCCTGGTCGATCTTCGTCACCTCCTGGCTGATCCTGCTGTCCCTGCCCGTCCTGGCCGGCGCGATCACCATGTTGCTGACCGACCGGAACTTCGGGACGACCTTCTTCGATCCGGCTGGCGGCGGTGACCCGATCCTGTACCAGCACATCCTGTGGTTCTTCGGCCACCCGGAAGTGTACATCGTGATTCTGCCGGGCTTCGGCATCATCTCCCACGTCATCGCGACCTTCTCGCGCAAGCCGGTCTTCGGTTACCTGCCGATGGTCTGGGCGATCATCGCAATCGGCGCGCTCGGCTTCGTCGTGTGGGCGCACCACATGTACACCGTCGGCATGTCGCTGTCGCAGCAGTCCTACTTCATGCTGGCAACGATGGTCATCGCGGTTCCGACAGGGGTGAAGGTCTTCTCGTGGATCGCAACCATGTGGGGCGGCTCGCTCGACATGAAGGCACCGATGCTCTGGGCCTTCGGCTTCCTGTTCCTCTTCACCGTCGGCGGCGTGACCGGCGTGGTGCTGAGCCAGGCAGGCGTCGACCGCGCCTACCACGACACCTACTACGTGGTGGCACACTTCCACTACGTGATGTCGCTGGGCGCCGTCTTCGCGATCTTCGCGGGCATGTACTTCTACCTGCCGAAGATGTCGGGCCGGATGTACTCCGAACCGATGGCCAAGCTGCACTTCTGGATGATGTTCATCGGTGCGAACCTGACCTTCTTCCCGCAGCACTTCCTCGGCCGTCAGGGCATGCCGCGCCGCTACATCGACTACCCGGAGGCCTTCGCCACCTGGAACATGGTATCGTCGATCGGTGCGTTCATCTCCTTCGCCTCGTTCCTGCTGTTCTTCTTCATCATCTTCCACGCGCTCACACGTGGCGCGCGGGTGACGCAGAACAACCCGTGGAACGAATGGGCCGACACGCTGGAGTGGACCCTGCCCTCTCCGCCGCCGGAGCACACCTTCGAGCAGCTCCCGAAGCAGGAAGACTGGGATAAGGGCCACGCGCACTGAGCGCCGCTCTGAAAGACAACCGGAAGGCCCCGCGACACGCTCGCGGGGCCTTTTGATTTCCGCCGTCCGGACGGGACGCGGCCAATCCCGCCAGCGCACTCTCCGCCCGGCGGCCACTGGCACGAAGGCCACACACCGACCGGCGCATGTGCTCCGGGCCTTTCTCCGGTCAGGGCGCCCGCTATCTTCCTGTCTCTCCCCCTCCGCAGCCGGAGCCCCCGTTGTCCTACATCGTCCTCCTGATCGTCACGGCCCTGCCGTTTGCCGCCTTCCTCAGGCGCCCGGGCTGGCCGCCGATCCTCCTGCTGTCCATCCCGTTCTCATGGGCGCTCTATGCCGGATGGCTGCACGCGATGACCGAGATCCCGGCCCTGCGCGACACCTCCCTGCATGACACCTTCTCCACCATCCCGCTGCCCCGGCTCTTCGCCCGCGTGGCGCTGACCTTCGCGATCTTCCCGGCGGTCTACTTCGTGATCGACTTCCTTCGCGCGCTGCGCTTCGGACGCAACATGGCGCTCTGCGTGCTGACCCAGCACGGCATCCTCTCGGCGGTGGAGTTCGGGGCTCTGCACGTCCGCGGCGTGATGCCCGACGCCGAAGAGTTGCCGGCCATGTTCTGGACGCTCGAGGTGCAGCAGGCATTGACCGCAATCGCCGGTCTGGCGCTCCTGGTCTTCGCCGCGCTGACGCTGGGGCAGATCGTCCTCCGGATCGTGCGCGGGCCCGCCCGGGCATGACCGCACCGCCCGCTGCCCTGCATCTGCGCGAAACGGTCGCAACCTCCCGGAAACACGACAGCTTCCCGCTTTGCGGACGCCATGTGGCACGTTATAGGACTGACATGCCGTACCACTGGACGACCCCCCCGCGCGCGCACGTACAGGAGATGCAGCTCTGGCCGCACAACTCCCTGTCGCCCAGGGGCTTCGCCGCCATGGTGCTGGGCTTCTTCCTCGCCGCCTCGATCCCGCTCTACGGCGTCCTCGGCACGCTGGTGCTCTGGGGGCTCCTGCCGTTCATGCTGGCCGCCACCGCCGCGCTCTACTACGCGCTGCGCCGCAACCTCCGCGACCGCCGCATCCTCGAGGTGCTCACCCTCTCCCACGACACCACCAGCCTCGTGCGCACCGATCCGCGCGGCGACTCCCTGTCGTGGGATGCCAATACCTTCTGGGTCACCGTCTCCCTGCACGAGACCGGCGGCCCGGTTCCCAACTACGTCACCCTCAAGGGCAGCGGGCGCGAGGTCGAGATCGGCGCTTTCCTGTCCGAGGACGAACGCAAGGCGCTCTACACCGACCTGCTGACCGCCGTCCGCCGCGCGAAGGAGAGCTGAGATGGCCCAGGCCCCCGCAACACCCAAATGGCACCGCGCCGCCCTCTCGCTGGCCGCCCGCGCCGGGCGCGACGACATCGCCGACCGGCTGACCCCCGTCCCGTCCGAGGCCGCGGCCCTCGCCCTGCGCCACGCGCTCCGGACCCGGGTGCCTGCCATGCGCCGGCAGGTGATCTTCCTCATTCCGCTGGTCGGGCCGGAGCAGGTTGGCGACTGGCGCGCGGTGAACATCCGCCTGCGCGCCACGCTGCTATGCATGATCGCGCAGGACGATCCGCACTGGCAGGCGATTGTCTGCTGCCAGGAACGGCCGCTCCTGCCCGACGACCGCCGCATCCACTTCCTGCCGTTTGACGACCCGACCCCGGGCAACGACAAGTGGCGCAAGCTGGCCGCCCTCTACGGTCAGCTCGACCGGCTGGACACCGGCCCCTCCTACGTCATGAGCTTCGACGCCGACGACCTGATGCGGCAGGGCATGGTGCGCGAGATGCTGCGCCGGCAGGCCCCGGGCGGCTACCTCGTGCAGCAGGGGCTGGTGATGGACGACGCCACCGGGGTGATCGCCCTCGCCGATGCGCCGACCCTGCGCGAACCGATGCGCAAACCCTTCTGGAAACTCTGCGGCAGCTGCGCGGCGGTGGCCCACGATCCGGACCTGCCGCAATCGGCGGGTTTCCTGCAGGCGATGACCCAGCATGAACACCGCATGTTCCCCTATCTCGCCGCGCTGGCCGGGCACCGGCTGGCACCGCTGTCCTTCCCGGCGGTGCTCTACGTCCTGAACCACGGCGAGAACTTCGGCGCCCGGCGCGGCCGTGTCAGCTTCAAGACGAAGTTCGTCGAACGCTTCCGCATCGACGACCCCGAGGAGCTGGCCCGCATCGCGCAGGGCTTCCCCCTGCCCGAGGAACTGCCGGAAGAGCTGGCCACCATGTCGCCGCCACCGGGACAGTCGGGAACGGACCCGGACGCGCAACCGGTGTAGGGCGGGGCTTCGCGCCGCCTTCCCCCGTTAACCGTTTGCGACGCAGCGTCATTCGGCGCGCGGGCGCAAAGGTTAACAACCGGCCGTTTCGACCCCCCGTACCGGCCGAAAGTGTCCCGCTTTCCGAACGAATTCCCGGCACTGGGAACGGCCCGGTTCCACGCCTTGCGTAAGGCCCGGCCTGCGCCACAAGCCCTGCCCACCGAACGGCCCGGTACCCCGGCGCGCGTTGCGTGAACCGCAGCTATCAGACAGCCGCGACTCGCACACACGTCATCCCAAGGGCCGAACCCAAGCGAAGGACCGACCTCGCCGCACGACCGCAGGGACCGCATATATCAACCGATTTTCAGGGAAGATGACCGCGGCGTTTACCCGTGTAACCAGCCGCGCGCCACTGTCAGGAGGCCAGCCGCGCCTTCACCAGCGGGCCCGCCGCCGCAAAATCCATCTGGCCGGTGTACTTCGACTTCAGCACGCCCATCACCCGGCCCATGTCGCGGATGGATTCGGCGCCGACTTCCGCGACCGCCGCATCGACCGCCGCCGAGACCTCCGCATCGCTCAGCGCGCGCGGCAGGAATTCCTCGATCACCTCGATCTCGGCCATCTCGCGCTCGGCCAGGTCCAGCCGTCCGCCTTCCTCGTAGGTCTTCGCGCTCTCGCGGCGCTGCTTGACCATCTTGCCGAGGATCGCCAGCACTTCGGAGTCGTCCACGCCGTTTTCCTGCCCGTCTGCACGGGCCGCGATGTCGCGATCCTTGATCGCGGCATTGATCAGGCGCAGGGTGGACAGCCGCGCGGCGTCCTTCTCCCGCATCGCCTGTTTGACGGCCACGTTGACTCTTTCGCGCAATTCCATGCCGCAATCCCCGCGGTTATCCACATTCAAGACCCGACCCTATCCCAACCGCCGCGTCGGCGCAACTCCGCCAGATTTGCCCAAGGCCCTGAAATAAAAGGGATTTACATTTTCAGAACGGGCTCTTGACCGCCTCCCGGTGCGGGCTTAGGTTCCGCACGATTTGCCCACAGTCCGGAGTCGCCCCATGCCGAGCCAAAAGCCCGCGCCCACCGCATGCCTCGCCCTAGCCGACGGTACACTTTTTTACGGGCAGGGCTTCGGCGCCACCGGCCAGGTCACCGCCGAGCTGTGCTTCAACACCGCCATGACCGGCTACCAGGAAATCATGACCGATCCGTCCTACGCCGGTCAGGTCGTCACCTTCACCTTCCCGCACGTGGGCAACGTCGGCGTGAACCCCGAGGATGACGAAACCGGCGATCCGGTGGCGGCAGGCATGGTCGTCAAGTGGATGCCCACCGCGCCGTCGAACTGGCGTGCCGCGCAGGGCCTGTCGGAATGGCTCTCGGCCCGTGGCCGCATCGCCATCGGCGGCGTCGACACCCGCCGCCTGACCCGTGCGATCCGCCAGTCCGGCGCGCCGCATGTGGCACTTGCGCACGATCCCGACGGCAACTTCGACATCGCGGCACTGGTCGCGGCGGCCCGCAGTTTCTCCGGGCTCGAGGGGCTCGACCTCGCCAAGGACGTCACCTGCGCGCAATCCTACCGCTGGGACGAAATGCGGTGGGCCTGGCCCGACGGCTACGTCCGCCAGACAGAGGCCCGTCACAAGGTCGTCGCGGTCGATTACGGCGCCAAGCGCAACATCCTGCGCTGCCTCGCCTCTGCCGGCTGCGAAGTGACCGTCCTGCCCGCCACGGCCACCTATGAGGACGTGATGGCGCACTCGCCCGACGGCGTGTTCCTGTCGAACGGCCCCGGCGACCCGGCGGCGACCGGCACCTATGCCGTGCCGATGATCCAGGACCTGCTGAACAAGACCGAGTTGCCGGTGTTCGGCATCTGCCTCGGCCACCAGATGCTGGCGCTGGCGCTGGGGGCACGGACGATCAAGATGAACCACGGCCACCACGGCGCGAACCATCCCGTCAAGGACATGGAGACCGGCAAGGTGGAGATCACCTCCATGAACCACGGCTTTGCGGTGGACAGCCAGACCCTGCCCTCCGGCGTGCTGGAGACGCATGTGTCGCTGTTCGACGGCTCCAACTGCGGCATCCGCGTGGCCGACCGCCCGGTGTTCTCCGTCCAGCACCACCCGGAGGCCAGCCCCGGCCCGCAGGACAGCTTCTACCTGTTCGAACGCTTCGCCGCCTCCATGGCGCGCGCCTGAGGTGTTTCCGGCGGTCCTTGCCGACCGCCTTCCTGACAAAAGGCCCCGACGCCCCCGAGCGCCGGGGCCTTTTCCGTTCGTGTCCGGCGCAATGTCGTCGCCGCAGCGCAAACCGGCATCAATCGCCCGGACGGGGCCCCACGCCCTGCGAGGCTCGGGTTGCCTGAGCCTCCAGGCCAAGCCGGCCGATATTCCGCCCAACCCGTTTCCAACTTGTTAACCAACCTTAAGAAAATCCATTAACGCCTTGCACTAAATAAAAAAATATACGCGTCAGCCCGGCCGTCATTAACCGCTCCTTAAACCCCATGCACGACACTCCCGGCAGGCAAAGCCGGACCCCCCATGACCCAGACCCGCCTATTGTTGACGGACGTCACCCTCGCGCAGGCTCGCGGGCCAAGGGGCCAGCCTGTCAGTCACATCCTCATGGAGGCCGGGACCGTTGCGCCGCGCACCATGCTTGTGGCACTGGCAGAGGCGGCCCGGCTGGATCAGCCCGTGTCCACCGTCGTCATGGCGGAGGCGCTTGCCACCCGGAAGGACGTCCTTCAGGCGCAGGCGCAACACTACGGCGCCATGGCCCTGGATCGCGCGACTTCCCCGCCCGATCCGGCACTGGCGCAGCTCCTGCCCGCCGACTTCTGCCTCAGGCACGGCGTGCTGCCCTGGATCAAGGTCGGCGACACGCTCCTTCTCGCCACAGCGCGCCCCGAACGGTATGACGAACTGCTGCCGCTCCTGCCGCCGGACATCGGGCCGGTGGTCATGGCCCTCGCGACAGAGGCCGACATCCACGACGACATCGCCCAGCGGCACGGCGACGCCTTGGCCACCGCCGCCGAGAACTGGGTCAGGCCGGAGGACAGTTGCCGCGATCTTAACACCTCCAGTCCGGCGACGACCGCGCTGGCGATCCTTGTCAGCCTCGTTTGCCTCTCCATGCTCGCCACCGCTCCGGCGCTGCTGTTTGCCATAGGCCTCGTGCTGGCCCTCGGCTCGTTGATGGTGTCGCAGGGGATGAAGCTCGCCGCGCTCATCGCCGTGCCCCGTCGCCTGGCGCCGCCACGTCACGCCCTGCCCGCCGATCCGCCGGTGGTTTCGATCCTTGTGCCGCTGTTTCATGAACAGGAGATTGCCGGAACGCTCGTCAAACGGCTGTCACGGCTGACCTATCCGAAATCGTTGCTGGACGTGGTGCTCGTGCTGGAGGCGGAAGATACCGTCACCCGCGCGACCATCGAACGCACGGCCCTGCCGCCATGGATCAGGACCGTCGTCGTGCCGCCGGGCCGCATCCGCACGAAGCCGCGGGCCCTGAATTACGCATTTCATTTCACCCGTGGCGCCATCGTCGGCATCTACGACGCCGAAGACGCGCCCGCCCCCGACCAGATCGACCATGTGGTCAGCGCCTTCGACACCGCCGCGCCAGAGGTCGGCTGCCTTCAGGGCATTCTCGACTTCTACAACCCGCGCGCCAACTGGCTGTCGCGCTGTTTCGCCGTCGAATACGCCAGCTGGTTCCGCATCCTGCTTCCCGGGTTCGCCCGCATGGGATTCGCCGTTCCGCTCGGCGGCACAACCGTCTTCTTCCGGCGTGAGGCGTTGGAGGAGGTGCGGGGCTGGGACGCCCACAACGTGACGGAAGACGCGGACCTCGGCATCCGGCTGGCGCGCTACGGCTGGCGGACGGAGATGATCCGCTCCGTCACCCGGGAGGAGGCCAACAACCGCTTCTGGCCGTGGATCAAGCAGCGGTCCCGATGGCTGAAGGGCTACGTCATCACGTGGTGGGTCCATTCGCGCCGCCCGCGCCGGCTGTGGCGTGACCTCGGGCCCAAGCGGTTCTTCGGGATGCAGGCGCTGTTCCTCGGGACGATCCTGCAGTTCGCCTTTGCGCCGGTGCTCTGGTCGTTCTGGCTGATCCTCGCCGGGCTGCCGCACCCGCTGGACCCGTGGATCGGGCGCGGCGGGATCCTGGCGCTGACGGCGGTGTTCCTGACGGCAGAAGGGATGACCCTGCTGGTCGGCATGGCGGCCCTGGCGCGCAGCCCGCACCGGTCGCTGTTCCCATGGGTTCCGACGCTCTTCGCCTATTTCCCGCTTGGCACCGTCGCGATCTACAAGTCGCTGTGGGAGACGCTGCGCAATCCGTTCTTCTGGGACAAGACCCAGCACGGCCATTCCTCGCCCGATGCGCCGGGGGCGGACATCCCGCCCGACACGAAGCTCTGAGCGCCCTCAGGCGCCGAGCGCCTCCTGCGTGTCGAGCTTCAGCCGCGTCACGAATGCCACGGAGATATGGTCGCGCAGCGCCTGGTAGGCCGCATCCTCGTCCCGCCGGGAAATCGCGTCGACGATGGCCTGGTGCTCTGCCATGGCAATCTCGCCCCTTCCCTGCGCCGCCAGCGAGGTGGTGGCCATCAGCGCCATGGACCGGTGCACGAGGTCGAGCTGTTGCACGAGGTAGCGGTTGTGTGAGGCAAGGTGGATCATCTTGTGAAACCGCCGGTTCGCCCGGCTCAGCGCGTTGGGATCGTTCATCAGGGCGCGGTCTTCCTCGACCATCTCGGTGAGGACCTGTATCTCCTCCTCCGTGGCGTGCCGGGCGGCCAGCCGCGCCGCCAGCCCCTCCAGCTCCGTCCGCACGGCGTAAAGCTCTGCCATCTGGTTGTGGTCGAGCGAGGCCACGATCAGCGACCGCCCGTCCCGCGCCAGCAGGCTTTGCGTTTCAAGCCGTTGCAGGGCCTCGCGAATCGGCGTACGCGACACGCCGAATCGATCCGCCAGTTCGCTCTCCACGAGACGGTCCCCGGGCCGGTAGACCCCGGAATCGATGGCGTCGAGGATCAGCGAATACGCGTCCTTCTGGGCGGTCTTGGGTTGGGCCATGGGGCTTCCTTGAAATCTTCCCGGCAAAATAGACCTTTGGGGCGCTAACGTACAAGCAACTTGCTTTGCCTCATTGCCGCAGCAGGGGTAAACTGCCGCAATGGACCGTTTTTCCCGACTGCGCACCTGGGTCTTCGACCTCGACAACACGCTCTACCCGCCCGCGATGCGGCTCTTCGACCAGATCGAGGCGAAGATGACCGCTTTCGTGATGGAGGCCCTGTCGGTCTCTCACAAGGCCGCCGACGAATTGCGCCACCGCTACTGGATGGACCACGGCACGACGCTGGCCGGGCTGATGACCCACCACGGCGTCGATCCGGAGCGTTACCTGACGGAGGTGCACGACATCTCCTTCGACGCGCTGACACCCGATCCGCACCTCGCCGAACTGATCGGCCAGTTGCCGGGACGGCGGGTGGTCTACACAAACGGCAGCGCGCCCTACGCCGCGCAGGTGCTGAAGGCGCGCGGGCTGGAACATGCCTTCGACGCGATCTACGGCGTGGAGGATGCGGACTACCTGCCAAAGCCGCACGCCGATGCCTTTGCGAAGATCTTTGCCAAGGAGGAATTCGATCCGGCCGAGGCGGTGATGTTCGAGGACGACCCGAGAAACCTCGCCGTGCCGCACGGTCTCGGCATGGTGACAGTGCACGTCGCCCCCGAGGCTGCGCCAGCGGACCACATCCATCATCACACCGACGATCTGACCGGGTTTCTCGACCGCGTGAAGAAGCACACGCGGCGGTGATCCCGCTGCGGGCCGTGGCGCCCGCAGCCGCGCGATCCGTCACATGCGGCATTTCGCACGTATGCCTTGCCCGTCAAACGTATATGTCACGCAGGACAATTGCAGGAGACCCGCCCATGACCACCCAAGACGCCGCCCTGTCCCAAGACGCCGCCAGGACCCCTGCCCGCGTCGAGACACTGATCCTGATGTGCGTGGCGCTTTTCGTGGCGCTTACCGCGCTTGCCACCTGGACCTGGGGCCTTCCGGCGCTGGCCATGATCGCGCTGGCACTGGTGCCGGTGATGTACGTCGTCCTGATCCTGATCTCGGTCGGCAGATAACCCATCACGTCGCATGGCGATCTGCCCTTGCGCGCCCTAGGTTTCGGCGCAAGGAGAGTGTCCATGGATTACGACATCACGATCTCGGGCGGCGGCATCGCGGGACTGACCGCGGCCGCCGCCTTTGCACAGGCCGGTTTCTCGACGCTGGTGGTCGACCCGGCCCCCCCGGTGACAGAGCGCGAGGCCGAAGGCTCCGACCTGCGCACCACCGCCTTCCTGCAACCGGCGCAAAGCTTCCTTGACGAGATCGGCCTCTGGTCGCGGCTCGCCGGTCACGCCATGCCGCTGCAGACAATGCGCATCGTCGACGCAGGGGGCGCGGCGCCGGAGCCGCGCGTGGTCAAGGACTTCGACGCCGGCGACATTTCCGACAAGCCCTTCGGATGGAACCTGCCCAACTGGCTGCTGCGGCGTGAAATGGCGGCGCGGCTCGGTGAACTGGCGCAGGTCGACTTCCGTCCCGGCACCGCCACGACCGGTCTCTTCACCCGCGAGGGCGAGGCGCGCGTCTCGCTCTCCGACGGCAGCCGCATCCGCACGCGGCTGGTGATCGCAGCCGACGGGCGCAATTCGCCGATGCGGCAGGCGGCGGGGATCGGCGTTCGCACCACGCGCTTCGGGCAGAAGGCGCTGGCCTTCGCCGTGACCCACCCGATCCCGCACGGCAACGTCTCGACCGAGGTGCATCGCAGCGGCGGGCCCTTCACGCTGGTGCCGCTGCCGGATTTCGAAGGCCGCCCCTCCTCTGCCATTGTCTGGATGGACGACGGCCCGAAGTCCGAAAAGCGCATGACGCTCGACAAGGCGGCGTTCGAAGCGGAGATGTCGGAACGGTCCTGCCACCTGTTCGGGCCGCTGGAGCTGGCCTCGCGCCGCAGCATCTGGCCGATCATCGCGCAGGAGGCCGAGCATCTGTCCGGCCAGCGCCTCGCGCTTGTCGCCGAAGCCGCTCATGTGGTGCCGCCCATCGGCGCGCAGGGGCTGAACATGAGCCTGCGCGATCTGGTCACGCTGCGCGACCTTGCCGTGGCACATCCCGACCGGCTGGGAGATGCGGAGATGCTCGACACCTACCACCGCCGCCGGATCACCGATATCCGGGCACGCGTCGCGGGGATCACCGCTCTGAACCGGATCTCGCAGATGTCGTCGCAACCGCTGCGCGACCTGCGGGCCAGGGGGCTCGACGCGCTCTACGGCCTGAAACCGGTGCGCACATCGCTGATGAAGATGGGGCTCGGCGCGGGCGGCTGACGCGCCCCCCCTTCATCTTGGTGAAAAATACCTCGGGGGAGCCGCTCCGCAGGAGCGGCGGGGGCAGCGCCCCCACCCTCCTCGAACGGAAAACCGCTCAGAACACCGCGTCGACGACGCGCTTCAGCCGCGCCACCGTGCCATCCACGTCATAGAGCTTGTCGAGGCCGAACAGCCCGATCCGGAAGGTCGAGAACTCCGGACCCTCGTCCACGGCCAGAGGCACGCCCGCGGCGATCTGCATGCCTTGCGCGGCAAAGGCCTTGCCCGACTTCACATCCGGGTCGGAGGTGTAGAACACCGCGACACCCGGCGCGGCAAACCCTACTGCCGCGACCGATTTCACACCCTTCTCGGCGAAAAGGTCCCGCACCGCGTTCCCCAGCGCCCATTGCGCCTCCTTCAGGCGGGTGAAGCCGTAGGCCTTGGTCTCTGCCATGGCGTCGCGGAAGGCGCGCAGGCCGTCGGTCGGCATGGTGGCATGGTAAGCGTGGCCGCCGTCCTCGTAGGCCATCATGATCTGGCGCCACTTCTTCAGGTCCACGGCGAAACTGTCGGAGGTCGTCTCCTCCAGCCGGGCCACCGCGCGTTCGGACATCATCACGAGGCCCGCGCAGGGCGTCGCCGACCAGCCCTTCTGCGGAGCCGAGACCAGCACGTCCACGCCGCAGTCCTTCATGTCGACCCAGACGCAGCCCGAGGCGATGCAGTCCAGCACCATCAGCGCGCCCACGTCATGCGCCGCCGCCGCCATGCGCCGGATGTAGTCGTCGGGCAGGATCATCCCGGCCGAGGTCTCCACGTGCGGGGCGAAGACGATGCCGGGTTTCGTTTCGGCGATCCTGGCTTCCACTTCCTCGATCGGCGCGGGCGAGAACGGCGCGTCGGTGGCGTTGCCGGGGCGGCGGGCCTTCAGCACCGTGGTCTCGCCGCCGAACTTGCCGGCCTCGAAGATCTGCGACCAGCGGTAAGAGAACCAGCCGTTGCGCACCACCAGAACGTCGGTGCCCTGGCCGAACTGGCGGGCCACCGCCTCCATCCCGTAGGTGCCGCCGCCGGGGACAAGCGCCACCGCATCGGCGTTGTAGACTTCGCGCAGCATGCCCGAGATGTCGCGCATCACCTGCTGGAACGCCGCCGACATGTGGTTCAGCGAACGGTCGGTGAAGACCACCGAAAACTCCTCGAGCCCCTCCGGGTCGATGTTGTCGAGCAAAGCAGCCATATATCCCTCCAAAGGTCGTTGCCCCGGACCTACCGCAGCGCGCGCCGCTTGGCAAAACAACCTTTGGTCCCGGTGGTCGTGTCGCAGATGCCTCAGTGTCATTGCTGCGTCAACAAAGGGATTCACGAACCCTGAGAACCTGTTAAACTCCGCAACAATCAAAGAGCAGCCGGGCACGAAGACCCGGCGCCGGGGCAGAGCAGAATGGCGGACACAACGATCCTCCTCAATGCGTACAGCATTGTGGGCGGCCCGAAGCTTTCGGTCGTCAACCACGGGGGCAATTTCGACGAGGGCGGCATGCTCCTCAGGGACGCCGAGTTCCTGTGGGAACACGACGACATCATCCTCATCGAGGTGGCTGACGCCACCGAGGACGGCGGCGTCAGCCATGCGTCGGAAATCACCCGGATCACCGTCTACGACAACGCCGCCGATTACTTCGCCGGGACGACGAAATACGTCTACGAAGGCGACAACGGGCAGAACGGCACGATCCGCGGAAACACCGCAGGTGTCGGCGACAACTACCTGCGGCTGAACGCGAACGTCCTGACGTCGGACGATCCGGACGCGCCCGACCTCAACCAGCTGTTCCTCGTCGCCGGGACCGACCTGTCGGACGTGGTCTACAACGGCGTGCCGCTGTTCATCGACCAATACCGGGACAACGACTACAACGCCAATGACACAATCGACGGCGGCAGCAGCGAACAGGCTGACGGTATCTTCCACGGCGGCGCGGGCGGCAACGACATCTACGTGGTGCTCTGCTTTGCGCGCGGCACCCTGATCGAGACGCCAGACGGCCCGCGCTATGTCGAGACGCTGAAGGAAGGTGACCTGGTGGTCACGCAGGACGACGGACCGCAGCCGGTGATGTGGGCCGGGTCCGACCGGCAGCCGGGGATCGGGCAGAACGCGCCGGTCCGCATCCGCGCCGGCGCCCTGGGCAACCTGCGCGACCTCGTCGTGTCACAGAACCACCGCATGCTGTTCAGCGGCCCGCAGGCGGAGCTGATGTTCGGCCAGACGGAAGTGCTGGTCGCCGCCAAGCACCTTGTCGACGGGCGGGACATCCTGATCGAGGAATGCCCGGTCGTGCACTATTACCACCTGCTGTTCGAACGTCACCAGATCATCTTTGCCGAAGGGTGTCCGGCGGAGTCGCTGCATCTGGGCAGCCAGGCGCTGAAGACGGTGGGCCCCCAGGAACGCGACGAGATCATCGCCCGCTTCCCGGACCTGTCGCAGCGGCCGGACACGGGCCCCCTCTCCCGCTACGAGCTGAAGCGCTACGAGGCGCTGGCGCTCAGGCGGTCGGCCTGAGCGGGCCCATCCGGTCAGATCGCGAACAGCGGTCCCGGCCTGCGTTCCTCGGACAGCATCACGTTGGCATCGAGGTTGCCGACCCCCGGCAGCGTCATGATCCGGCGCCGCAGGACACGCTCGAAATCCGCGATGTCGCGGGCCACCACGCGCAGCCGGTAATCGTAGGCGCCGAGGACGTGTTCCACGGTCTGCACCTCCGGGATGGCGGATACCGCGCGTTCGAAGTCCTCCAGGCTGACGCGGCCCTTGGTCGCCAGCTTCACCCCGAGGAAGACCGTCACCCCGAACCCCAGCGCCTGCGCGTCGAGGTCGAGCCGCGTGTTGCGGAAAAGGCCCGCCTCGCGCAGCCGTTTGATCCGCCGCCAGCAGGCCGGTTGCGACAGGCCGAGTTCGCGCCCCAGCGCGCCCGCGCTTGCGGTGGCGTCCTCCGCCAGTGCCCTGAGGAGCGCCCGGTCGATGTCGTCGAGGTCGATCACAGCGGCAGCGTCTCCTCGTCCTTGAGGCGAGCGACGTGCATCAGCGCCTCGATGTCCTGGATGTGCGGCAGGTCCAGCAGCCGCTCGCGGTAGATGCGCTGGTAATGCGGCATGTCGCGGGCGATCACGGCGAGGCGCACGTCCACCTGCCCGAGGAAGGTCTGGATCTCAAGCACCTCCGGCACCTCGCGGGCCGCAGCGATGAAGGTGTCGAAGGCGCGCGGCTGGGTCTTGTCCAGCGTGACACGCAGGCTGACCTCGACCTCGTACCCCAGCGCGTGCCAGTCGATGACACCGCGCACGCCCTTCAGCACGCCGGTTTCTCGCAGCCGTTCCAGACGCCGCGCCAAGGTCGAAGCGGTCACGCCGGCGCGCTCCGCCAGTTCGGTGGCGGGTGAGTCCGGGTCGGCCTGGTAGTGCCGAAGGATGCGTCTGTCCGTGTCGTCGAGCATGATTTCCCCGAATATCTCTGTAATGGCGAATGATAAAGTCTCCATCTCGCCAATTTACCCGAAAAACGAAAACTCTCTCACCATACCGCGGCTATTGTGCCCGCCATCACAGAGGAGAAGACACATGCGCGTTTACTATGACCGCGATTGCGACGTTAACCTGATCAAGGACAAGAAGGTCGCGATCCTGGGTTACGGCAGCCAGGGCCACGCCCACGCCCTGAACCTGCGCGATTCTGGCGCAAAGAACGTTGCCATCGCGTTGCGCGAGGGTTCGCCCTCCGCCAAGAAGTGCGAAGCCGAAGGCCTGCAGGTCATGGGCATCTCGGAAGCGGCAGCATGGTGCGACGTCATCATGTTCACCATGCCCGACGAGCTTCAGGCCGAGACCTACAAGAAATACGTGCACGACCACCTGAAGGAAGGCTCCGCCATTGCCTTCGCACACGGCCTGAACGTGCACTTCGGCCTGATCGAGCCGAAGGCCGGCGTCGACGTCATCATGATGGCGCCGAAGGGCCCGGGCCACACCGTGCGCGGCGAATACACCAAGGGCGGCGGCGTGCCCTGCCTCGTGGCCGTGCACAACGACGCCACCGGCAAGGCGCTGGAAATCGGCCTGTCCTACTGCTCGGCCATCGGCGGCGGCCGCTCGGGCATCATCGAGACCAACTTCCGCCAGGAATGCGAAACCGACCTGTTCGGCGAGCAGGCCGTGCTGTGCGGCGGCCTTGTGGAACTGATCCGCATGGGCTTCGAAACGCTGGTCGAGGCCGGTTACGAGCCGGAAATGGCGTATTTCGAGTGCCTGCACGAGGTGAAGCTGATCGTCGACCTGATCTATGAAGGCGGCATCGCGAACATGAACTACTCCATCTCGAACACCGCCGAGTACGGCGAGTACGTCTCTGGTCCGCGCATCCTGCCCTACGCCGAGACAAAGGCCCGCATGAAGGAGGTCCTGACGGACATCCAGACCGGCAAATTCGTGCGTGATTTCATGCAGGAAAACGCCGTGGGCCAGCCGTTCTTCAAGGCGACCCGCCGGATCAACGACGAGCACCAGATCGAGCAGGTCGGCGAGAAGCTGCGCGAGATGATGCCGTGGATCTCTGCCGGCAAGATGGTCGACAAGTCCAAGAACTGAGGTCTTTTGCAGACCTCGATGCGGGGCGGCCTTCGGGCCGCCCTTTTGCGTCTCGCCGTTAACCGTGACGGCAGCGCGCGGTGACGTTAACGCGGCGCACGGCGCAGGCGCGGCACCAAATGCGGTGTGTCGCCTTCGATGCTACACCACGGCGGCAGAAAGCGTTCAGCGACCTTAACCGCCTGTAAGGGGTGAACCGGCCGATTGGACCCCGATTCCCGGCCGGTTGTTAATCTTTGCCCCCGAGTCGGTCTGAACCCCCCGTTGCGCGCGATTTTTTCGCGTTAACCCTTCGTCCCGGGCGGATGCGAAATCGGTGCGCTCCGGTCATAGCTTCTGTGCGCGGGCACGAAGTTGTTACACCATAACACCCCTACCATCTTCCGGTCATGACTTACGACATCAACACGCGCGAGGGGCTTCCGCCCGAAATGCGGACCCTCTATCGGGACCTGCCACGCGACGGCTGGCTGGATCACCCGGGCCTGAAACAAGCGACCCGCAACTGGATGGGCGCACACCTGGGCTTTCGCCACACCGGCGCGCTCCTGAAGGCCGAGACGGAGCGGTTCCTCGACAAGGAGACGCCCGCCGACCTCTACGCGGAGCGGCTGGGGTACTTCGGGCACCGGCTGGTGGTGAGCCTGCACGGGCATCACACCTGGGAGGACCGCAGCTTCTTCCCGGAACTCGAAGAGGCCGATCCGCGGTTCGCCCGCGGGCTGGAGATGCTGGAAAGCGACCACGCCACGCTGGACGAGACGCTGGACCGGCTGACGCGGCAGGCCAACCGGGTGATCGCGCTGGAGACGCTCGACCCCGCGCAGATGACCGAAGAGGCCGGGCCGCTGCACGACACGGTGACGTCGCTGACGGGCTTTCTCGAACGGCACCTGACCGACGAGGAGGACCTTGTGGTGCCGATCATCCTGCACCACCGGCTGCGCGGCTGACATGACCCCGAGGGGGCGGAAGACCTCCGCCCCTTTTGCCGCCCGTGCGGGGCCTTGGCGCGGCATGACCCGCCCGCTATAGCGCCCCAATGACACCAGAGATCACGCCCCGAAGCTGGGCCATGGTCGGGAGCCTCGGCCTTGTCTGGGGTGCGACCTTCCTCTTCATCGAGATTGCCCTGCAGGGCATCACGCCGTTCTGGCTGGCCGCCTACCGCATCGGCTTTGCTGCGCTGCTGACGCTCGCCGTCTGGGCGGTGCGCGGCGGGGCGCTGTGGCTGACGGCCAAGCGCAACTGGCCGTCGCTGATCCTGATCGGGGTGCTGTCCTCGGGCCTGCCGTTCATGCTGCTGGGCTGGGGCCAGCAATACGCGACCTCGGGCTTTGCAGGCGTCAGCATGGCGGCGGTTGCGCTGATGGTGCTGCCGCTGGCGCATGTCCTCGTGCCGGGCGAACGGATGACGGCGCGCCGGGCGCTGGGGTTCGCGGTGGGCTTTGCCGGGGTCGTGGTGCTGATCGGACCGGAGGCGCTGCAGGCCAGCGGCGACGCGATGGAGCCGTGGGGGAGGCTCGCCTGCCTCGGCGCGGCCTGCTGCTATGCGATAAGCTCGGTCGCGATGCGCCGGCTGCCGCCGATCGACGCCATCGGGCTGGCGGCGGTGCCGCTGGTGATCGGCGCGCTTTTCGTGCTGCCGCTGGCCTGGGTGCAGGAAGGCCCGCCGCCGCTGCCGCAGGGCCAGACGCTCGTGGTGCTGGCGGTGCTGGGGCTGGTGCCGACGGCGGGGGCGAACCTGCTGCGCGTGCTGGTGATCCGCTCTGCCGGGCCGGTGTTCATGAGCCTGACGAACTACCAGGTGCCGCTGTGGTCCGTCGCACTGGGGGTGATCGTGCTGGGAGAGCCGCTGCGCGCCTCGCTTCTGGTGGCGCTGGTGCTGATCCTCGCGGGCGTGTTCCTGAGCCAGTGGGGCGCGCTCAGGCGGCTGTTCCTGCGCTGACGCCTGTCATGCAGAAAGGCCCCCGCCCGGTCGGGACGGAGGCCTCCGATCTGTCTTTGGTGCCACGGCATGCAGGGCGGGGCTTTGCGCCGCCCTGCCCCGGGTCGCGGCGTCTTACCAGCAGGACACCAGCACGGTCATGTCGGTCGCCAGCGCGGTCAGGTCCTCGGGCTCCATGATGCCGCCGGACACCTGGCTGCCCGCGGTCACGCCGTTGGCGCGCAGGAAGTCGAGGATCATCTCGCCCTTGGCGGCAAAGTTCACCTGGTCGGGCAGTTGCCGTCCGCCGTCCGTCTCGCGCGGCAGCAGCATCCCCATGACGGAGCCGCCTGCATCGAAGACCGGGCCGCCCGCATCGCCCGGCATCGCCGAGAGCGCAAGGCGCTTGACCTGCGGTTCGCCGGACAGGCCGCGGGTGTCTTCCAGCGTGCCGAAGGTCAGGGTCGGCGCGGTCAGCACGCCGCCGAAGGAGAAGCCCGCCACCGCGACCTCGGACTGGAGCCGCTGCGTGCCGGTGGCGAACTGCGCCACGCGGCGGGGGGCCAGGGTTTCCTCGGGCCGCAGCAGCGCCACGCCCAGCGACGCATCGCGCGCCACCACCTGCGCGGTGTAGCTGCCGTTGATCGTCACGCGCTCGCACTGGGCCACCGCGTCCGCAGAGGTCAGCACGGCCCCGCCCGGCGCCACGAAGAAGCCCGAGCCGTT
Organism: Sagittula sp. MA-2; assembly: GCF_030126985.1. Taxonomy (GTDB): domain Bacteria; phylum Pseudomonadota; class Alphaproteobacteria; order Rhodobacterales; family Rhodobacteraceae; genus Sagittula. Next base: position 1,507,255 of record NZ_CP126145.1, on the reverse strand, counting down.
GCCCTTGGGCGTGCGCACCTTCAGGCCCGACACGAGGTCGACCGACTGGCCGTCGTCCGACACCGTCGCCGGGTCGAGCACGCCGGGAATGCGCTGGTAGCTGTCCTGCATCAGCGCCAGCACGCGCGAGCGGCGCTCCTCGTCGTTGGCGGGCCAGACAAGGGTGAAGCCCTTGATCTCGCCGTCGCGCAGCCCGACCTCGGTGTGGCTGACGATGCGGGAGTTCGCCCCGGTCAGCAGGAAGCCCGCGTTGTCGCGGCGGCGCTCGCCCTCGACGGGGACGATTTCCAGCGTCTGCATGATCTCGTAAAGGCCGTTCAGCGTGTCGCGGTCGCCCGGCTGGGAGATCAGCAGCACCTGCGCCGGCAGGTCGGTCCTGGAGCCGTAGATCGCGAAGGGCGCCTCGTAACGGTCGAACTCCACAACGCCAAGCGGCATCTGCATGACGATGCCCGCGCGCTGGTCGACGCGGTCGGCCATGCCCATGCCGTCGAGCACGGCGTTGTACTGGCCCAGAAGCGCGGCGCGCTGGCGCGAGGTCAGGATGCCCGTGGGCTCGTAGCCGTTGGCCTCCTGCCAACCGGCCATCGAACGCCGGGTGCCGGGGCCGAAGGCGCCGTCGATGCGGCCCTCGTAGAAGCCCGCCCACTGGAGCGCGATCTGCAGCATGTCGCGCGCCTCGCGGTCGAGCTCCGCCTCGGAGGCGCGGGCCTCGCGCGGGGTTTCCTCGGGGATCGCGGGGGCGGCCGGTTCCGGCGCGGCCTGCGGTTCCGGTGCGGGCGCGGGCTGCTGCTCCGCCGGTGCGGGCTGCTCCTCTTCGGCGAGCGCGGCGGCGAGGTCGTCGGCGGTCAGCGGCTGTTCCTCGGTCGCGGGCGCCTGGGCCGTGTCGGTCGGCGCGGCGTCGTCCTGCGACGGCTGGACCTCGGGCTGGGGGGCCTCGGCGGTCGTGTCCTGCGCATCCTGCGGCGCGTCCAGATCGACCTGCGCCCCCACCGGCCAGAACTGGCGGCCATAGACACGCGAGGTCTCGACATAGCTGTCGGGCGGGATCGCGCCGGAGCGCATCAGCTCGCCCAGGAAGGCCTCTGCCTCGTTGCGGTCGGCATAGGGGCCCACGGCCACGCCATACCAGCCGCCGCCAAGCGAGAACCCGTTCACATTGTTCAACCGCTGGGAAAACTGGCGGACACTCGACTGCGCCCCGGCCAGCGACGTGCGCGCCTCGACCTGGATGAAGAACCGTTCTTCCTGTTGCGCGTGAACGCCCTGCCCCAAAAGAACCAGCGCAAAAACAAGGGAAATCAGATGTCTTGGCATCGGTGTCGTCGGCCTTCTCGTGCTGCCCAAATTTCGCCACCCTTACCAGATCGCGCGTTGTGTGCACGTGAAAATGACGTGAGGCGGCGCATTGACCCCACGCCTGTTGCCGCCTAATCAGACGCCCAAGCGCCGCGAGGAAGCCAGCCATGTCCGAGACCCAGCAAAAGAGCCTGCACAAACCCGCCTCCTTCCAGGAGATCATCCTGCGACTCCAGACCTACTGGGCGTCGAAAGGATGTGCGATTCTGCAGCCTTACGACATGGAAGTCGGGGCCGGCACCTTCCACCCGGCAACCACGCTGCGCGCCCTTGGCAACCGCCCCTGGACCGCCGCCTACGTGCAGCCCTCGCGCCGCCCGACCGACGGGCGCTACGGCGAGAACCCCAACCGGCTGCAGCATTATTACCAGTACCAGGTCATCATCAAGCCGTCCCCGCCGGACCTTCAGGCGCTCTACCTCGGCAGCCTCGAGGCGATCGGCATCGACATGGCGCTGCACGACATCCGCTTCGTGGAAGACGACTGGGAAAGCCCGACGCTGGGCGCCTGGGGGCTGGGCTGGGAGGTCTGGTGCGACGGCATGGAAGTCAGCCAGTTCACCTACTTCCAGCAGGTCGGCGGCCACGACTGCCATCCCGTCTCCGGCGAGCTGACCTACGGGCTGGAACGGCTGGCGATGTACGTCCTCGGCGTCGACCACGTGATGGAGATGCCGTTCAACGACCCGCAGTCGCCCATCGCGCTGACCTACGGCGACGTCTTCCGCCAGACCGAAGAGGAATACTCGCGCTTCAACTTCGACACCGCCGACACGGCGCTCCTGCTGCGCCACTTCGAAGAGGCGGAGGCCGAATGCGCCGCCATCCTCGCGCGCGACGCGGAGGACCCGAAGACCGGCAAGCGCATCGTCATGGCGCATCCCGCCTACGACCAGTGCATCAAGGCCAGCCACATCTTCAACCTGCTCGACGCCCGCGGCGTGATCTCCGTCACCGAGCGGCAGGCCTATATCGGCCGCGTCCGCGCGCTGGCCAAGATGTGCGCCGATGCCTTCGTCACCACCACCGCGGGCGGCTACGACAGCGGCGCGGCGGCATGAGCGGCAAGGTCATCGGGATCGGTATCGTGCTCGTCTCCCTGATCTTCGGCGCGGTCGTCTATTACACGCAGGTCTACTATTACTACGAGCCGGTGCAGGCGACGGGCCGCGACGACGTGCTGCTGACCAACATGGTCACCGACGCCCCCGAAGCGATCCTCTACGACAACTTCGAGGCCATCGACGCCGACAGCTCGCCGATCCGCTACCGCGCCTGCTTTACCACGACCCTGTCGCTGGCGATGCTGACCGAGACCTACGAACCCTACGAGGGCGCCGTCCCGCGCAACGCGCCCGCATGGTTCACCTGCTTCGACGCGGAGGCCATTGCCGAAGACATCGGGGCCGGCCGCGCCCTGGTCTTCGCCGGTCAGCGCAACATCGAATACGGCATCGACCGCGTCGTCGCGATCACCGAGGACGGCCACGGCTACGTCTGGGAAGAGGTCAACGAGTGCGGCGACAAGGCCTACGACGGCACGCCCCTGGGCGAGGACTGCCCCGTCCGCGACTGATCCTGGCACCGTGACTGGCACCCGGCCCGCCACCGCCCGGCAGCCCCACCGCGCCCGCCGGAACAAAGCCGCGCCACCGCATCCCCCCTGCCCCTTCATCTTGGCAGAAATACCTCGGAGGGGGTCCGGGGGAGGCAGCGCCTCCCCCGCGGATCGCCGCGCGGTAAGCGCGGCGAAACCCGGGCCTGCCACAACTTCCACGGAACTTTATCGCCCCGCCAAGCGCTCTCCCTGCAACAAAGGAGAGATCGACCATGTCCGAAAAAGCCCCCGCCTGGGTTCCGCCCGTCATGCGCACCGGATATTTCGCGCGCGCCGCCGTCTACGTGGTCGTGGGCGGTCTGGCCCTCATGGCCGCGGTGAAGGGGGGCGAGGCGCAGGGCACCACCGACGCGCTCGCCGACCTGCGCGGACAGGCCTGGGGCGTGGCCGCGCTCTGGGCGATCGCCGTGGGTCTCTGGGCCTATCTCGCCTGGCGGCTGGTCGACGCCTGGATGGACCTGGAGGATTACGGCACCGACGCGAAGGGCATGATCGCCCGCGCGGGGCTTGTCGTCACCGGCCTGATCCACGGCGCCATCGGCGTCTCGGTCGCGGCGACCGCCATGGGCGGCAGCGGCGGCGGCGAAGGCGGCACCCAGTCGATGACCCAGAAGCTGATGACCATGCCGTTCGGGCCATGGCTCGTGGGGGCCGTCGGCCTCGGCACGCTGGGCGCAGGCATCTACTACATGCACAAGGGCTGGGCCGAGAAGTACAAGGAGCACATCCGCGTCACGCCGACCGCCCGCAAGCTCGACCCGGTCTGCAAGTTCGGCTGCATCGCGCAGGGCGTGGTGATCTCGCTCATCGGCATCTCGATCATCGTGGCGGCGATGACCACCAATCCGAGCGAGGCCGGCGGCGTGGGCGACGCCCTGCACCAGCTCCGTTCCATGGCCTACGGGCGCATCCTTCTGGGCATCGTGGCGCTTGGCCTTCTGGCCTTCGCCGTCGAGAACGCCGTGGAAGGCTGGTACCGCGTGCTGCCGCGCTACGAGGGCAAGGACGTCATGACCCTCGCCCGCCGCGCCAAGCTGAAAGCCGAGGGCAAGCTCAACGAAGCCACAGCCTGACCCCGCCCGGGTCGCAGGCGGCACCGTCTCCGCTTGCGACCCCCTGCTTGGCCCGCTAGACACCGCTGCAACGACGAAGCCCGTGCCGCCAAGGCGCGGGCCAAAGCTGTGGTGAGACGATGCCCGACCTTCTGATCGAACTCTTTTCCGAGGAAATCCCGGCGCGCATGCAGGCGCGGGCGGCCGAGGACCTGAAGAAGATGATGACCGACGGTCTGGTCGAGGCCGGTCTGACCTATGCCTCCGCCGCGGCCTTCCACACGCCGCGCCGCCTCTGCCTGACGGTCGAGGGGCTGACCGCCGAAAGCCCCACCCTGAAGGAAGAGCGCCGCGGCCCGAAGGTCGGCGCGCCGGACAAGGCGCTCGAAGGCTTCATGCGCGGCGCGGGCGTCACCCGCGACCAGCTCGAGGAGCGCGAGGACAAGAAAGGCGCCTTCTACTACGCCACCGTCACCACCCCGGGCCGCAAGGCAGAGGCCATCGTGGCCGAGCAGCTCGAAAAGACAGTGCGCGGCTTTCCCTGGCCCAAGTCGATGCGCTGGGGCGCGGGCAGCCTGCGCTGGGTCCGCCCCCTGCACCGCATCCTCTGCTTGATGCGCGACGAGGGCGGCGAACACGTGGTGGACCTGGAAATCGACGGCATCCGCGCCGGCCGCACCACGGAGGGCCACCGCTTCATGGGCGGCGCGCCGTTCGAGGTCACCTCCTTCGACGATTACGCCGCGAAGCTGAAGCGCGCGCATGTGGTCCTTTCGGCCGGGGAACGCGCCGAGCACATCTGGAACGACGCCACCAACATGGCCTTTGCCCAGGGCCTTGAAGTTGTCGAGGACAAGAGCCTTCTGGCGGAGGTCGCGGGTCTCGTGGAATGGCCGGTCGTGCTGATGGGCGACATCGCCGACACCTTCCTCGGGCTGCCGCCAGAGGTGCTGCAGACCTCCATGAAGGAACACCAGAAGTTCTTTTCGGTGAAGAACCCCGCCACCGGCCGGATCGAGAAGTTCGTCACCGTCGCCAACATCGAGACGGCGGACAACGGCGCCACCATCCTTGCGGGCAACCAGAAGGTGCTGGCCGCCCGCCTGTCGGATGCGAAGTTCTTCTGGGAGAACGACCTGCGCGTGGCGAAGGACGAGGGCCTGACCGCCTGGACCAACCGGCTGGAGAACGTGACCTTCCACAACAAGCTGGGCAGCCAGAAGGCCCGGATCGAACGGATCGCCGCGCTGGCCCGTGCCCTCGCCCCGAAGGTGAATGCAGAAGCCGACCAGGCCCAGCTGGCCGCGGAGGTCGCCAAGGCCGACCTGTCCTCGGAAATGGTCTATGAGTTCCCCGAGCTTCAGGGCCTGATGGGCCGTTACTACGCGGAGGCAGCCGGCCTGCCCGCCGATGTCGCCGCCGCCTGCCAGGAACATTACTCGCCGCTGGGCCCGTCCGACGACGTGCCCACCGCCCCCACCTCCGTCGCCGTGGCGCTGGCCGACAAGCTGGACACGCTGACCGGCTTCTGGGCCATCGACGAGAAGCCCACCGGGTCCAAGGACCCCTACGCCCTGCGCCGCGCCGCGCTGGGGGTGATCCGGCTGGTGCTGGTGAACGGGTTGCGGCTGCACCTCGACCGGTTCATCGACGCGCAACTGCTGCGCCACAAGATTGCGCCGTCAAACACGAAAGACAGCGAACTCAGCGATACGCTCCTTTCGGAGATCGCGTTGCACGGCGTCTTCGGTTCGGCCGTGCGCACGTTGCTCGAGTCCCGCAAGGAAGAGGCGCCGGAGTGGGTCGAAGCCATCGAGAACCACAAACCTGATGTGTCCGACGACCTCCTCTCCTTCATCCACGACCGCCTGAAGGTCCACCTGCGCGGCGAGGGTATTCCGCATGACGTCATCGACGCCTGCCTCGCCATGCCGAACAGCGACGACCTCACCCTGCTGGTGAAGCGGGCCGAGGCGCTGGCCGCGGTCATGCAGACCGAAGACGGCAGGAACCTCGTGCAGGGGTTCAAGCGGGCCAACAACATCCTCACGCAGGCCGAGGAAAAGGACGGCGTCGAATATTCCTTCGGCGCGGACGTGAAGTTCGCCGAGACAGACGAGGAACGCGCGCTGTTCGAGGCGCTCGATGCCGCCGACAAGAAGATCGCCCCGGCGATGCAGGCAGAGGATTTCACCGCCGCGATGGAGGCCATGGCCACGCTGCGGGCGCCCATCGACGCCTTCTTTGACGCGGTGCAGGTGAACTCCGACAATTCCGTGGTGCGCCGCAACCGCCTGAACCTGCTGAGCCGCATCCGCCAGACCTGCCTGCAGGTGGCCGACCTGACGAAGATCGAGGGCTGAGGCCCGCCCCGGCCTGTCGCCCCACGGACGGGGCATGGCAGGAGGGGGGGCCGGGGGGAAGCGGCGCCTCTCCCCGGCGGATCGCCTTGCGCAAGCAAGGCGAGACCACCCGTCAGAACGACGCAGCGTCACGCATTCCCGCCCGCGACGACAGCCCATCTTGTCATATGACTGTCACTCCGTATTCTGCGCGCATCCAAGACAGGTGCTGCAGTGCAGAAAGCGTTCTCCGAAAACCCTGACGTCACGCTCATCACTCCGAGCGCGCCGATGGCGACGCCCACGCATGGCGGGCGGGCGAAGTGCCTGCAGCGGCTCGTGCGGCTCGACCTGCCGGTGCCGCGCACCGTCGCCCTGTCCTTTGCCGAGGTGCATCGCATCGCAGCCGGGCAGATGCCGGACATGGCCGCCCTGCTGGCGCACTTCGACCCCGACGCGCTTCTGTGCGTGCGGCCCTCGTCGGAGGATCCCGACTGGGGCGGTCCCGGCGCGGTCCTGAACATCGGCATGAACGACGCGCGCTACGTGGCGCTGACGGAAAGTATCGGGCACGATGCCTCTGCCTCGCTCTACATGCGGTTCGTGCAGGGCTACGCGATCCACGTCGCGCGGCTCGACCCCGACCTCTTCGACGAGATCGAGGATGTGGGACAGGCCGGACTCTCTGCCGCGCTCGCCGCCTACGAGGAGGAGGCCGAAGAGGTCTTCCCCCAGGACCCGGCGGTGCAGCTGCGGGAGGTCCTGCGCTCCATGGCGCGGGCGTGGGAGGGCACGACGGCCCGGCTGCTGCGGCAGGCGAAGGGCGCGCCGGTGGACGCGGGGCTTGGCCTTGTGGTGCAGGAGATGGCGCCGGGTCTGGGCAAGGGCGAATGCGGGTCGGGTGTGCTGCAGCTGGTCGATTCGGACACCGGGCTGCCGCAGATCACCGGGCGTTACCTGAGCCAGAGCCAGGGCCGCGAGGCGCTGAAGCACCGCAACACCAGCCTGTTCCTCGAAAAGGACCCGCGCGGCCCCTCGCTGGAAGAGCTGGCGCCGGAGGCCTTCCACCAGCTCAAGGCCAACGCCGAGCTGATGCGCCGCAAGCTGCGCGCCGAGATGCAGATCGAATTCACCATCCAGAACGGACAGGTGCATATCCTCGACGGGATGCGCGTCCAGCGGTCGTCGCGGGCGGCGGTGCGGATCGCGGTGCGGCTGGTGGAGGACGGGATCATCACGCCGCAGGAGGCGGTGATGCGGATCGAGCCGGGCGCGATCTCGGAACTGTTGCACCGGCAGGTGGCGCCGGGCGCCGACCGTCGGGTGATCGGGCGCGGCATCGCCGCCTCGCCCGGGGCCGCGACGGGCCGGATCGTCTTCTCCTCGGCGGAGGCGTTGGCCTGCACCTCGCGCGGGGAGACCTGCATCCTTGTCCGGCGCGAGACATCGCCCGAGGACATCCGGGGCATGCACGCCGCCGTGGCCGTGCTGACGGAGCGCGGCGGCATGACCTCGCACGCCGCGGTGATCGGGCGCGGGCTGGGCCTGCCCTGCGTGGTGGGGGCGGCGCGGATGAAGATCGACCTGCAGCGCAAGACGATCCTCGCCGAGGACGGCCGCACCTTCCGCGAGGGCGACATCGTCACGCTGGACGGCACCGCGGGCGAAGTGCTGGAGGGCAGCCCCGACATGGTGGAGGCCGCGCTCGACGATGCGTTCCAGACGCTGATGGGCTGGGCCGACGAGGCGCGCGACATCGGTGTCCGCGCCAATGCCGACACGCCCGCCGACGCGGCAACGGCGCGGCGCTTCATGGCGCAGGGGATCGGCCTGTGCCGGACCGAGCACATGTTCTTCGAAGCCGACCGCATCACGCCTATGCGGGAGATGATCTTTGCCGATGCGACGGAGGACCGGCAGGCGGCGCTTGCCATCCTGCTTCCGATGCAACGTGCCGACTTTACAGAGCTTTTCCGCATCATGGAGGGGCTGCCGGTCTGCATCCGGCTGTTCGATCCGCCGCTGCACGAGTTCCTGCCGACCGACCGCGCGGGGCTGCGCGACCTGGCGGAGGCGCTGGACCTGCCCGTGTCGGACGTGACGCGGCGCGTGGAGTCGATGGGCGAGTACAACCCCATGCTAGGCCTGCGCGGCGTGCGGCTGGGGATCACCGTGCCGGAGATCTACGACATGCAGGCGCGCGCGATCTTCGAGGCGACGCTCGACGCCTCGCGCGAGGGGGCGCCGGTGGTGCCGGAGATCATGCTGCCGCTGGTCAGCGCGAACCGCGAGGTGGAACTACTGCGTTCGCGCATCGACGCGGTGGCCGCCGAGGTCCGGGCCGAGCGCGGGCGCGATTTCACCTACCGGCTGGGCGTGATGGTGGAGACGCCGCGCGCCTGCCTGCGCGCCGACGAGATCGCTCCGCACTGTCAATTCCTGTCCTTCGGCACCAATGACCTGACGCAGATGACCTACGGGCTGTCGCGCGACGACGCGGGCCGCTTCATGGGCGATTACGTGCAGCAGGGCGTGTTCAGCGAGGACCCCTTCCACGTGCTCGACCTCGACGGCGTGGGCGAGCTGGTGGCCATCGGTGTGGAGCGCGGCCGCTCATCCAACCCCGGTGTCACCCTGTCGATCTGCGGCGAGCACGGCGGCAACCCGGAATCAATCGCCTTTTGCCGCGCGGTGGGCATGACCTATGTCAGCTGTTCGCCGTTCCGGGTGCCGGTCGCACGGCTGGCCGCGGCACAATTTGCACTTTCCGCCCAGGGTGTGCGCAAACCTCCGCGCATGTGACACATGGGGGCTTGCCCGCCTTCCTGAGCCCTCCCCAACGTAAAGCAACCTTAACACGAGTCGCCCAAGGTTTATGGGGGCTTACCCCGAGTCGCCCGGCGCTCGTCGCGCTGGCGATGTGGTCGCGGAATTTGCAAGACGGCCTGCGACAAAAGCGGTGGACAAGTCGCAGATTGGCCGCATCGGGCGGCAAGAATCCGCGTCTCCGGATCGCGATGTTTACGAATTTCGGGAAATTGGCTACGTACCGCGCCGTCCCGGCATGGATCGGGGCCACGTTCCCGTAAAAAGAGACCGCCGCGATGATCCGTGCCTTCCGTGCTGCCGCCCTGATCGGCCTGGCAATTGCTTCGACCATTTCCGCCCCGGCCCATGCCGATGCCGTCCTCAAGGCAAAGACGCTTGTCTCGCTCGAGACCAAGGCGCTGGCCCGGGCGCGCAACGGCCACCTGGAGAAACTGGTCACGCCGGTCGCCGGCGCGCAGGGCGCGGGCGGCATCACCTACTCCAACGACTGGCTGGCGCGTCAGCCGATCATCTCGACCGGCGGCGCGGAATGGCAGTGCCTGTCGGAGGCGCTGTACTTCGAAGCCCGCGGCGAAAGCGTGCAGGGCCTGTTCGCGGTGGCCGAGGTCATCATGAACCGCGTGTCCTCGCCGCGCTTCCCGGGATCGGTCTGCGGCGTGGTGAAACAGGGCACCGGCAAGAAATACGGCTGCCAGTTCACCTATACCTGCGACGGCAACCCCGAGCGCATCAACGAGCCCGCCGCGTGGAACCGGGTCGGCAAGGTGGCGCAGGTCATGCTGAACGGCGCGCCGCGCACGCTGACGCAGGGGGCGACCTACTACCACACCAACGCCGTGCGCCCGAAGTGGTCGCGCACCTTCATGAAGACGGCCAACATCGGCCAGCACATCTTCTACCGCAATCCGCGCTGAGCGGCGGCACTTCCCCGCCCGTCGACTACCGTCAACAGCCGTGCAGGATGCCGCCACAGGTCGGCGTTTGCCGCTTTCGGCCTGCCATCCCCGCGGAATGGGCCCTATAGGTGGGCCCCACCACCAATCGGGAGTCGACATGGCCTCTGAAGTCCGCCTTGCCTTTGCCCATCCGTCCGAGCGCGCCATTGCGACCGCAGGCGACGCGCCGCGCGACCGCATTTCCCTGCGCGACCATATCGTCGAGGCGGAGATCGGCGCCTTTCAGGCGGAGCGCGGCATCACGCAGCGGCTGCGGTTCAACGTGGTGGTCGAGGTCGCGCCCTTCACCGGCACCATAGACGACGACGTGGACCGTATCCTGTCCTACGACCGGGTGACGGAGGCGATTGCCCACGAACTCGCCGCCGAACGGCTGAACCTGCTTGAGACGCTGGCGGAACGCATTTCCGAGAGAATCCTGCTGGAGCCGCAGGCGCTGCGCGCCTTCGTCCGGATCGAGAAGCTGGACCGCGGGCCCGGCGCGCTTGGCGTCGAGATCGTGCGCGCCCGCAAGGACGTGGCAGCCCACCTCGATGCGCTGGCAGAGGACGCGGCCTCCGCCCGGCCGCATCCGCGCGTGGTCTACCTGTCGAACGACGCCATCGCACACCCCGACCTGGGGCGCTGGATCGACGACCTCGTGGCGGACGGGGCGCCGGTGATCCTGACCACCGGGCTGCCCGCCGAGGCACCGCTGGAAACCGGCCACAGGATGACCCAGCGCCGGGTCGACCTGCTGGCGATCGAGCAGAACGCCTGGCGGCTGGCGGCGCGGGACCTGCGCTGCAAGGTGGTCTCTACCCGAACCGAGCTGGACTGGGCGATGAAGAACGGCCAGACCTGCGTCTGGGCGCCATCGAAGATCGTGCTGGATGCCACCGAACCGCCGAAGGGCTCGCCCCGCGATGCGGTCGCCCTGTCTGCCTGGTTTGCGGGCGAGATCGAGGCCACCGAGCTGCTGGTTGTCGGCGAAAGCCTGCCGGAAACCGCGCCCGTGCCGTTGCGCAGGGTAGAGACCGGCGCACCGCTGCTGTGACACCCGCCCCACGATCTTGCAAAGGGCGCCGGATCGGGTAGTGAGGGCGGCATGAGCAGATCCTACTACAGGCCACTCGTCCGGTTCGACGCGCCGGAGCCGGAGGGACACAGTCTTCCTGTCGCCGGCGGTCCGGGCTGGTTCGACCAGGCGGTGAAGTACGACCGTGGCCAGGCGCCCCGGACCGTGCCGCTGGAGGCGGTGCCGCAGGAGTGGCGCGACCGCATCAGTGCGCCGCGCGCGCCCGTCGCCGGGGTCGCGATGGACCGCTGCAGGGTCATGGGCATCCTCAACGTCACCCCCGACAGCTTTTCCGATGGCGGGCAGTACCAGTCCTCTGCCGCCGCGCTGAACCATGCGCGGGCGCTGGTGAAGGAAGGGGCCGACATCCTCGACGTGGGCGGCGAAAGCACGCGGCCCGGCGCAAGGACCGTCCCGCGCGAGGCCGAGATTGCCCGCGTCGAGCCGGTGATCCGCGCCATCGCGAGCGAGATCGCGGCGCCGGTCTCCATCGACACCCGCAAGTCGGTCGTGGCAGAGGCGGCGGTCGATGCGGGGGCGCGGCTGGTCAACGACATTTCGGGCTTCGTCTACGATCCGATGCTGGCGCGCTTCTGCACCGAGCGGAACCTGCCGGTCTGCGTCATGCACATGATGGGCGAGCCGGAGACGATGCAGGACGATCCGAAGTTCGAGGACGTGCTGCTGGACGTCTACGATTTCCTCGAACGGCAGATCCTGAAGCTCGAAGACCTCGGGATGCCGCGCAGCAACATCGTGGTCGATCCGGGGATCGGCTTTGGCAAGCTCATGCATCACAACCTCGCGCTTCTGGCGAACGTGTCGCTCTATCACGGGCTTGGCTGTCCGATCCTGGTGGGGGCGTCGCGCAAGGGGTTCGTGGGCAAGCTCACCGGGGTCGAGAAGGCCGCCGAGCGCATGCCCGGTTCGGTCGCCTGTGCGCTGGCCGTGGCGGCGCAGGGCGTGCAGATCGTCCGGGTTCACGACGTGGCAGAGACGGCGCAGGCGCTGACGATGCTGCGGGCCATACAAGGGAGAGGCAAGACATGAGCCGCAAGTTGTTCGGCACCGACGGGGTGCGAGGCAAGGCCAACACCTATCCAATGACCGTCGAGCTGGCGGTGGCGCTAGGCGCCGCGGTGGGCCGCCACTTCCGCAACGAACACGGCGGGGTGCACCGCGTGGTGATCGGCAAGGACACCCGCCTGTCGGGCTACATGTTCGAGAACGCGCTGACCGCGGGCCTGACCTCGACGGGCATGAACGTGCTGCTGCTGGGGCCGGTGCCGACACCGGCGGTGGGGCTGCTGACGACCTCCATGCGCGCCGACCTCGGGATCATGATCTCCGCCAGCCACAATCCGGCAGACGACAACGGCATCAAGTTCTTCGGCCCCGACGGGTTCAAGCTGTCCGACGCGGTCGAAGCAGAGATCGAGGGGCTGGTCGAGGGCGGCGTGCACGGAGCGCAGCCGCAGAACATCGGCCGGGCGAAGCGCATCGACGACGGCCGCTTCCGCTACCAGGAGCGGGTGAAGAGCACCCTGCCCTCGGGCCTGAGGCTCGACGGGATCAAGGTGGTGGTGGATTGCGCGAACGGCGCCGCCTACAAGACCGCGCCCGAGGTCCTGTGGGAACTGGGCGCCGACGTTGTGCCGCTGGGGACCAGCCCCAACGGCCTGAACATCAACGCCAAATGCGGCTCCACCCATCCGGAGGCGGCGGCGGAGGCGGTCGTGGCACATGGCGCGGACGTCGGGCTGTGCCTCGACGGTGACGCCGACCGGATCATCCTGATCGACGAGACCGGATCGGTGGTCGACGGCGACCAGATCATGGCGCTGCTGGCAGACCGCTGGGCACAGGAAGACCGTCTGAAGGGCGGTGCGCTTGTGGCGACGGTGATGTCGAACCTCGGGCTGGAACGGTTCCTCTACGGGCGCGGCCTGCGGCTGGAGCGGACGGCGGTCGGAGACCGCTACGTGGTGGAACGGATGCGCGCTGGCGGCTTCAACCTTGGCGGCGAGCAGTCGGGCCACATCGTGATGACCGACTACGCCACCACGGGCGACGGGCTGATGGCGGGCCTGCAGTTTCTGGCGGAGATGGTCCGCGCCGGGCGCCGCGCCTCGGAGCTGACGCGCAGCTTTGCGCCGGTGCCGCAGCTGCTGAAGAACGTGCGTTTCGGGCCGGGTGTGGCGCCGCTCGAGTCCGAGAAGGTGCAGGCGGTGATCCGCGACGCGGAGGCGCGGCTGACCGGCAAGGGCCGGCTCCTGATCCGCAAGTCGGGGACGGAGCCGCTGATCCGGGTCATGGCCGAATGCGAGGACGACGCCCTGCTGCTGGCGGTGGTCGACGGCATCGTGGCAGAGGTCGAGGCGGTGGCGCAGGCGGAAGCCTGACCCGGGGCGCGTCCCCTCAGCCATACCCGCGGCGGGTCGTCCGGCGCGGGCGGAAGGGCGCCCGTGCCGTGGCCCAGAGCCGCGCGAGGAACCCGAAGAGCAGGCTGAGCCCCAGCCAGCCCGCGAAGAACCCCGTTCCCGCAAAGACAGCGCCTTCGAAGGTCGCCGGCACCGCCGGTTTGAAGACCTCGAAGGCGCGTTCCGCGATTTCCCGGTCGCCCATGTAGCTGGCGAGCCGCGCGCGCATGAAGGGGCCTGCGCCCTCCAGCGTGGTCAGCGCCTCTGTCAGGCGGACGTGGCGGGCGATGTCCTCGGCCATGTTGCCGGCCTGCGTCCGGGCCAGCGGCCCTTCGGCGGCCAACTGGCGGAGGTAGTCGTCCAGCGTCATGTCGACCGCCTGCGCATCGGCCTCGTAACGGTCGATCTGGCGGGCGAGTTCGTCCACCGTGCCGCCGAGGCGCTGCATGTATTGCTGCGAGAATTCGGGGAACTGCGAGGCGCCCACCGCGCCCGTCAAGCCGCCCGCGAGTGCCAGTGCCCGCCCGATCATTGCCTCTGCTCCTGCCGTTTTTTACGGCCAGCATAAGGCCGCCTGCCGCGCCGCATCAAGCGGGTCGGCAATGAGAGGCGCACAGGGGTTGCAGGGAGAGCGCAGGCCCGGCACGCGGGCCTGCGCGGCAACGGTCAGTGGTTGGCGTAGATCTGGCGGATGCGTTCCACCGCCTGCTCGGGCGGCATCTCCTCGCTCTCGCCTGTACGGCGGGAGGTCAGTTCGACCACGCCGTTCTTCAGCCCGCGCGGGCCGACGGTGATCCGCCACGGCAGGCCGATCAGGTCCATGGTGGCGAACTTGCCCCCTGCCCGTTCGTTGGTGTCATCGTAGAGCGGCTCAAGCCCGGATTTCACCAGGTCGAGGTAGATCGCTTCGCAGGCGGCGTCAGCCTCTGCGTCGCCCTGCTTGAGGTTGACGATGCCGCAATGGAAGGGCGTCACGCCTTCCGGCCAGATGATGCCCTTGTCGTCGTGCGACGCCTCGATGATCGCGCCCAGCAGGCGGCTGACGCCGATCCCGTGGGAGCCCATGTGCACCGGCACCTGCGCGCCGGACTGGTCCTGCACCACCGCGTTCATCGCGTCGGAATACTTCGTGCCGAAGTAGAAGATCTGGCCGACCTCGATACCGCGCGCAGAGCGGCGGCGCTCTTCGGGGATCTGGTTGAACAGCGCCTCGTCGTGGGTCTCGTCGGTGCGGGCGTAGCGCGAGGTGAACTCCTCCAGCACGGACTGGCATTCCTCGACGCTGTCGAAGTCGATGTCGCGCGTGCCGAACTTAAGATCGGTGATCTCGCTGTCGTAGAAGACCTCCGACTCGCCCGTTTCCGCCAGCACGAGGAATTCGTGGGTGTAGTCGCCGCCGATCGGGCCGCCGTCGGCGCGCATCGGGATCGCCTGCAGGCCCATGCGCTCGTAGGTGCGCAGGTAGCTGACGAGGTGCCGGTTGTAGGCGTGCAGCGCGTCTTCCTTGGTGAGGTCGAAGTTGTAGCCGTCCTTCATCAGGAACTCGCGGCCGCGCATGACGCCGAAGCGCGGGCGGATCTCGTCGCGGAACTTCCACTGGATGTGGTAGAGCGTCAGCGGCAGGTCCTTGTAGGACCGCACGTAGCTGCGGAAGATGTCGGTGATCAGCTCTTCGTTCGTGGGCCCGTACAGCATGTCGCGGCCGTGACGGTCGGTGATGCGCAGCATCTCTTCGCCGTAGGCCTCGTAACGGCCGGATTCGCGCCAGAGGTCCGCCGATTGCAGCGTCGGCATCAGGAGCGGGATGTGGCCCGCGCGCTGCTGCTCTTCGTGGACGATGTTCTCGATCTTCTTCAGGACTTTGAAGCCCAGCGGCAGCCAGGAATAGATCCCCGCCTGCGCCTGCTTGATCATGCCGGCCCGCAGCATGAGCCGGTGCGAGACGATCTGCGCCTCGGACGGGGTTTCCTTGAGGACGGGCAGGAAGTAGCGGCTGAGGCGCATCGGGTCTGGACCTTGCAAAAGAGGGTTTCCACGCGGTTTAGAGGCTCGTGCGGGGGGTTTGCAAGCCTTCTGGCGGTGCATGGCCTGCGGGTGGCGTTTGCGCAGCCCCCGTCCGGGTGAATTGACGGGCTGCGGGCGGTCAGTTGCCGCCAATCAGCCCGAAGAGCCAGACCACCAGCGGCAAGGTCAGCACGGCGGCCAGCGTCTGCGAGGTGATGATCCCCGCCATGAAGGGCCCGTCGCCGCCCAGTTGCCGCGTCAGCACGTAGGCCGTGGGCGCGGTCGGAATGGCGGAGAAGATCACGAGGATCAGCGCCGACACGGGCTCGAGCCCCATGAGGAGCGCGATGACCGTGGCAAGCACCGGCATGGCCAGCAGGCGCAGCGCACCGATCCCCACCAGCGCCGTCATGTCCTGCCTGAGCGCCTGCGGCTGGAGGGCGGCGCCGACACACAGGAGGCCGAGCGGCAGGCTGCCCTGCGCGAGAAGCGAGAAAAACGCGCCGGAGCCGAAGGGCAGCCCGGTCCCGGCCAGCGCCACCGCGATGCCCGCAAGGCAGGCGAGGATCAGCGGGTTGGTGAAGATCGTCCGGACCAGCCTGCGCCAGCGCCCCGTGGCCCCGCCCTCGCTGAGCGCGAGGATCGACAGGAGGTTCACCAGCGGCACGGCGATGGCGAGGTAGACCGCCGCGCGGGACAGGCCCTCGGGTCCGGCGAGGCTCGTGGTCGCGGCGACGCCGAGGTAGGTGTTGAACCGCAGCACGCCCTGCAGCGCCGGGCCGAAGCGGGCAGCGGGCGCGGGTCTGAGCCAGCGCGCCAGGGCCAGCAGCGCCGCCGCGATCAGCAGGGTCAGCATGGCCGCCGCACCGAGGCGCAGTACCTCCGGGTCGCGGATCGGCGCGCGGGCAAGGCTGGAGAACAGCAGCGCCGGGAACATTACGAAATAGTTCATCCGCTCGGCCGCCGGCCAGAAGCCTTCGGCGGGGAACCCCTTGCGGGCGAGGAGGAAGCCCGCGCAGATCAGCGCGAAGAGCGGCCAGATCGTCAGGAAGAGCATCTCAGCCCTGCCCCATGCCTGCCGTGCGTGGACCCGTCATGCCCTCTGCCCCATGGAAAAAAGAAAGCGCCATCCGCTGGGAATGGCGCAAAACCCGCATGGGGTAAAGCGTCGCCCGCCGTCCGTCGGGAAAGGCGGGGCGCGCGGGACGGTCCGCTCAGCCCGTTCTGCCGGGGTACGGCGAACGGGGGGCGACCTCTACCGACAGTGCTCCGGCAGAGGGGGCGGAGACGGCGGCGTGGCGGCCGTCGGATTCGGCGTAACCGACGGCGGTGATGAGCGTCGACAAAGCGAGCACGAAGAAGACGAACAGGGGCGGTCTGGGCATCGAAGGCACCTATGGAACAAATGGTTTTGGCAGCAACAGGACGGATTTAAGCATGGCGGTGGCCGATGCGCCAAGCGCTCCGGGATCACGAGCAGGTGTGTGCGCGGAAGGTCGCCAGACTCCCGCGCCGGACGACCGAAAACCGCCGATCATGGGGGAATCGCAGGGTTGAATTGCGGTCAGGAGGGGCTGTTAATCCTCTGTCTTTGTTTAATGTTTTTTGAAAATCGCCGGACGCGCCGCCCTGCCCCTTGGTCTCACGGCGCCTCGTCCAGTTGGGTGACCCAGAGCTGGTTGAGGAAAGCGAGCTTGGCGATGGCCTGCGCGGTGGTCTCCACCCTCAGGTGGTCGCGGGCGCGCGACAGGTGGCGTTCGACGGTCGAGGCGGCCATGCCGGTGATCTGGGTGATGTCGGCCTGCGTCTTGCCGTCGGCGATCCATTGCAAGCATTCGCGCTGGCGGGGCGTCAGTTGTGCGGCGGCGACCGGCAGCGGAAGCTGGCTGAGCTTGAAATGCGCAATGTGCGTCAGGGCCAGCAGGGCATCGCTGTGGTGCTGCCAGTGGGCATCGACCGCCTCCTGCGGCACGTCCCGGGGCGCGGCAAGACCCATCGCCCCCTTCGAGCGCGGCGCACCCACGGGAAAGCTGACGGTATAGCCCGCGCGGGTGCGGCCCAGCTTGTCCATGGTGCGGATCTCCTGCGCAGACAGGCGCCCGGCGGCGCGCTCCTGATGCACCCAGCCCCACGAACACGCCCCGCAGTTGTCCCTTGTCCAGCGGTAGTCGGCGGACTGCAGGTAAAGCCCGGTGGTGTGGAAGGCGATCACCTGCTCAAGCGCATGGGTCGAGAGGAACATCGCATCCGCCGGGTCGCCAATGCCCGCCCCTGTGCGGTAACGCGTGTAGCCGTAATTGATGCGTTCGAACCCCATGGCGCGGGCGGCGGCGACGAAGTCCGCCCAGGCGGTTTCCATGTCCGGCGCCTCGGCGATGGCGGCGACGCGGCGCAGGGCCTCGGCCGCGTCGAGGGCCGGAAGCGGCGCGCATTCCGCCGCGGAAGGGCGCAGGGGGCTGGTCATGCAAAAACTGCTAGCCTGTCCCGGCGAAATTGTCAGGTGGGCATATCGGACTTGACACACCCCGCCTGCGGCCTTGAAACCGGCGTCTGCGCGGGCGATTGTGGCAGCGCAGCAAAAGGAGCGCCCATGGCCCTGCCGGTCCGAAAGCAGCTGAAATATTGGGGGATCGCCGCGGCGATCTTCGCCGTGACCCTGTGGTTCCTCGGCAATGTCCTGCTGCCCTTCGTGCTGGGCGGGGCGATTGCCTACTGTCTCGACCCGGTGGCCGACCGGCTGGAGCGGGCGGGCCTGTCGCGCGGCGCGTCGGTGGGGGTGATCACCGTCGCCGCGGTGCTGATCTTCGTGGTGCTGACGGTGGCGATCATCCCGATGCTGATCGGGCAGACCACCGCCCTGTTCGAGACCGCGCCGCAGCTTTTCCGCGACCTGCAGGCCTTCCTGACGGAGAAGTTCCCGAACATGATGACCGACGGCGGCGTGGTGCAGCAGTCGCTGGCCTCGCTGGGCGAGACGATCAAGACCAAGGGGGCCGCGGTGGCCGAGACGGCGCTGGCCTCGGTCGGATCGCTCCTGAACGTGCTGATGCTGTTCCTCATCGTGCCGGTCGTTGCGGTCTACATGCTGATCGACTGGGACAACATGGTGGCGCAGATCGACAGCCTCGTGCCGCTGGATCACCGCGAGACGGTGCGCAAGCTGGCCCGCGACGTCGACAGCGTGCTGGCGGGGTTCATCCGCGGCATGGGGTCGGTGATGCTGATCCTCGGCACCTATTATGCCGTGCTGCTCTGGGCCGTTGGCCTGCAGTTCGGGCTGGTGGTGGGCGTCGTGGCCGGTTTCCTGACCTTCATCCCCTACGTGGGCGCCATCGTGGGCGGCGGCCTGGCCATCGGCCTCGCGCTGTTCCAGTTCTGGGGCGAGTGGTGGTGGATCGTCGCGGTCTGGGCGATCTTCCAGTCCGGCCAGTTCATCGAGGGCAACATCGTGACGCCGCGCCTTGTGGGCAGTTCGGTGGGGCTGCACCCGGTGTGGCTGCTGCTGGCGCTGTCGGTCTTCGGCGCGCTCTTCGGCTTCATCGGGCTTCTGGTGGCGGTGCCGCTTGCCGCCGCCATGGGCGTGATCGTGCGCTTCCTCGGCGACCGTTACCGCGAATCGAAGCTGTACCTCGGGTTTGCCGGAAACGACGCAGAGTCGGTCTCGGCCACGGAGCGCGTCGGCGGTCCGGAGATGACGCAGGCGACGGCGCATCTGACCGTCAGCCAGCCGGGGCGTGACACCCGGTGACGGGATCCAAGCAACTGCCGCTTCCCCTGCCCGCGCGAGAGGCGCTCGGGCGGGAGGATTTCTTTGTCAGCGAGGCCAACGCCATGGCGGTCGCGCTGGTGGAGCGCTGGTCGGAATGGCCCGGCGCCAAGATGGTGATCTGCGGGCCGCGCGGATCCGGCAAGACGCATCTCGCTCATGTCTGGGCAAAGCTCTCGGGCGCCCGCATCGTCGGCGCCGACACACTGGCCGAGGCGGAGATCCCCGACCTCGCCTCTGGCCCGGTCTGTGTCGAAGACGTGCCGCAGATCGCGGGCGACCGTCCGGCCGAAGAGGCGCTCTTCCACCTGCACAACCTCGTTCTGGCGCAGGGGCATTCGCTTCTCATGACGGCAGAGCGGGAGCCGACGCTCTGGCCGCTGGTGCTGCCCGACCTGAAAAGCCGGATCATGGGGGCGCAGGTGGCGCGGCTGGGGGCGCCGGACGATGCGCTTCTGACCGCGCTTCTGGCCAAGCAGTTCGCCGACCGCCAGATCACGCCGGGGCCGGAGGTGCTGTCGTATCTTACCCGGCACATGCCGCGCAGCCACGCCGCTGCCCGGGCGGTGGTGGCGGCGCTGGACGAGGCGTCGCTGGCGCACAAGAAGCGGGTCACGCGGGCCATGGCCGTCGCGGTGCTGGCGCGCATGGCCGCCACGGACGACAACGGCACCGCCTGAGCCCGCCAGCCGGGAAGACGGGTGTTTGCAGCGGCTTGCGGCCACGGCTGCGCGCGGGCAAGACTGTGGACAACAGGCGCCGGGGATCTCTGCGCCACTGTCATCAATCCGTTGCAGAACCAGAGGCATAAGCCCGTCATGACCATTGCCGACTTTCTCAAATCCCCGCTGCCGCCCGCCACCGACCTGCCCGAGCTCGACCTGCAGGGGCCGGGGCGTTACGTGAACCGGGAGCTGAGCTGGCTCGGCTTCAACTGGCGTGTGCTGGAAGAGGCCGAGAACCCGCGCGTCCCCCTGCTGGAGCGGCTGCGCTTCCTGTCGATCTCGGCCGCGAACCTCGACGAGTTCTACACCGTGCGCGTCGCCGGTCTGCGCGAGCTTGCGCACAACGGCAACACCACGCCCGCCGCCGACGGGCTGACCCCGGCCGAGCAGCTTGTCCTGATCGACGAGGACGCCCGCAACCTGATGGCCGAACAGCAGCGCGTGCTGGGTGTGCTGCAGGGGCAGATGGCGGAGGAGAACATCCACATCGTAGGGCGCGACGACCTGACCGAGGCGGATGTGAAGCACCTCGGCACCGCGTTCCTCGAACAGGTGTTCCCAGTGCTTTCGCCGCTGGCCATCGACCCCGCGCACCCCTTCCCGTTCATCGCCAACATGGGCTACTGCCTTGCGCTGCAGCTTGAACGGAACCGCGACAAGCGACCGTTGCAGGCGCTGCTGCCGATCCCGGCGCAGATCGACCGGTTCATGACCCTGCCTTCGGAGCCGGGCCACCACCGGGTGATCTACCTCGAGGACGTGGTGCTGCTGCACATCGATTCGCTGTTCCCGCAGTACAAGGTGAAGGATCACTTCGGTTTCCGCGT
Source organism: Sagittula sp. MA-2 (assembly GCF_030126985.1). Taxonomy (GTDB): domain Bacteria; phylum Pseudomonadota; class Alphaproteobacteria; order Rhodobacterales; family Rhodobacteraceae; genus Sagittula. Next base: position 1,486,300 of record NZ_CP126145.1, on the reverse strand, counting down.
GCTGCGCGACAGCGACCTCGAAGTGGAGGAAGAGGCCGAGGATCTGGTGCGCGAGTTCGAGGTCGCGCTGAAGCGGCGCCGCCGCGGCGAGGTGGTGCGCCTGACGGTCAGCGCCGGTGCGCCGAAGGCCCTGCGCGGCATCGTCATGCGAGAGCTGCACGTCGCCCCCGACGAGGTGATCGAGCTGAACGGGATGCTGGGCGTGGCCGACACCAAGGAACTGGTGCTCGATTCCCGCCCCGACCTGCTGTGGCCCACCTTCACCCCGCGCGTGCCGGAGCGGGTGCAGGACTTCGACGGCAACATGTTCGACGCGATCAAGCAGAAGGACATGCTGCTGCACCACCCCTACGAGACCTTCGACATGGTGGTGCGCTTCCTCAACCAGGCCGCGCTCGACCCCGACGTGGTGGCGATCAAGCAGACGCTCTACCGGACGTCGAAGAACTCGCCCATCGTGGCCGCGCTCTGCGAAGCAGCGGAGGACGGCAAGTCGGTGACGGCGCTGGTCGAACTGAAGGCGCGCTTCGACGAGGCCGCCAACATCCGCCAGTCGCGGCGGCTGGAGCGGTCCGGCGCGCATGTGGTCTATGGCTTCCTCGAATGGAAGACCCACGCCAAGATCAGCCAGGTGGTGCGCCGCGAGGGCGACAAGCTGGTGACCTACACGCACTGGGGCACAGGCAACTACCACCCGATTACCGCGAAGATCTACACCGACCTGTCGTTCTTCACCTGCGATGCGGCTTTGGGGCGCGATGCGGCGAAGCTGTTCAACTACCTCTCCGGCTACGCGATGCCCGAGGGGCTGGAGAACCTGCTGATCTCGCCGCACACGCTGAAACCGGGGATGCTCGACCTGATCGAGAAAGAGATCGAGCACGCGGCGGCGGGCCGTCCGGCGGCGATCTGGCTCAAGATGAACTCGCTGATCGAGCCGGACATGATCGACGCGCTCTACCGCGCGAGCCAGGGCGGCGTGAAGGTCGACTGCGTGATCCGCGGCATCTGCGGGCTGCGTCCCGGCGTGAAGGGCCTCAGCGAGAACATCCGGGTGAAATCCATCGTGGGCCGCTTCCTCGAACATTCGCGGATCGCCTGTTTCGGCAACGGCCACGGCCTGCCGCACGGCAAGAGCCGGGTGTTCATCTCGTCGGCCGACTGGATGGGGCGCAACCTGAACCGCCGGATCGAGACCGGGGTGGAGATCCGCAACGCCACGGTGAAGGCGCAGATCGTCAGCCAGATCATGGCGGCGAACCTTGCGGACACGGCGCAGAGCTGGGTGATGGAGCCGTCGGGCCGCTTTGCCCGCCATGCCGTGCCGGAGGGGGAGTTCGCGTTCAACTGCCACCGGTTCTTCATGGAGAACCCCTCGCTTTCGGGCCGCGGTTCAGCCGGGGCGAAGGACGTGCCGCAACTGACGCACACCGAGGACTGAAGGTTCAACTGTGTTAACGAAACGCGCCTCCGGCCCGGTGCCGGGGGCGGTGTCAGACGGCGGATCGAGCGCCGGGTTGACGACTCAAGACCCGGTGCAGCCCGTGTCATGAGGTTGGACGCTTAGCATTGGACAGGCTGGGAAAATCAACTTCGTATCAACGGCTTGGGCGGACATGGTGAATCCCGGATTCATCGCTGTGTCAGCACTTGGGCAGCGCGCCACATCCCTGCCCTGAAATGACCCTTCGGGGGCCGCAAATCGTTAAATGGAGATTAATCGGCGGGGCGCATGTTGCCCCTGCACTCGACCTGAGTGGCGCGGACGTGTCGTGAGGATGCGGTCCGTAGCGTCAGAAGACGGTTCTGATGCCGGAGAAGGACACCGGCAAATCCCGGCGCCAAACGCGCCACGAACCGAAAGGCGAGACTCATGTCGAGTATTCTCACGAACAACGGGGCAATTGCCGCGTTGCAGACTCTGAAAGGCATCAACCGGCAGATGGGTGCCGTCCAGACGCAGATTTCCACCGGCAAGAAGGTGAACTCCGCGAAGGACAACGCTGCCGTCTGGGCCATCTCCAAGGCGATGGAATCCGATGTCGCGGGCTTCAAGAAGGTCTCCGACTCCCTCAGCCTCGGCCTGGCCACGATCTCCGTCGCCCGCCAGGGTGCCGAGACGGTCACCGACCTCCTGACCCAGGTGAAGGAAAAGGTCGTCGCGGCGCAGGAAGAGAACGTCGACCGCGACAAGATCCAGACGGACATCAACGCCCTGCGCGACCAGGTGGCCGCCGTTGTCGGCGCGGCGCAGTTCAACGGTCAGTACATGCTGACCAACACCGACCAGACGGCGAACTCCGGCGGCATCAACGTGCTGGCGTCCATCGACCGGTCTTTCGACGGCGTGACCTCTTCGGACATCCGCGTCCTGAAGCAGGATCTCGGCACCGGCTCCTCGTCCATCGGTGCGTCGCTGACCGCGATGACCGGCGCGAACAACAGCATCACCGGCGACGGTGACGGCGCCGCCTATGTCATGACCGGTGCGGCGACGGCACCGACCGGCACCACGACCTTCGGCACCGCCTCGACCGACTCCGTGGCGGCGGGCACCGCGTTCTCCATCGCCATCTCGGGCGTGGCGGGCAACGGCCTTGCGGCGACCACCGACCGCAACGACATCTCCTACGTCGCCCGTGACGGCGACACGATGGCGGATGTCGTGGCGGGTCTCGCGCAGTCGTTCAACACCTACGCTGCCAATGATCTGGGCACCGACACGACGGTCAACGCCAGCGTGCAGAACGGCAACGAGATCGTCTTTACCGGCCATGACGGCACCGGCGACAACTTCTCGCTGACCATCAACCAGTACGCCGCCGATGCCTCCACCACCATCGGTGGAAGGCTGTCGGGCCTCGCCGACATCGACGTCACCACCCAGACCGGTGTGGACGCGGCGCTGGCCGGGATCGACGCGCTGATCGACACCGCAATCGACTCCGCCGCCGCCTTCGGTTCCGCCGAGATGCGCATCGAGTCGCAGAAGGACTTCGTGTCCGGCCTGACCGACGCGCTCAAGAGCGGCATCGGCACGCTGGTCGACGCGGACATGGAAGAAACCTCGGCTCGGCTTCAGGCCCTGCAGGTCCAGCAGCAGCTTGGCATCCAGGCCATGAGCATCGCCAACAGCGCACCGCAGTCGCTGCTGGGTCTCTTCCGCTAACGGAACGAAGCGCCCCGGGGCGCGCCCTTCCCTCGGTGAAAGACCGCAGGGAGGGGCCCTTCCCCCGGGGCGCTTTCCCCGGCCCGCATCGGGCCGCGGGGAGAATCCGCCCGGAATGCGGGTGGTTTGAAAGGCAGGGCCCCGGGCACGTGAACGCCCCTGAGCCGCCTGCAATCGTCAGAAGACGCTTTTCCCGAAGTCGGCCGAACGGCTGGCACAACCGGCGTAAACACGCCATGCCAATATGAAAGGCGCACTCGATATGTCGAGCATTCTTACCAACACCGGCGCGATGACCGCTCTGCAGACCCTCAAGATGGTCAACCGGTCGCTGACCGAAACCCAGGGCATGATCTCCACCGGCAAGCGGGTGGCCACGGCCAAGGACAACTCCGCCGTCTGGGCAATCTCCAAGGCGATGGAATCCGACGTTGCCGGCTTCAAGCGCATTTCCGACAGCCTGAGCCTCGGCCAGGCCACCATCGACGTCGCCCGCAAGGGGGCAGAAACCGTCACCGAGCTTCTGACGCAGGTGAAAGAGAAGATCGTCGCCTCCCAGGAAGAGAACGTCGACCGCAACAAGATCCAGACCGACATCAACGCCCTGCGCGACCAGATCGCCGCCGTTGTCGGTGCATCGCAGTTCAACGGTCAGTACCTGCTGGAGAACACCGAGCAGACGGCCAATTCCGGCGGCATCAACGTGCTGGCCTCCATCGACCGCTCCGGTGACGGCACGGTGTCCTCCACCGACATCCGCGTGGCCAAGCAGGACCTCGGCACCGGCTCCTCGTCCATCGGTGCGTCGCTGACCGCACTGACCGGCGCGAACAACGATATCACCGGCGACGGCGACGCGGCGGCCTATGTCATGACCGGCGCGGCCACTGCGCCGACCGGCACCACGACCTTCGGCACGGCGTCGACCGACTCCGTTGCGGCGGGCACCGGGTTCTCGATCACCATCACCGGCACGGCGGGCAACGGCCTTGCCGCCACGTCCGGCCGCAACGACATTTCCTACGTTGCCCGTGACGGCGACACGATGGCGGATGTCGTGGCGGGCCTTGCCGCTTCGTTCAACTCCTACGCGACCAACGACCTCGGTGCCGGGTCCACCGTCAACGCCACCGTCCAGAACGGCAACGAGATCGTCTTTACCGGCCACGACAACACCGGCGACAACTTCTCGATGACCGTCAACCAGTACGATCCGAGCGCCACCACCACCATCGGTGGCCGTCTGTCTGCACTGGCGGACGTGAACGTGACGACGCAGACCGGTGCCGATGCGGCACTTACGGCGATCGACGGGCTGATCGACATCGCGATCGACTCCGCCGCCGCCTTCGGATCCGCGCAGATGCGGATCGAGACGCAGTCGGACTTCGTCTCCGGCCTGACCGACGCGCTGAAGTCCGGCATCGGTACGCTGGTGGATGCGGACATGGAAGAAACCTCCGCCCGCCTGCAGGCCCTCCAGGTCCAGCAGCAGCTGTCGATCCAGGCCATGTCCATCGCCAACCAGGCGCCGCAGTCGCTGCTGTCGCTCTTCCGCTGATGACAGGCGCGCGCGTCTCCTGACGCGCGGCTTCCGAACCAAGATCATGCCCCGCAACCTGTTTGCGGGGCACGATTTTTTGAGGAGAGTTCGAAGGATTCCGCAAGCAGTCCTAGCGCGGTGTTAACATGCGCGCGGTACTGTGGGCCTGCACTCTCCCCGGGTGGCGCGGCCTCGGACCTTTGGCTCGCAACATCAGAAGATGGCGCCGGAAAGCGGCGTTTGGTTTCGAGATTTGGGTGAGTGCCATGTCCAGCATTCTGACGAACCGGGGCGCAATGATCGCCCTGCAGACATTGAAGTCGATCAACGAGCAGTTGTCGCAGACACGGCGCAAGGTCTCGACCGGGTTGCGGGTCGGCAACGCGCGCGACAACGCCGCCGTCTGGGCCATCGCCAAGACGATGGAATCCGACGTCGCGGGCTTTTCGCGCATTTCGGACAGCCTGAACCTCGGCATGTCGAGCGTCGCGGTCGCCCGCAAGGGGGCCGAGTCGGTGACCGACCTCCTGACCCGCATGAAGGAGAAGATCGTCGCCGCGCAGGAAGAGAACGTCGACCGTGCCAAGATACAGGCCGATATCGCGGCGCTGCGCGACCAGATCGGGGCGGTTGTCGGCGCGGCGCAGTTCAACGGGCTGAACCTCTTGTCCAACCGGTCCATGAACGCGGGCAGCGGCGGCATCAACGTGCTGGCGTCGCTGGACCGGTCGTCATCCGGCGTGCGCGCCTCCGACATTCGCGTGGGCAAGCAGGACCTCGGGCTGACCCTGTCGAGCATCGGAACCGGGCTGACCTCGCTGGCCGCGGGCGCCAACGACACCACCGGCTTCGGCGATGCCACGGCAAGCGCGCTGACGGGCGCCGCCACCGCACCGACGGGCGTCACGACCTTCGGCACCTCGGCGTCGCAGTCGGTTGCCGCCGGAACTGGCTTCTCGATCTGGGTCAGTGGCTCGGCGGGTGGCGCGCCCTCCGACACCGCCTCCGGGAACGAGATCAACTACGTGGCGCGCGACGGCGACACCATGGCCGACGTGGCCCGCGCGCTCTCCGCGCAGTTCAACCGCTACGTGGAGGCCGACCTTGGCGCGACTGCCACCGGCGGCATCGGTGCGGAGGTCAGCGGCAACACCATCACCTTCACCGGCGCCGGGACGGTCGGCGACACCTTCTCGGTCCGGGTGGACCAATACGCGGCGGATGCGTCCAGCACCATCGGCGGCGGCTTGTCGTCGCTGATGTACATGGACGTGACCTCGCAAAAGGGGGCAGATGCGGCGCTGGCGGATATCGACAGGCTGCTGGACACGGCCATCGATGCCGCGGCCTCCTTCGGCAGCGCCGGGGGCCGGCTGGAAAGCCAGGCGGATTTCGTGAAGGGCCTGTCCAACGCCCTGAAATCGGGAATCGGCACGCTGGTCGACGCCGACATGGAGGAAACTGCGGCGCAACTTCAGGCACTCCAGGTGCAGCAACAGCTTGCGGTGACCTCCCTCTCCATCGCCAACCAGGCCCCGTCCCTGCTGTTGTCATTGTTCCGCTGATCCCGCGCCAAGTGACGGAGAGGGCGGTCCTTTCTTGACCCCCCCTCCCCCTGCCCCTAGGACTCCGCCCAAGACGGACCGTGGGAGCGCGTTTTATGGATGAAACCGAAGAGAGCCACGGTCACTGGGATCCGTTCGGCCATCCTCTGTTCGACGGACCCGAAGCGCGGGCGCTGAGCCGCGTGGGCGTGGTGGACATCGGGTCGAACTCTGTCCGGATGGTGGTGTTCGACGGCGCGGCGCGCAGCCCGGCCTACTACTTCAACGAAAAGATCCTGTGCGGTCTGGGCGACGGCATGGACACCTCCGGGCACCTGAGCCCCGAAGGGCGCGTGCGTGCGCTGGAGGCGATGAAGCGCTTTCGCCTCATGGCGGAAGGGATGCGGCTGTCGGGCCTGACCGTTGTCGCCACTGCCGCCATGCGCGATGCGGAGGACGGACCGGCCTTCCGCCGCCAGATCGAGGACGAAACCGGGCTGACGGTGCACGTGATCGACGGCGCGGAAGAGGCGCGGCTCTCGGCGCAGGGTGTGCTGCTGGGCTGGCCCGGGTCCTACGGCCTTGTCTGCGACATCGGCGGATCGTCGATGGAACTGGCCGAGATCGGCGGGGGCCGCGTCGGGCGCCGCATGACCTCGGCGCTGGGGCCGCTGAAACTGAAGGACCTCGACGGCGGAAAGAAGGCGCGCGACAAGCACATCCGCAAGGAGATCGACGCGCTGACCGACTACATGGGCACGCAGCGCGACCGGCTGTTCCTGGTGGGCGGAAGCTGGCGGGCCATCGCGCGCATCGACATGCTGCGCCGCGAGTATCCGCTGCGTGTGCTGCACGAATACCGGATGGACGCTTCGACCGTGGCGGAAACCGTGGCCTTCATCGAGGCGCAGCCGGACCACGAGGTGCTGCGCAAGGCGGCGGGCGTGTCGTCGACTCGCATGGCGCTGGTGCCGTTCGCGGCTGAGGTGCTGCAGCAGATCGTGGCCAGCTTCCAGCCCTCCGACATCGCGATTTCCAGCTATGGCATCCGCGAGGGCCTGCTGTACGAACAGATGCCGCATGTGCTGCGCGACCGCGATCCGCTGATCGAGGCCTGCCGGTTTGCCGAAGCCAAGGACGCGCGCCTGCCCGGGTTCGGCCGGCAGCTTTACGATTTCGTCCTGCCGCTGTTTCCCGATGCGTCGGAGGGGCGCCGGCGCCTGATCCACGCCGCCTGCCTGCTGCACGACGTGAGCTGGCGTGCGCATCCCGACTACCGGGCGGAGACCTGTTTCGACAACGCCACGCGCGCGAACCTTGGCGGGCTGAAGCACTGGGAGCGGGTGTACCTCGGGCTGTCGCTTCTGCACCGCTACAAGAACAAGCGCGAAGGCACCCGGTTCGAAGACCTCTACAACCTTCTGGACGAGGCGCACCGGCGCGAGGCGGAGGTGCTGGGCAAGGCGATGCGCTTTGGCGCGATGCTCTGGACGCTGGAGTCTTCTGCCGGTCACGCACGCTTCGACTGGGACGGCAAGCGGCTGGTGCTGCGGCTGGAGCCGGACATGATCGACCTTTACGGAGAGGTCGCGCGCGCCCGGTTCAAGTCTCTGGCGCAGGCCATGGGCGCGCAAGAGTTCGAGGTCGTGTCAGGCTGAGGCACTTGCGGCCTGCTGCATCACGCAGGGCATCACAGGGTCAGCGCGCCAGAGTTGTCCGGCGGGCAAAGCCCTGACATCACAGCTCTATTTCGCCGTTGTCCGGCAGCGGTTCCTCGTCTTCCGGCTGGGTCTTGCGCCGGATGATGATGTCACCGTTGGGCAGGATCTCGGGCGGCTCGTAGACCGACCAGTCCTCGACCTCTTCCAGGAGATCGCGCAGGGCCGGGCCCATCTCCGTCATGAAGGCCTTCATCTGCGGGCGCATCTCGCGGGCGAGGTCCTCGAGTTCCTGAAGCGCCGGTTCCATCTCGCCCATCAGGCCACGGAAGAACAGCCGTGCGCCCTCTTCCATAAGGTTGAAGCCGCCGTTGTCTTCCTCCTGCGCGGCGACGGGCGCGGCGAGGAGCGACAGGGCGAGCAGCGGTGCGGCGATCTGTTTCATACCGTGAAGATAGGTCGACGGGCGCAGTCCGGGAAGGGCCGCGCCCTCAGATTTCCAGGTCGAGCGTGACCGGGAAGTGATCGGAGGCGGTCAACAACGCTTCGCGCAGCTCCGGGTCGCGCCAGCAGCGGGGATTGTCGAAGGGATGCCAGATCCGCCATTCCGGCTGCCGTGCCATCAGGTCCGGCGACACCATCACGTAGTCGAGCAGCGCCTGAAGATAGCGGTTCTCCGGCTCGATGAAGAAACGCGAGGTGGCCGGTTGCGCGCTGATGCGGCTTGCCAGGGCCTCTGTTGCGTGGGGATCGTGAAGGGCCGTGTCGCCCTGCCCCATCACGATCTCGACGGAGCTGCGTCCAAACAGGCTCTCGAACTCGTCGAGGCCGGGACCGTCGTTCAGGTCGCCCAGCAGGATCACGCTTTGGCCTTCGGACAGGAGGGCATCGATGCGGGCGCGCAGCCAGATCGCCTGCGCCAATTGCTTGCGCCGGTTGGCGATGGCCAGCCGCATGACATCGTCGCGGTTGCGCGCACCGTGGGGTGCCTTGGACTTCAGATGCGCCCCGATCAGGTGCAGCGCCTGGCCGGAGGCGGTGGTGACAGTCAGCTCAAGCGGCGGTTTGGAGAAGCGGACCGGGTCGGGAAAGGCGTCGATGTCGAGGTCGATCCGGAATTCGGTGTCGAACCGCGGCGCGCCGGTCGTGGCCATCGGTTCGTGCCGGGCGGTCAGCCGCGCCGGATCGTAGAGCAGCGCGATTTCCTGCTGCGTGTCGTTGGCGAAGCCGGTGATCGTGGCGGAGGTGCGCAGCCCGAAGGCCTGCACAAAGGAGGTGAGCGCCCGGGTGGTGGAGCGGCGGCTGCCGGTGTCGGGCGCCTCGATCACCATGACCGCGTCGGCGTCGAGCGCCCTGAAAACGGTGCCCAGGGCCTCTGCCTGCGCGCGGCGGGTCACGTCGCGCCGCCCGGACCAGCCTTCATCGGCCAAAAGCCGCCCCGTGTCGTCGAACAGCGAGTCGAACCATTCGACGTTGTATGTGGCGAACCGCAAGGTGGGCGTCAGGCGGCTTCGCGGGCGGAGATTTCCTCCCACGCGCGGTTGATCGCGGCCATCCGCTTTTCGGCAATCTTCACCGCCTCTTCCGGCACGCCGCGCGCGATCATCACGTCAGGATGGCTGTCGCGCACCAGTTGCCGCCAGTGCTTGCGGATCTCCGGCAGGTCCATGTCCGGTGTAACGCCCAGCACGTCGTAGGGATCGGGCACAGCGTCGGGCACCAGACGGCCGCGCATCGAACGGAAACGATTTTCCGACATGCCGAATATCTCGGACACGCGGGTCAGGAAGGCGTCCTCTGCCGGGTGATACTGGCCGTCCGCCATGGCGATGTGGAACAGCCCTTCCATCAGGTCGCAAAGCGCCTCGCGGTTCTCGCCGAACATGGTGGAGATGCGGCGGGCGTATTCCTCGAACCCGGCAACGTCCTGCCGGGCCAGGTTGAAGACACGCGCGGCGTTGCCCTCTTCCTCCGCGGGGATGTGAAACACCTCGCGGAAGGCGGTGACCTCGTCCCTTGTGACCAGCCCGTCGGCCTTGGCCATCTTCGCAGACAGCGCGATCACGGCGATGGTGAACGCCACGGAGCGTTCCGGCGGCGTGCGCAGACGGTCGAAGAGCGCGCCAAGCGTTTCGCCGGAGGTGAGCGCAGCAAGCGCCTGGGTTATGCGGGACCAGATCGACATGCGGGCATTTTACCGCGATGCAGCGAAACTGTCAGGGCAGGAATTACAGAATTTTCTGCATCAGCACGAGATCCATCCAGCGCCCGAACTTGAAGCCCACCTGAGGCAGGGTCGCGATGGGGATAAATCCGATGGCGGCGTGAAAGGCGACGCCGCCGGGATTCTCGCCTGAGACACCGGCCCAGAGGCTGTGCACGCCCTCCGCGCGGGCCACGCGTTCAAGCTCTGCCATCAGCAGGCGGCCAAGGCCCGCGCCGCGCGCGTGCTCTGCCAGCTGGATGGAGTGTTCCTTTGTGTGCGCGTATCCGGGGCCGCCGCGGAACGGGAAATAGGTGGCAAAGCCCGCAAGGCCCCCGTCGTCTTCGGCCACGATGAAAGCCGGGCCGCGCGACGCGATGTCGGTGACGATGCCCTCGGGCGTCTTGCGTTCGGTGGTGAAGGTGATGGCGGTGTGGTCGATGATCTCGTTCCAGATCGCCGCGATGGCCGCCGCATCGCGCGGCTCTGCGGTGCGCAGGATCATGCCAGGATGATTTCCGTGTCCGCGTGTCGGATCGTGGCCGCCAAGTTTGTCGGCCCCTCCACGAATCGGACCTGCGGTGCGTCGAGATAGGGGGCGAGAAGATCGCTCAGGGCGGCGGCGTCGGGATGGGTGACGGTCAGTTCGGTCAGCGCCGCGCCGGAGGCGGGCAGAGAGCGCCCCGGCGGCACCGTCGAGTGCCACTGGATCAGCGCCGGGAACAGCCCGTCGAACGGCAGGAGCCCGTCTTCGGGCACCGCCATGGTCCATGACAGTTTGCCCCGGCTGAGCGACACGGCCCGCCCGGCCATGGGCAGCGCCGCGATGGCCGCCTCGATGTCCGGCACGGCGCAGACCCACTTGTCCAGCCGCGCCTCGCCCTCGAAACCGTCGAGCCCGAACCAGCGCGCATCCGGCGGGGCGGAGGCGGAGGGATCGATGGCAATCGCCTCGATGTAAAGGTCGGGATCGAGGCCCACGAGCTGGTTGTGCGTGCCGAAACGCGGATGCGCGCCGCCCGAGGACATGGGCAGTCCCAGCGCGCCTTCGACATGCGCGATGGCTTCGGCGAGGGTCTCGCCCAGGACGGCGATATGATCGAGGGTCAGCTTCACCATGGGCGGGATTTCCGTGCAGTCGCAGCACGATAGACGCGCAAATCCATGCTGCAAAGCGGAAAATCGACCCCTGTTGCGTTGAAAGCTGGGCCATGCGTCCCAAATATGACTGAATATATAATCTTTACATGAGGGAACCATCGGATGCTGCTGCGCGCTCTGGACAAGTTTTTCAGTCACGAAGCTTCGGGGGGCATCCTCCTCATACTTTCAGCGGTCCTGGCCATGATCGTGGCCAACTCCGGCCTCGACATCTTTTACGAAAAGGTGCTGGGCAGCTATTTCAGCGTGACGATCAATGGCGAGGGCCTCGAAAAGCCGCTGATCCTGTGGATCAACGACGGTCTGATGGCGATCTTCTTCTTCCTGATCGGCCTCGAACTGAAGCGCGAGCTGCTGGAAGGCAAGCTGAAGAACCCGTCCGACGTGGTGCTGCCCGGCATGGCGGCCGTGGGCGGCATGGTCCTGCCCGCCGCGGTCTACCTGATCTTCAACCTGGGCAACCCCGAAACGGTCGGCGGCTGGGCGATCCCCGCGGCCACCGACATCGCCTTTGCCCTTGGCGTTCTGGCACTGGTCGGAGACCGGGTGCCTGCCTCGCTCAAGGTTTTCCTGCTGACTCTGGCGATCCTCGACGACATGGGCGCGATCATCATCATCGCCCTGTTCTACACCGCCGAGCTGAAGGTGACCTACCTGCTGATGGCGCTGCTTCCCATGGCGCTGATGTGGTACCTGAACCGTCAGCGCGTCCACCGCGTGGCACCGATCCTGCTGCTGGGCCTCGTGCTCTGGGTGCTGGTGCTGAAGTCCGGCGTGCACGCGACGCTGGCGGGTGTCGTCACCGCCTTCTTCATCCCGCTCAAGGACAAGTGGGGCAAGTCCCCCCTGCACTCGCTCGAGCACGGCCTGTCGCCCTATGTCCTCTACTTCATCATCCCGGTCTTCGCCTTCGCCAACGCGGGTGTCGTGCTGGCGGGCATGGAAATGAGCCAGGTTCTGGCGCCGCTGCCGCTCGGCATCGCGCTTGGCCTGATCATCGGCAAGCAGGTGGGCGTCTTCGGCGTGACCTTCCTGATGGTGAAGACCGGAATGGCGCGGATGCCCCACGGGGCGAACTGGGCGCAGATCTACGGCATCGCCTGCCTTGCGGGCATCGGCTTTACCATGTCGCTCTTCATCGGTTCGCTGAGCTTCTCGGACCCGGCCCTGATGAACGAGGTGCGCATCGGCGTGCTGAGCGGGTCGATCATCTCGGGCATCATCGGCTTTGTCGCCCTGCGCATGTCGACCAGCAAGGCAGACACGCCGGACGAGACCGAGCGTGAGGCCAGCGCCACCGCGGCCTGAACCCATCTAGTCGGGGCCGTCCGAAAAAGGGCGGCCCCGATACTCCGGTTCCTGAATATGGCCCGGGCGCCAAACTTCGTTTCCGCAAGCTCCAGCATTTCATTCTCTCGGACCGACGGCCCCATTGAGGGGCCTTCGCGTCCCCTCTCCCCAATAGCCCAACTCGACAACGCCCTGAACACGGCGCATTGATAGCGCCTTGGGCGTTGTGTTTAAGGTCATTCTGGATTTTGGGATGCCCGATATGATGCGTCGCGCGTGTTCTGCGCCGGACGCTCGATCCAGCAGGATGCGCCCCGCCGCTGCTTGCGGGGATGCGCAGCGCCGGGTTCGGCACGAGTAGCGTTGCCTTCCAAAGCGATGGTGCGCGCCCCCGAACCGGGGACGCGCGAAGGGTGTCAGGCCGCCGCGTCGGACCGCGCCTGCCGGATCAGCCGCAAGATGTCCTGCGCCGCTTCCGGGATGTTTGTGCCGGGGCCGAAGATCGCCTTGACGCCTGCGTTCTTCAGGAACTCGTAGTCCTGGTGCGGGATGACGCCGCCGCAGATCACGATGATGTCGCCCGCCCCTTCGGCCTGCAGCGCCTTCACCAGTTGCGGCGCAAGCGTCTTGTGACCGGCGGCCTGGCTGGAGATGCCCACCACGTGCACGTCGTTGTCGATGGCGTCCTGCGCGGCCTCTTCCGGGGTCTGGAACAGCGGGCCCACGTCCACGTCGAAGCCGATGTCGGCAAAGGCGGTGGCGATGACCTTGGCACCGCGGTCATGGCCGTCCTGCCCCATCTTCACCACCAGCATGCGCGGGCGGCGGCCTTCGTCCTCGGCGAACTGCTCCACCGATTTCTGGATGGCGGCAAAGCCCTCGTCGCCCTCGTAAGCCGCGCCGTAGACACCGGCGAGGGTCTTCACCTCTGCCCGGTGCCGGCCGAATTCCTTTTCCATCGCCATGCTGATCTCTCCTACGGTGGCACGTGCGCGGGCCGCTTCGACCGCCGCGTCGAGCAGGTTGCCGCCCTCTTTGGCGCGGCGGGTCAGTTCGTCGAGGGCCGCGGTGCAGGCTGGCTCGTCGCGGGTGGCGCGGATCTTCTCCAGCCGGGCGACCTGGCTCTCGCGCACCTTGGCGTTGTCGATGTCGAGGATGTCGAGATCGTCCTCCTTCTCCAGCCGGTACTTGTTGACGCCGACAATCACATCGGTGCCACGGTCGATGTCGGCCTGACGGCGCGCGGCGGTTTCCTCGATCCGGAGCTTCGGCATCCCGGATTCGACGGCGCGGGTCATGCCGCCCATCTCGTCCACTTCCTCGATCAGCGCCCAGGCCCGTTCGGCCAGTTCGTTGGTCAGGCTCTCGACGTAGTAGGAACCCGCCAGCGGATCGACGACCTTGGTGACGCCGGTTTCCTCCTGCAGCACAAGCTGCGTGTTGCGCGCGATGCGGGCGGAGAATTCCGTCGGCAGGGCAATCGCCTCGTCCAGCGCGTTGGTGTGCAGCGACTGGGTGCCGCCCAGCACAGCCGACATGGCCTCGTAGGCGGTGCGGATGACGTTGTTATAGGGGTCCTGCTCGGCCAGCGACACGCCGGAGGTCTGGCAGTGCGTGCGCAGCATCTTCGACCGGGGGTTCTTCGCCCCGAGCTCCGTCATGATGCGGTGCCACAGGAGCCGCGCGGCGCGCAGCTTAGCCACCTCCATGAAGAAGTTCTTGCCGATGGCGAAGAAGAACGACAGCCGACCGGCGAATTTGTCAATGTCCATACCGGCTTCCATGGCGGTCTTCACGTATTCCTTGCCGTCGGCGAGGGTGAAGGCCAGCTCCTGGACGAGGTTCGCGCCCGCCTCCTGCATGTGGTAGCCGGAGATCGAGATCGAGTTGAACTTCGGCATGTAATCCGATGTATACGCGATGATATCCGAGATGATCCGCATCGAGGGCGCGGGCGGATAGATATACGTGTTGCGGACCATGAACTCCTTCAGGATGTCGTTCTGGATGGTCCCGGACAGCACCGACCTGTCGTGGCCCTGCTCCTCTCCGGTGACGATGAAATTCGCCAGCACCGGTATCACCGCGCCGTTCATCGTCATCGAAACGGACACCTTGTCGAGCGGGATGCCGTCGAACAGGATCTTCATGTCCTCGACGCTGTCGATGGCCACACCGGCCTTGCCCACGTCGCCCACCACGCGCGGGTGGTCGCTGTCGTAGCCGCGGTGCGTGGCGAGGTCGAAGGCGACCGACACGCCCTGCTGACCGGCAGCCAGCGCCTTGCGGTAGAAGTTGTTCGATTCCTCAGCGGTGGAGAAACCGGCGTACTGGCGGATCGTCCACGGACGGCCCGCGTACATCGTCGCCTTCACGCCACGGGTGAAGGGCTCCTGCCCCGGCAGGCTGCCCATGTGCGGCAGGCCATCGGTGTCCGCGGCGGTGTAGAGCGGCTTGACCGGGATGCCCTCCAGCGTGTCCCAGGTCAGGTCGTCGACAGCCTTGCCGCGCAGTTCCTTTTCAGCGATCGCGCGCCAGTCGTCGGGGAGATCCGTCATGTGTGTGTCCTCTCTCTTTCAGACCCGCCGCCAGGGTCAGCCTGCGGCGGCCCGGGTCCGGGTCGGCTTTCAATGTTGCGAGCCCGTCCGCCCCGGCCTCGAGCCAGAACAGATCGTCGGCATTGGCTTCGCGCAGGCGGGCGCGCTGGCCTTCTGTGAAGGGCATGTAGCGGCCCTCTCCCTCCGGCAGGTGGCCGGGATCTTCGCCCCGGTCCGAAAGTGTCGTGCGCAGGCCCCTCAGGTCGAGGCGGCGGTTGCGCCAGAATGCGCCCGGCCGGGCGACGGGCAGGTGGGTCAGCCCGCTCATCACCGTTAGCAGGCGGTCGGGGCGGTCGCAGAACGCCTCGAACGGGGTGACGACTATCTCTGCCTCCGGACAGGCGCAGGCCAGTTCGGTGACCAGTTCGCGCCAGCTGCGCGGGTTGGCGGCGATGCGGGCGAGCGTGTCATCGGAGGGCACCGCTTCGCCGCGCGGGATGACGTGCCCGATGAGCGAGGCCCACCAGGCATCCAGCGCGCGCACCTGAATACAGATCGTGTTGACCTGGCCGAAGGCCTGTGCCAGCCGGGCCACCCGCTCTCCGGCGCCGGGATAGAGGCTGGCCTGCCGCAGGCACCGGCGCGGCATGCCCAGCATGTTCTCGTCACTGACGACAAGCCGCGCGATGCCGGTCTTGCGCGCACCTTCAAGGGCGAGGCGGACGCGTCCGGTGGCGCGGCGCGCCTGTTCCGGGCTTTCCGGTGCCTCGGCCACGCCATGCAGGAGCCCCTTGCGGGTGCGCCATGGCCCCCAGAACCCCAGTTGGCGCTCCTCAAGGTCGGCGCGGTGGGCGCGCAGGTAGGTCTGGAAGCTGGTGGTGGCGGCACGATGGGCGCCGAGATGGAGAATGATCTGCATGGCCGTCACGGTCCCGAGGCGCCCGGACGCACCCGATGCGCGCGCGGACCCTGCGGGGACGGACCTTGCCCGCCACCCGGTGACGATGCCGTTAAAGGTAAAATTTTCGGGGGCTGCCGCGCTTGTGCACTGTGCAGGCCGCGTCGGGCAGCATATATCTGCTGACATGCGTTGGATTTTATGCCTGATCGCCGTTCTTAGCCTGGGGGCCGCCCCCCCGACACAGGCGTGGGCCGCAGACAACGAGGTCGAGACCGAAGCCGAGAGGCCGGTCGTCCTCGACGCCGCCGAGACATCCCTGTCCGACTGGCTCTGGATCAAGCGTCCGGTGGTGGTCTTTGCCGACAATGCCGCCGATCCGCGCTTCCAGGAACAGATCGAACTGCTGACAGAGCGGTATTCGGCGCTGGAGGAACGCGACGTGGTGATCATCGTCGACAGCGACCCAGAGGCGATGACCTCCGTCCGCAAGGCGCTGCGGCCGCGGGGCTTCATGCTGGTGGTGATGGCCAAGGACGGCACCATCGTCACCCGCAAGCCGGGGCCGTGGTCGGTCAGGGAAATCTCCCGCTCCATCGACAAGCTGCCGCTCCGGCAGGACGAGTTGAAGGGCTTCTGAGCCGCCCTCAGACGTTGCCGCGCATGAAGAACAGCAGCCGCGCGCTGCGGTGCAAGAGCATGATCGCGTTGTTCGCCGGGTCGTAGATCGTCAGGCTCTTCTCCGACATCAGCGCGTAATAGGCATCGAGCTGGAACTGGTCGTCCATGCAGGCCATCGACGGTCCGATGAAGCTGGAGAGAAGGCCCATGCCCTCCTCCAGGCTGATGGACATCAACTGCTCCGACACGGTGTTGGGGTTGGCCCCCGGCACGTCGAAGGCCACCACGCGCCCCGACTTCACCAGCCGCAGCCCGGAGCGCACGTCCGAGACGATCCGCACCGCCTGACTGCGCACCGAGGAAGACGCGAGGTCGAAGATCGCCGCCGTGCAGGTGGGCTTCGACGTGAAGCGACGGGTCTGAGCCAGGTAGACAAGGCCGGAGAGTTCGGCGCGGACCTCCTCCTCCTTGTCGAGGGGAAGGCAGGACGACAGCACCAGCAGCGCCGACAACAGCAGCACCACGTGGTTTGCGATCCGCATCATGTCCTGCCTCCGGCCGTTCGGTACGTGCCGGGAGGGTAAGCGCAAGGTCTTGAGACTTCGTTTCGCCGGGCCGGGAGGTGCCGGTCAGGCGTCTTCCTCGGCCTCCGTCAGGGGCCGGATGCCCGTGGCGCGATGGGTCAGGATCGCCCCGCCGATCACGAAAAGCGCCACGTAGCCCGCAAGGCTGCCCTGCCCCACGGTCAGGATGTGCCAGTAGACCCCGAGGAACACCAGCGCCATGACCACCAGCACGATGACCGGCCCCAGCAGGTAGTACGCCCAGCCGAGATCCACATCGAGGAGCAGCCCCACCAGCGTCAGGTAAAGGCCGTAGCCCGCGCCCACCGCCACGATGGAGACCGAAAGCGCCATGCCGAACAGCATCCAGGTCGGCCCGGCCGCGGGCACCACCGCCCAGAGACCCACCGCGACAACGCCGGACACGATCAGCCCGGCCAGAAAGGCCAGGCTGTGCATCAGCCAGATTGCCGCGACGCGTCGCACCATCGCCCGTGTCCCCACTCGTTCCCGTCCCGCGCCGACAATAAACCGGAAATTGTCCGGAGGTCACGGGTCCAAAAGCAGTGCGCACACAGAGAGGTGCGGCGGCAGCCGGCGGGCGCAGCGGAAAGGGCCGCCGGACACCCGTCCGACGCCTGCCTCTCTGCCCCTGCCTGCCGCCTGCCGCCATGGTCTCACTCGAATTCCATGATCACGTCGTCGACCCTCAGGCTGTCGCCCGGGCCCGCGTTGATCTTGGACACCACGCCCTTCTTCTCGGCGCGCAGGATGTTCTCCATCTTCATCGCCTCGACGGTGCAGAGCGCCTGACCCTCCTGCACTTCCTGCCCTTCCTCCACGTCGATCTTCACGATCAGGCCGGGCATCGGGCAGAGCAGCAGCTTTGAAGTATCGGGGGCCTGCTTCTCGGGCATCAGCCGGGCCAGTTCGGCCTGGCGCGGGCTGCGGACATGCACCTTCAGGTCGGCGCCGCGGGTGCGCAGGCGGAAGCCCTGGGTGATCTTGTCGACCTTCAGGACCAGCGGCGCGCCGTCCACGGTCATCCAGGCGAGGCTCTGGCCCGGTGTCCAGGCGCCCTCGACCCGCATCGTGCCGCCCTCGGCAAAGGCGATGGTTGCGCCCTTCTGGTCGGCGTCGATGGTCACGTCGAAGGAGGTGTCCTGCAGCGACACATTCCATTCGGCGCCGACACGGCGTTCGTGGTTGCCGAGGCGTCCGGTCACGCGGGTTCGCCGGATCTCCGCCACGCGGTTCATCGCGGCGGCGGCGGCGGCCACGCGCTTCAGTTGCGCCTCGTCGAGGGTCACGCCGTCGAAGCCGTCGGGATACTCCTCGGCGATGAAGGCGGTGGTCATGTCGCCCGAGATGAACTTCGGGTGATCCATCACGGCGGCGACGAACGGCAGGTTGTGCCCGATCCCCTCCACCTCGAACGAATCGAGCGCGTTGCGCATGACCTCGATGGCCGCCTCGCGGGTCGGCCCCCAGGTGCAGAGCTTGGCGATCATCGGGTCGTAGTACATGGAGATCTCGCCGCCCTCGAAGACGCCGGTGTCGTTGCGCACGATGCCCTCGCCCAGCTCACCCTCTTCCGGCGGACGATAGCGGGTCAGACGCCCGATGGAGGGCAGGAAGTTGCGATACGGGTCCTCGGCATAGAGGCGGTTCTCGATGGCCCAGCCGTTGATCTTCACGTCGTCCTGGGTGATCGACAGCGGCTCGCCGTTGGCGACGCGGATCATCTGTTCGACAAGGTCGACGCCGGTGATCAGTTCGGTCACCGGATGCTCCACCTGCAGGCGGGTGTTCATCTCGAGGAAGTAGAAGTTCTTC
Source organism: Sagittula sp. MA-2 (assembly GCF_030126985.1). Lineage (GTDB taxonomy): Bacteria > Pseudomonadota > Alphaproteobacteria > Rhodobacterales > Rhodobacteraceae > Sagittula. The sequence continues at coordinate 1,467,277 of NZ_CP126145.1, read as the reverse complement.
TCGCCGTCGACGATGAATTCAACCGTCCCGGCGGAGGCGTAGCCCACCGCGTTCGCCAGCGCGACGGCCTGCTCACCCATCGCCTTGCGGGTGGCCTCGTCAAGGAAGGGCGACGGCGCCTCTTCGACCACCTTCTGGTTGCGGCGCTGGATCGAGCATTCGCGTTCGTTCAGGTAGATGCCGTTGCCATGCGCATCGCACAGGACCTGGATCTCGATGTGCCGCGGCTGGGTGACGAACTTCTCGATGAAGATGCGGTCGTCGCCGAAACTGCTGGCCGCCTCGTTCTTCGACGACTGGAAGCCCTCGCGCGCCTCCGCGTCGTTCCACGCGATCCGCATCCCCTTGCCGCCGCCGCCGGCTGAGGCCTTGATCATCACCGGATAGCCGATCTCGTTGGAGATCTTCACCGCCTCGTCGGCATCCTCGATCAGGCCCATGTAGCCGGGCACGGTGCTGACACCCGCCTCCTGCGCGATCTTCTTCGAGGTGATCTTGTCGCCCATTGCCTCGATCGCCTTGACCGGGGGGCCGATGAACGCGACGGAGGCCTTTTCGAGCGCCTGCGCGAATTTCGGGTTCTCGGACAGGAAACCGTAGCCCGGGTGCACCGCCTGCGCGCCGGTCTTTGCGATGGCATCCATGATCTTGTCGATCACGATGTAGGACTGGTTGGCGGGCGGCGGGCCGATGTGCACGGCCTCGTCGGCCATCTCGACGTGCAGCGCGTGCTTGTCTGCGTCGGAGTAGACGGCCACCGTCTTGATGCCCATCTTGCGCGCGGTCTTGATGACCCGGCAGGCGATTTCGCCCCGGTTCGCGATCAGGATCTTTTCAAACATCTCTCGTCCCTTCGTTCGTCACGCCGAGGGCGTGTTCCTTGTCGTCACGCCCCGGGCGTGTCGTCTGTCGCCCCGCCTCGGCAGGGAATGTGGGCACACGAAAACGCCGCCCGGGGACAAAGCCCCGGACGGCGTGTTTCCGTAACTGTCGGCCCGAATGCGCCGCGAAGGCGCAGGCCGGATGTCAGCTTGCGATCAGTTGCAGAGCTGCGGTGTGACGTCGTCGCAGACCACACCGGCTGCGCCGCCGATGGCTGCACCTGCCGCCACGTTGCGGTTGGTCGCTGCCGCGGTTGCCGCGCCGATACCGGCCCCCAGAGCGCCGCGCTCCAGATCGGTGCCTTCGCAGGCCGCAAGGCCGAGGGTCGCAGCGAGAGCGGCGGTGAGGGTGAGAATGCGCATTGGATGTCCTCCTTGGAAAAGGCCGGATAGTGTTGATTATTCGTACGACCATACGCACGCGCGGGGCACAAGGTTCCCGGGTCTTCGTCATTTTTCAGAAAATTTTTGACGAAAACCCCGGCACGCGCGCGTATCGTCCTGTTTTCAGCAGCGCGACGGATATGTCCTGCAATAGGCGATGTTGGCCGCGGCACCGACGGCCGCGCCCGTGATGGCGTCCTTTTCAAGGACCATGGCTGCGGCGCCACCGGCGCCCATGCCCACGACGGCCTGCTCTCCAAGCGTGTCGCCACAACTTGCAAGCAGGAACATCGCCAATATGGCGAAAGATATACGAAGGGTCTGCATCTGTCTGCCTCAGGCTTATGTTTTTTCTGCTCTGCGGTCAGAGTCGCCCAAAGAGGTGCAAACTTCCAGAAGTTTCTCCGCATGACGTGGCATGACACACACTCCTGACGATCCGACCATTCCTGGAAGTGCTCCCAAGGGCGGGGCGACCGTACTGGGGACAAGTGCGGCCGCCCCTTTGGGGAACGGGCAAGGGCGGAACGGACAGCCTTGTACGGACTGAACCCTTGACCTGTCGTCAGGCTGGCAGAAGCGGCGCTCGCGGCAAAGTGTGAAATGGCCTGCAGATTCCCGTCGGCATTGTGCCGCGCATAAAATCGGGAGATCGGCAAAACCACGCGCACGGTCATTTTTCCCACGGCTCCTGGTCGTCGAAGGCCTCGGGGAAGGATGCGCGCGCGGCGGTTTCGTCGATGATCAGGCGGGCCTCGTAGGACTCCGGATCGAAGGGGTCGTCGTAGGGCAGGACCTCGCGGCCGAACAGCCACGACAGACGCCCGGCATCGAGGTTGCCGCGTTCGAAGGGTTGGTCGCCGAAGTGATACCAGAGCGCCGACATGAAAACCCAGTCGGCCTTGCGGTCTGGCGCGCGGCGGTCGCGATAACGGTCGCGCCGGACGATAGGCGTCGCGCCCTTAGGATTGGCGCGACGGATCGTGAACTGAAAGTCCGTGCCTGGCAGGCGGCCCGGAAAACCGCGGTGCTTCAGCATGTCCGGCCCTCGTTCGACGGGGCCCGATCAGCCGTGCTCGATAGAAATGTCGGGACGAGCGGGGTTACCACCCGCCCCGATAGGTTCTTACTTGTACTTGCCCGTGTACACCGGCTCAACGCTGATCGGCTCAGGGTTGACCACGACGTACTCTTCTTCTTCCTGCTGTGCGCAAGCCGAGAGGCCGGCGACAACCGAAAGCATGGCAAGCAGTTTGATGCTCTTGGACATCTCTTGCTCCTGTCATTGAACGGGAAGCCGCACTTTGCCGCCCCCCCTTTCGAGGTGTCGATTGCTTGGGTGCAATCGCGTGTCAGAATAACGGCCTTGCGGGGGAAAAGATACGCGGTCCGAGCAAGCGATTTCACCTGTGACTCGGAAGACGCATAAACCCGTCCAGATGGGGCGTTTTGCGCTAGATATAGTGGAGTCATCAGTAGACCTCCCAGATGCAGAGGCCGTCTTCGACCGTGTAGCTTTCGAAAAACTGGCGGATTCCGGGCATCGCGGCGCCGAATTCCACCGGCTCCTGCATCAGCGTGACGACGATGTGTTCGGGTGACGCAGCGACAGCTTCGAGGCGCGGCAGCGCCTCTTCCTGGCACAGCCACGCCATGTCGTCGGACACCGATGCGTAGTCCACGTCCTCGGACGCGAGGCCCGGCGCGGTGAACCGGATCCGCCATGTCGGCGTGTCGTCGATCAGGTCGAAGAAGGCGACGGAAAGGCCGGATACCGGCAGAACGCGCTCAACCTCCGGCTCCCCTGCCGCGACGGGCGCGGAAAGGGCCGAGATCAGCGATACGAACAGCGGAATCCGGGTGATCATGTGGCAGCCCCGGCACGTTCGCTTTGACGCGCTCGCTCCTCCCGCCGGGGCCGCTGCTGCCCCGGGCGCACCCGGGGCATGGTGTCTCATTGCGCTCATTGCGTGCGCCTCCGGGCCCATGTGATCCACCGCTCACGATTGGCGGGGTTGTCCAGAAGGGCTTGAATCTGCGAAGCGATTCCCCGTGGCGCGCGTCCGCAAACGCGCCCTCCAGCGGTAACAGTCATTCCCTGTAACGTAAAGTGAATTTGCACGATGGGCGAGAATCCACGCATATTTTTAAGGGCTCTCCAGAGGTCCTGACGAATTTGCCGGGCGAGTCGCGAGGCGCTCAGATCCGGAAAGGTTGACATGGCGGAAACATCCAGTCGCGGCGGCCATTCGCGGGCCAGAACATAGCCCTCGGCCGACCGTTGTTCGACCCAGCCGCCCTTCAGACGGCGGATTGCGACCTCCCCCTGCATCATCGGCTCACAGCGGAATGTTGTCGTGTTTCTTCCACGGCATCGACTGCCGCTTGTTGCGCAGCATCGCGAAGGCGCGGGCCACGCGGCGCCGGGTCGAGCGCGGCTGGATGACCTCGTCGATGAAGCCCCGCTCTGCCGCGATGAAGGGGTTGGCGAACCGCTCCTCGTAGGCGTCGGCGTGGGCCTTGATCTTCTCCGGGTCGCCCAGATCGGCGCGGTGGATGATCTCTGCCGCGCCCTTCGCGCCCATCACGGCGATCTGCGCCGTGGGCCAGGCATAGTTCACGTCAGCTTTCATATGCTTCGACGCCATCACGTCATAGGCGCCGCCATAGGCCTTGCGCGTGATGACGGTGACCATCGGCACGGTGGCCTCGCCATAGGCGAACAGAAGCTTCGCGCCGTGCTTGATGACGCCGTTGTATTCCTGCGCGGTCCCCGGCAGGAAGCCCGGCACGTCCACGAAGGTCAGGATCGGGATCTCGAAACAGTCGCAGAAGCGCACGAAACGCGCGGCCTTGCGGCTCGAATCGATGTCCAGAACCCCGGCCAGCACCATCGGCTGGTTGGCGACGACACCCACGGTCTGCCCTTCGAGGCGGATGAAACCGGTGATGATGTTGCCCGCAAAGTCCTGCTGGATCTCGTAGAAATCGCCCTCGTCCGCGACCTTGTTGATCAACTCCTTCATGTCGTAGGGCATGTTGGGGTTGTCGGGGATCAGCGTGTCGAGCGATGCCTCGACCCGGTCGACCTCGTCGAAGAACGGGCGCACCGGGGGCTTTTCGCGGTTGTTGAGCGGCAGGAAGTCGACAAGCCGGCGCACCTCGGCCAGCGCCTCCACGTCGTTCTCGAAGGCACCGTCGGCGACCGAGGACTTCTTCGTGTGGGTGGACGCGCCGCCGAGTTCTTCGGCGGTGACGATTTCGTTGGTCACGGTCTTCACCACGTCGGGGCCGGTGACGAACATGTAGGAGGTGTCCTTCACCATGAAGATGAAGTCGGTCATCGCGGGCGAATAGACGGCACCGCCGGCACATGGCCCCATGATGACAGAGATCTGCGGGATCACGCCCGAGGCCTCGATGTTCTTCTGGAAGATGTCGGCGTAGCCCGCCAGCGCGTCGACGCCCTCTTGGATACGCGCACCGCCGCTGTCGTTCAGACCGATGACCGGCGCGCCGTTCTGCATCGCCATGTCCATGATCTTGCAGATCTTCTGCGCGTGGGTGGCGGAAACCGAGCCGCCCAGCACGGTGAAGTCCTGGCTGAAGACATAGGCCATGCGGCCGTTGATCGTCCCCCAGCCGGTCACAACACCGTCGCCGTAGGGGCGATTCTGCTCCATGCCGAAGTCGGTGCAGCGGTGGGCGACGAAGGTGTCGTATTCCTCGAAGGACCCCTCGTCGAGCAGCAGCTCGATCCGTTCCCGCGCCGTCAGCTTGCCCTTGGCGTGCTGCGCGTCGATCCGCTTCTGTCCCCCGCCCAGACGGGCGTTCTCGCGGCGGTCGTGCAGTTCCTGGATAATGTCCTTCATCGGCGGCCCCTTTCCGTTTGGGCGGAACATACAGGGCGCGCGCGCCCACTCAAGCATTTCCTCGCAAATTTGCAAAGTATGGAAATAATCACGAATGCAAATTGCAAAATTGAATACTACATGAGAAAGACATGTATCCGGATGGACAAACGAGCCGCACCGCCCTACCCGTCTTTCGCATGACCCCCAGCAGACACGCGCGGTTTCTGGACCGCTCCACCCCTCCTCATATCCTGACGCTCGTCCTGCTGGCCAGCATGACGGCGCTGACGCTGAACGTCTTCGTTCCGGCGCTGCAGATCATGGCGGACTGGTACGAGACCGAGTACCACATCATGCAGCTCGCGATCTCTCTGACGCTGCTGATGAACGCGATTCTCCAGCTTCTGATCGGGCCGATTGCCGACAACCTCGGACGGCGGCCGGTGATCCTTGGCGGGCTTGCGATCTTCGTGCTGGCAACGATCGGCTGCATCCTGGCGACCGATGTGAAGGTGTTCCTCGCCTTCCGCATGATGCAGGCCAGCGTGGTCGTCGGCATGGTCCTGTCCCGCGCCGTGGTCCGCGACCTGTACCCCCCGGACGAGGCCGCCTCGATGATCGGCTATGTCACGATGGGCATGTCGCTGGTCCCCATGGTCGCGCCGATCTTCGGCGGCGCCCTGGCGGAGGCCTTCGGCTGGCACTCCAACTTCTGGCTGATGCTGGTGGCGGGTGTACTGATGCTGGCCCTCGTGTGGGGCGACCTCGGAGAGACGGCCACCCGAAGCGGGCTGACCCTTGGCAAGCAGTTCAGCCAGTACCCGGAGCTTTTCCGCTCGCCGCGGTTCTGGGGCTATGCGCTGGCCTGCGCATTCTCCTCCGGTGCGTTCTTCTCCTACGTGGGCGGCGCGTCCTTCGTCGGCATTGAGGTCTTCGGCCTGACCACCGCCAACCTCGGGTACTTCTTCGGCGCACCGGCGGTCGGCTATTTCCTCGGCAACTTCATCTCCGGACGGTTCTCCGCCCGCTTCGGCATCAACCGCATGATCCTCTGGGGCGCGTGCATCGTAAGCCTCGGCCTCGCCATATCGATCCTCGTCTTCGCGGCGGGCTTCGGCAGCCAGTGGACCTTCTTCGGCTTCATGACGCTGGTCGGCCTGGGCAACGGCATGACCATCCCCAACGCCACGGCAGGCGCGCTGTCCGTCCGTCCGCACCTGGCCGGAACGGCCTCCGGCCTCGCCGGGGCCATCATGCTGGGCGGCGGCGCCGGGCTGTCGCAGATGGCAGGCACGATGCTGACACCGGAAACCGGGGCATGGCCGCTCTTGTGGATGATGTTTGCCTCCTCCGTCGCCTCGATCCTCGCCATCTCGGTAGTGATCTGGCGTGAACGGCAACTGAGAGGACTGGACGTCGCCTGAGTGAAGTTGCAAAAAGTGGTTCGAGCAGCCGCAAAATTGCAAAACGCGCAGACAGCAGGACGACCATGGCGACCCAGAAACTTTATGCCGGCGCAAAGCTGCGGGACATCCGCGGGCGACTGTCGCTGACCCAGAAGGATTTCGCGGCCAAGCTGGGCATATCGCTGCCGTATCTCAACCAGATGGAAAACAACAACCGTCCGGTTTCCACGACGGTTGTGCTGGCGCTTGCGCAGGAGTTCGGCTTCGACGTCACCGAGCTGGGGCAAGGCGATGCGGAGCGTCTGGTCACCGACATGCGCGAGGCTCTGGCCGACCCGGTCTTCGGGGATGCCACGCCGCAACTGGCCGACCTGCGTCTGACCGCGTCCAACGCCCCGGTGCTGGCGCGCGCCTTCCTTGCGCTGCACCGCGCCTATCGCCAGACCCACGAACGGCTTGCCTCGCTCGACGAGGCGCTGGGGCGCGAAGGCTCCCAATTGCAGCCGTCGCCCTGGGAGGAGGTCCGCGATTTCTTCCACTATTGCGACAACTACATCGACGCCGTGGACCGCGCCGCCGAACACTTCGCCGGGCTTCTGGCCAGCGAGGGCGACCTGCGCACCGCCGCCGTGGCCCGGCTCGAGATCGGCGGGATCAAGGTCCGGTTCTCGCAGGCCTCGCCCATGCGCGCCTTCGACACAGAGCGGCAGGAACTGACCCTCTCCTCGCTCCTGCCGGTCGAGACGCAGACCTTCCAGCTGTTCGTGCAGATCGCGCTGCTCAGGCAAAACCAGCTGCTCGAGGCGACCCTCGACCTCGCCCGCTTCCAGAGCGAGGAGGCCCGCGCCATCGCCAAGCTGGGGCTCGCCAACTACTTCGCGGGCGCGGCCATGATGCCCTACAAGGCCTTCCTCTCCGCCGCGCAGGAAACCCGCCACGACCTCGAACTGCTGGCCGCGCGGTTCGGTGCCTCCATCGAACAGGTGGCCCACCGCCTCTCGACCCTGCAACGCCCGGGCGCGAAGGGTGTGCCGTTCTTCTTCGTCCGCGTCGATCAGGCCGGGACGATCACCAAGCGGCACTCCGCCACGCGGCTGCAGTTCGCGCGTTTCGGCGGCGCCTGCCCCCTGTGGAACGTACACCGCGCTTTCGAAACACCGGGCCGCTTCCTCCGCCAGCTGGCCGAGACGCCGGACGGCGTGCGCTACATCTCGTTGGCGCGCGACGTGTCGAAGACGGGCGGGCATTTCGGCGCGCCGGTGCGGCGCTACGCCATCGCCATCGGTTGCGAAGTGCGCCACGCCGCCGCGCTGGTCTACGCCGACGACATGGATTTCACCCGGGCGAGCGCCTTCGAACCCATCGGAATCTCCTGCCGGATCTGCGAGCGGACGTCCTGCCACCAGCGCTCCGTGCCGCCGCTTGAGAAGCGCCTGACCACCACGCCGAACCGGCGCGACGTGCTTCCCTACAAGCTGGATTAGGCGAGCGCGGCCTGCGCGACGGGCCAGCGATTGGCCAGATCGTGCATCAGACGCCGATCTTCGTCCTCCAACGGCCCTTCGGCCCAGGGACGGAACCGCATGCGGAAGGCGTTCAGCACGACATCCTCCCCCGCAGCCTCCACATCGTACCCGAAACGACGTGCATCGTGCAGGAAATCCCCCGGCGCTTCCGCGGCAGAGGGCCAGACCGACAGCCCCTGCAGCGCCAGCCTGCGCCAGTCGAACCGCGGGCCGGGGTCGATCTTGCGCCCCGGCGCGGTGTCGGAATGGCCGACGATCCGGTGCGGAGCGATCTGCCAGCGCGCCATGATCCCGCGCAGCAGCTCTTCGACAACGGTCATCTGCAGGTCCGGGAAAGGCGCTGCGCCTGTGTTCGCGATCTCGATGCCGATGCTGTGGGAGTTCACGTCGCGGACCGGGCCCCAGGCCCCTGCCCCGGCATGCCAGGCGCGATGCTCTTCACGCACCAGCTGCCACGCGCGGCCGTCCTCGGCCACGACGTAATGGGCCGAAACCTGCGCAGCCGGATCGCAGAGCCTCTCGCACGCCGCCTCGGCGCTTTTCATCGCGGTGTAGTGAAGGACGATCATGTCCGGCGCGACACCGCCGCGCCGGTCACCAACGTTGGGGGAAGGATGCCAGACCGGCTCCGCCGTCATCCCTTCGCGGCGCGGAAGGGTGCGGGGTTCCAGCCGCAGGCGTAGCCGTCACCGTCCGGGTCCATGCCCTTGCGGTCCTTCTCCGGGCCGCCGAGCGCGAGGAACTCTTCCTGCGCAAGGTCCGGCGAGGCGAAGGCACCGCAGGAGTTCTGGTACCGCGTCTCGGCCCGCAGCGACGACCGCTTGTAAAGCGCCGTTCCGACGGGGTTCGTGGTGCGCAGGGCGTATTCCACGATGTTCGGGCGGTTGGTGCCCGGACGGGTCGGCAGATCGGTCGGCTGGATCACCTGGTACTGCGCGCGGTTCTGCTGGATCATCGCGGCGTCGGCGGCGATGTCACGCTGCGCGGACACGGCGTCGAAATCGTTCTCGCCGGAGATCCCGGCCGAATTCTCGACCATCTGCGGCGCCGGGTTGGACGGCGACGCGTCGATGGGTGCCTGGCCGGAGTTCAGCGCAGCGGCCTGCTGCGAAGCGGCCGCATCCTGCGGATCGAGCGTCCCGGACTGCACGTCTGCGGGCGGCGCGATCAGGGCGGACTGGCCGGTCGCGCCGTTCAACTGCGCCTCACGCTCTGCGCGATAGCTGTCGTAGTTGTTGAAACCGACGCCCTGCCCCGTGTCGACCACCCCTGCCGCGCTGTCGGGCACGGAGGTCGTGCACGCCGTCAACGCAAGCGCCGCCACTCCACAAAGGATATACCGCATCACATGTCCTGCCTGTCCCACCGGTTCTTCAGGCGAGCGCCTTACCACCATTGCACGGGTTTGGAAACAAACCCCGCGGCCCGTTCCAGCGCATAGGCGGTATTCAGCAGATCGCCCTCTTCCCACGGACGACCGATCAGCTGAAGCCCGAGCGGCAGCCCCTGACCGTTCAGACCCGTCGGCACAGCAACCCCCGGCAGACCCGCCAGGTTGACCGTAACGGTGAACACGTCGTTGAGGTACATCGCGACCGGATCCGCCTCGACCATCTCGCCCAGCCCGAAGGCGGCAGAGGGAGTCGCAGGCGTCAGAATCGCGTCGATTCCTGCATGAAACGCGTCCTCGAAGTCCTTCTTGATCAGGGTCCGGACCTTTCGCGCACGATTATAGTAGGCGTCGTAGAAGCCCGCCGACAGCACGTAGGTGCCGACCATCACGCGGCGCTTGACCTCTTCGCCGAAGCCTTCGGCGCGGGTCTTTTCGTACATCTCGGTGATGCCGTCGCCCTGGCTCAGCTTCGCCCGGTGGCCGTAGCGCACACCGTCGTAACGCGCGAGGTTCGAAGAGGCCTCTGCCGGAGCGATGACATAATAGGCGGGCAATGCGTATTTCGTGTGCGGCAGCGAGATGTCGACGATCTCTGCGCCCGCGTCACGCAGCATGTCGCAGCCCGATGCCCAGAGGGCGTCGATCTCGGCGGGCATGCCGTCCATGTGGTATTCCCTCGGGATACCGATCTTCTTGCCCTTGATGTCGCCGGTCAGCATGGCTTCGAAGTCCGGCACCGCGAGGTCGGCAGAGGTCGAATCCTTCGGGTCGTGGCCGCACATCGCCTGCAGCATGATCGCCGCGTCGCGCACGTCCTTGGCCATCGGGCCCGCCTGGTCCAGCGAGGACGCGAAGGCCACGATCCCCCAGCGAGAGCAACGCCCGTAGGTCGGCTTGATCCCGGTGATGCCGGTGAAGGCGGCGGGCTGGCGGATGGAGCCGCCGGTGTCCGTCCCGGTCGCGCCAAGGCACAGGTCCGCCGCAACCGCCGCCGCCGAGCCGCCCGAAGAGCCGCCGGGCGTCAGTTGCGCGTCGTCGTTGCCGCGCCGCCACGGGTTGACCGCGTTGCCGTAGGCCGAGGTCTCGTTCGAGGACCCCATTGCAAACTCGTCCATGTTGAGCTTGCCCAGCATGACCGATCCTGCCTCGAACAGCTTTGTCGTCACGGTGGATTCGTACTCGGGCCTGAAACCTTCGAGTATCCGCGACGCCGCCTGAGAGGCCACGCCCTTGGTGCAGAACAGGTCCTTGATGCCCAGCGGGATGCCGCAAAGCGACGGCGCATCGCCCGCCTTCAGCCGGGCGTCCGCCGCAGCCGCCTGTTCGCGCGCGATTTCGGGCGTTTTGTGCACGAAGGCGTTCAGGGCATCTGCCTGGTCGATCGCCGAAAGGCAGGCGTCCGTCAGTTCGGCAGAGGTCACGTCGCCGGAACGCAGCGCATCGCGCGCCTCGGCAATCTTCAGTTTCGTCAGTTCGCTCATCACTCGACCACCTTCGGAACCGCAAAGAAGCCTTCCCGGGCATCCGGTGCGTTCGACAGGACCTTGTCCTGCATGCCGCCATCGGTCACCCCGTCTTGGCGGCGCTTCAGCCGCATCGGCGTGACGGAGACCATCGGCTCCACGCCCTCGACATCCACCTCGTTCAGTTGCTCGATGAACCCGAGGATGTCGTTGAAGGCATGTGCCAGCGCGGGCAGGTCGTCCTCTTCCACCTTGATCCGCGCAAGCTTGGCGACGCGGGCGGCGGTCTCGATGTCGATCGACATGGGGGCCTCTTTCGCAGAAAGTTCACGCGCCGCTTTACCGCCCCGCCGCCCGGCCCGCAAGCATGTGACGGGATAAGGCCGCGCCCTGCCTGCATACCGCCCCCGGGCTGCCCGCTTTTCCGGATATTCACGGCAACGGACCGCAGGTGGCGATCACCAGCCGCCCCCGCGCCGCCGTCGCCCCCACCAACCGGCCAATCGCGAAATCTCGCGCGGCAGCCGGATTTGCTGCGCCCCGCCTCTGGCCTTCGGGCCGCGCCCTGCTAGCCTTTCCCCCCGAAGACCACAGGGAGAACAGACATGAAGATCATCTGGATGGGCCACGGCAGTTTCCGCATCGAAACCGGCGGCGAGGTGCTGCTGATCGACCCGTGGATCGACGGCAACCCGATGATGGAAGGCAAGGACGCCGAGGCCGCCATCGGCGGTGCTACGCAGATCCTCGTCACCCACGGGCATTTCGACCACACGAGCGACATCGTGAACGTGTCCGAACGCACCGGCGCGCCGGTCCACGCCACCTTCGAGCTGGGCCATGCGCTGCAGGCGATGGGCGCGAAGGAGGGGCACGCGTTCAACATGGGCGGCTCGATCACCTTCGGCGAGGTCAAGGTGACCATGGTCCCGGCCTCGCATTCCTCCTCGATGAAGGTCGACGGCGCGGCGGCCTACATGGGACAGGAGGCGGGCTTCGTCATCCAGAGCGGCGGTCAGGTGCTCTATTTCTCCGGCGACACCTGCCCGATGGCCGACATGGCGTGGATCGCGGACTACTTCAAACCGACCATCGGCATCCTGTCGGCGGGCGGCTACTACACCATGGACATGGAAATGGCCGCCTATGCCGCGAAGACCTACTTCGATTTCAAGACCGTGATCCCCTGCCACTACCGCACCTTCGACGCGCTCGAACAGTCGGCCGACAAGCTGGCAGCGGGCCTGCCCGGCGTCACGGTGATCGAACCGCAGGTGCTGGAAGCCATCGAGGTCTGAGCGCCGACCGGGTCGTTCCATGACGGCTTAGGGCAAGTGCCGCGGATTGCAGGGCGGGGCTGTGCGCCGCCCTCCTTGCGCCATCACGATCAGGGCACGATCATCAGGGCATCAGCACGCCCTGCCGGTTGAATGTCGACCGCTCGGTCGTCAGGTCGTCGTAGATCAGCTCCACCGTGACCGTCTCCACCGACTTCAGCGGGAAGGCCCGGTAGGGCAGCCCGTCGCTCTCCAGCATGGCGTTGGGCTGGGCGGTGTCCTCGTGGCAGGGCGGCAGCGGCCAGTCCTCGGGGTCGGCGCCGTTCACGCCCAGCTTCATCGCCACCAGCCCGCAGCGCCAGCTCCAGATGTGGGTCACGTAGATCAGGTCCTGCCCGTCCCATTCCCGCACCGCGACCCAGTTGGCCCGCGTGGCCCCCATGATCGGCTTGATCTCGAGCGCGGTCAGGAAACGGCCCGTCGCCACCTGCGGCTCGGCCTCATACGGCAGTGCGGCGGGCGCGTCTTCGGAAGAGGTGACGGGTGGCGGCGCTTCCTCTGACGAGGATGAGGATGAGGCCACGGGGGCCGGTGTCTCCGCCGGCGCGAGGGTCAGGGTCTCCCTCTCAGCACCTGCCCCGCCGCCGCCCGTCGCCAGCGCGATCATCACCAGAACCACATCCAGCATCTCAATCTCCCCGTTAAAACCTGTCGGCAGATCGGCGCTTTCGGTCTGCGCGTCCTCGCGTATACTGCCGGAAAAAATGCGAGCAGTCCCATCATGCCACGCCCCGCGCGCGACGCGCAAACCGTCAATATCCTCATCGTCGGCCAGAACGGTCGCCTGGCCTACGAGGCGCTGCTCTTCGCCGCCTCCCGCGCGGAACGCTCTCCCAAGGACGGGTTCCGCCTGTTCGTGGCCGAACCCGCTCCGGGCGCCCTCTGGCCCAACGATCCGACGATCCGCGACGCGGAAATCCGCGAGGCGCTGACGGAGCTTGGCGCGACCTTCGTCCCCTTCGAGTCGCGCCACTTCGGCAACAAGTACCCTTACGGCAACAAGATCGAGGCGCTGTTCGCCCTGCCCGAGGGCGAACCCTTCGTGTTCTTCGACACCGATACGCTGGTGCTGGACGACCTGGGCGCGGTGCCCTTCGATTTCGACCGGCCCACCGCCTCTCTGCGCCGCGAAGGCACATGGCCTCAGCCGGAGCTTTACGGCCCCGGCTACACCGGCATCTGGAAATCGCTCTACGACCGCTTCGGGCTGGATTTCGAGTCGAGCCTCGACCTGAGCCAGCCCGACGAGTACTGGCAGCGCTATCTCTACTTCAACGCCGGGTTCTTCTTCTACCGCTGCCCGAAGGTCTTCGGTCAGCGGTTCCTCGACTACGCGCTGGAGATCCGCGACAACCCGCCAGAGGCGCTCGTCTGCCAGTCGCTCGACCCATGGCTCGACCAGGTGGCGCTGCCGCTGGTGATCCACTCCTTCGGGGGCGGCAAGGACACCCTGCCCGAGGGCCTGCTGGACGGGTCCGTCACCTGCCACTACCGCACCATCCCGCTCCTCTACGCACGCGAATCGGACAAGGCGGTGGAGGTGCTGGAAAGCGTGACGGAGCCCAACCGCCTGAAGAAGATCCTGAAGCAGTACGACCCGTTCAAGCGCATGATCTACCAGGGCCGCGGCCAGAAGGCGCGCGCGCTCTTCGACCGCGACGACCTGCCCCGCCGCGAACAGGCCATCCGCAACACGCTGAAGCGCGAAGGATTCTGGATGCGCTAGGCGGAGCGGCCGCCCGATCTACGATCGGAACGGGGCCTGTTGGCAAGGATCTGCCACCCTGCGCGCGGCAATGGGTGGATATCAACTCTTTTCACACAAGGCGCGACGAAACTGCTAGTCTCGCGCCACGCGACAGGAGTTTTACCATGAGCCATTGCACCACCATATTCATCGGCACCACCAAGGGGCTTTTCCTTCTGAAATCCGAAAACGGCCGCGGCGGCTGGGTCCTGTCCGGGCCGCATTGCGACGGATGGCCGATCAACCATGCCCTCGGCTCCGACGGCGTGATGCTTGCGGGTGGCGGCGGCGATTTCCCGGGCGCGGGCATCTGGCGCTCCACCGACGAGGGCGCGACCTGGGAGGTGGTGAAGCTGGCCGACGGAGAGATGGACGCATGGGCGCGCGCAGACCCGGAGGCCGCGAAGATCTTCGGCCTGGACGCGACCGCCGACCCCGCCCCCTACACCGGACGGATCAAGGCGATCTGGTCGCTGGGCAAGGCGGGCGACCGGATCTATGCCGGCGCGAAACCGGCGACGCTTTTTTCCAGCGATGACAAGGGGATGTCCTGGCAGGCGGTGGAAAGCCTGACGGACCACCCTTCGGCAGAAAGCTGGCAGGCGGGCGGCGCGGGGCTGGTGCTGCACAGCATCGTCTCGGCCCCGAAGACGCCCGAAAAGGTCTGGCTCGCGATCTCTGCCGCGGGGATCTTTGCCACCGACGACGGCGGCGCAAGCTGGGAGCGGCGCAACCGGCTGGGCAACCTCGGCCCCTGCGGACACACCGACCACCCGGCCGGACCGAAGGACGGCGAGACCGGCCATTGCGTGCACAACATCGTCCGCGCGGGCGGCGACGAGGACCTGCTCTACCAGCAGAACCACCACGGCGTCTTCCGCTCCCGCGATGGCGGGCGGTCGTGGGACGACATCACCGACGGGCTGCCTTCCACCTTCGGCTTCCCGATTGCCGTACATCCGGAGAAGCCCGACACGATCTGGACCCTGCCGCTCAACGGCGACATGGAGGGCCGCTACCCGCCCGACGCCAGTGCCGCGGTCTGGCGGTCGCGCGACGGCGGCGACACGTGGGAGGCCTGCCGCACCGGGCTGCCGCAGGAGAACTGCTACTTCACCGTGCTGCGGCAGGCGATGACCACCGACGCAGCCGCGGGGCTGTGGTTCGGCACGAACTCAGGGTCGGTTTTCGCCAGCTTCGACGAGGGCGACAGCTGGCAGGAACTGGCGCAGCACCTGCCCACGGTGCTCTGCGTCGAAGCCGCGCGCTGACCCTTCTGGCGGGGTGGAGACCCTCCGCCCCGCGTCCCCTGCGCGCCCGACCTGACGCAGGGGCAGTTTTCCTCCGGCGCACGTGTCCGGCGCGGGCGCTTGCGCTTGTCCGCCCCCGTCCCTTCGCATACCGTCGCCGCGAATACCCAAAGGGAGAGGGACAGATGACTGATGCACCCCAGTTCGGCTTCGACACGCTGCAGATTCACGCGGGCGCCCGGCCCGATCCGGCCACCGGCGCACGGCAGGTGCCGATCTACCAGACCACGGCCTATGTCTTTCGCGATGCCGAACACGCCGCCGCACTCTTCAACCTTCAGGAAGTGGGCTACATCTATTCCCGCCTGACCAACCCGACCGTTGCCGCCCTGCAGGAACGCGTCGCGGTGCTCGAAGGCGGTGTGGGCGCGGTCTGCTGTTCCTCCGGCCACGCGGCGCAGATCATGGCGCTGTTCCCGCTGATGGGTCCGGGGCGCAACATCGTCGTCTCCACCCGGCTTTACGGCGGCTCGATCACCCAGTTCAGCCAGACCATCAGGCGCTTCGGCTGGTCCGCGAAGTTCGTCGACTTCGACGATCTCGACGCGGTGGCCGCGGCCATCGACGACGACACGCGCGCGGTGTTCTGCGAATCCATCGCCAACCCCGGCGGCTACATCACCGACCTCGACGCAATCGCCGCCATCGCCGATAAGGCCGGGCTGCCGCTGATCGTCGACAACACCTCCGCCACACCCTACCTCTGTCGCCCCATCGAGCACGGCGCGACGCTGGTCGTGCACTCGATGACCAAGTACCTGACGGGCAACGGCACTGTCACCGGCGGCGTGGTGGTCGATTCCGGCAAGTTCGACTGGTCCGCATCAGACAAGTTCCCGTCGCTCTCGGCGCCGGAACCGGCCTACCACGGGCTGAAATTCCACGAGACCTTCGGCCCGCTGGCCTTCACCTTCCACGGCATCGCCATCGGTTTGCGCGACCTCGGCATGACGCTGAACCCGCAGGCGGCGCATTACACGCTTCTGGGGATCGAGACGCTGAGCCTCCGGATGCAGAAACACGTGGAGAACGCCAAGGAGATCGCCGCCTGGCTGGAGAAGCACGAGGCGGTCAAGGGCGTGACCTATGCCGGTCTCGCCAGCTCGCCCTACCATGACCGCGTGGCGCGGATCTGCCCGAAGGGCGCGGGCGGCCTGTTCACCGTCGCGCTCAAGGGCGGTTACGACGCCTGCATCAAGTTCGTGGATTCGCTGGAGATCTTCAGCCATGTCGCCAACCTCGGCGACACCCGCAGCCTGGTGATCCACTCCGCCTCCACCACCCACCGCCAGCTCACCGAAGAGCAGCAGGTCGCGGCCGGGGCGGCGCCGGACGTGGTGCGGATTTCCATCGGGATCGAGGATGCGAAGGACCTGATCGCCGATCTGGACCAGGCGCTGCACAAGTCGCTGTCGTAAGACGCCGGCAGCGTGACGGCAGGGCGGATCACCTCCGCCCTGCCCCGTAACTTACTGATCCAGCGCGTAGGTCATCGTGACTTCGGCGCGGATCTCGATCTCGCCCGCCGCGACCGGCACGTCCTTTGCGGCACGCGCTTCCATCACCACCGGCTCTGCCAGGTCCATCGGGCGCACGATGGGCGTCGCGCTGTCGGTCAGCGTCACCAGCGAGCCCAGCGACACGCCTGCCGCCTCTGCGTAAAGCTCCGCCTTGGCGCGGGCGTCCGCGACGGCCTGGCGGCGCGCCTCGTCCTCGACCTCGCGCGGGTCCTGAAGCGTGAACTGCAGGCCCTGCATCCGGTTCGCACCTTCATCCAGAACGTCGCCGAGAATCGCCCCCAGCGCGTCGAGGTCGCGCACGCGCACCTCCACGAGGTTCTCCGCGCGGTAACCTTCGAACACCTCGACCTCCTGCTCACGGTCCCAGCGCCGCTCTTCCGAGAGGTTGAGCGAGGTCGTCTTGATGTCGTTCTCCGCGACACCGAGTTCCTGCAACCGGCTCAGGATCGCCGACACCGCGGTCGAGGTCGAATCCATCGCCTCCGCCGCCGTCTCTCCGCGTCCCTGCGCACCGAGGCTCAGGACCGCCATGTCGGGGGTCGCCACGACCTTCGCCTCGCCCGAGACGGTCATGCGGCCGGGGGCCTGTGCCGGCGCCTGTGCTGGCGTTTCCTGGGCGAAGGCAGGCCCGGTCATCGCCACAAGTAAAATCATCGTTATGAAGCGCATCGCAACATCCTCAAATCAGGGAACATTTCTGTGTGAAGGTCGGTCATCGGGCGGTCGGCGTCCATCCCCTGAGCGAGGTCTTTCTTCCCCTCGGCGAAGAGTTGCCATATACTTCATGCAAAAGGGATAAACCCTCCCCCGAGCACGGCAGGACTGGTAAGACCCGCGCCATGGTATCGAATTTTGCGCTCGCCCTTTCGTTCGAAGGCATCGCCTTGCTGCGTCGTGTCGGGTCCTCCTGGGCTCGCATCGAAGAGGTGCCCATCGACCACCCGGACCTTGATGTCGCGGTCATCGCCATGCGTGACCGCGCCGAAAAGCTCGACCCCAAGGGGGCCGAGGTCGCCATCGTCATCCCGACGGAGCAGATCCGCTTCCTCGACCTGCCGGACTTCGGCGGGGACGCCTCGGCGCGCGACGTGGCAATCCGCGCCGCGCTGGACGGGGCCACGCCCTACCCGCTGAGCGCGCTGGCCTACGACCACGCGCTGGTCGGCGGACGGCTGCAGATCGCCGCCGTCGCCCGCGAAACGCTGGACGAGGCAGAGACCTTTGCCAAGGAACACGGCTTCACGCCGGTCTGCCACCTCGCTCAGGCGCCCGACGGCGCGTTCGACGGCGCGGTCTACTTCGGCAAGGCGCGGACCTGGAAGCGCGCGGCAGACCGCCCATCCCGCGCCATCGAGATCGTCCCGGCCACCGAAGCGGCCCTGACCCCGGTCTCCGCCGCCGCCCCGGCGCCCCGCAAGCCCGAACCGTTGGCCGCGCCAGAACCGCTCAGCACGCCGGAGATGCCCGACCACGTCGCGGCGGAACTCCCGGAAGCGCGCAACATGGCGCCGGTTGCCACCAAGCCGGTTGCCGCCACCAAGGACGACACCCCCGCGCTGCCGTTGCGCGACGAGGCCCCGGTGCACCGCGCCCCGGCCAACTTCGCCCCCGCGACCGATGAGGAAGAGGCCGCCGCGCTGCCGCCTTCGGGTAACGCGGCCCGCGCGGTGTCAGAGCCCGAACCGGCACGCGCCGCTTCCGACGACAGGACGATCCCCGCGTCCGCTGCTCCGGCCATGCCGCGGGAGGCCGCGATGCCCCCTGGGATGCCGGTCCTCCCGGACGTGGACACCCCGGCGCGCCCCGAACCCGTCGCCGCGCCGCAGCCCTCGGACAGCGCCACCGACGCCGCCCCTGCCGAGGCGGCGCCTGTCGCCTTCGCATCGTCCCGCACGCTGCGCGCCGACGGCCGTGTGCCCCCGGCACCGCGCCCGAACCTCGTGCCCTCGACCGACGTGCCGCCGCGCCGCGCGCGCTTCACACCGCTGGCCACGCCCGAGATGCGCACCCGCGACTCGCATGTCACCTCCGATCACATCGAGGGGCTGCCGGATCTGAAACCGGCGGCCATGCCGATGGGTCGCGCACCCGAAGCGCCGAAGCCTCAGGCACAGGCCACGCCCCCGGCGCCCGGCACACCGCTGACGGCCCGGACGGACGAGACCACGATCCCCGCAGGCACCCTGCCGCTTCCCGCGGCCCCGGCGCCGCGCACGGATGAGCCCGCGCTCGCCGCCGCGTCCCGCCCCGTGGGCCCGGCAGGCGACCGTCAGGGCGGAACCCCGGCACGCGCGCTTGGCGCACCGTCCCATCCCGACGCCAACAATGCGGCCCCCACGCTCGGCGCCGCCGGACGCGCGGACGCCGACACCCAAGCCCGCCCGCTCGGCGTGCCCTCCCGACCGGAGGCAGGCACCGCCGCCCCGACACTCGGCGCCGCCAGCCCCCAGACCGGAGAGGCCCCGCGGTTCGGATCGGCCCTGCCGCGCACGACCTCCAAGTCCGAGGGCGAGGCGCGCCCGAAGGCGCCGAAGAAGTCGGGCCTGCGCCTTGGCCGCAAGGACAAGCGCAGCGCGCCGGCCACGGACCGCCCGGCCTTGTCTGACCCCGCCCCGCAAGCGGCACCGGCAGAGGCACCGGCGAAACGCAAGTCCGGCCTGCGCCTGTCCCGGCGCGACAAGACGCCCGCACCTGCCCCTGCGCCTGCGAACGTCGCTGCACCCGCCGTCGCCGTGGCCGCCTCCGGCGCCAGCCCGCTTGCACGGCTCGCGGCCCTGCGCGCGCCCGATGCGGTGCCGCCCGCCGCCGCGCGGGTCGCGAAGCTGGCCAAGGTCACAGCCGCCCCGGAACGCATTCCGCCCGCGCCCACCGGCGCGGCGCTCGCGCCGCTGAAGATCCAGCCCGATCCCGAAGCGGTCGACGATCTCCCGCTGCCGGTCGCCAAGCCGATGGCACGAACCGCACCCAATATCGCGCCGGTCACCCCGGGCAAGCCCGCGCTGGAACGCGACCGGCGCAGCCAGATGAGCCCGCGCGAGGAACGCGACCGCATGACCGTCTTCGGCGCACGGGAACAGCAGGCGGTGGGCGGCAAGCCCCGCTTCCTCGGCCTGATGCTGACCGCCGGGCTGCTGCTGTTCCTTGTGGGCGTGGCGGCCTGGGCCTCCGTCTTCCTCGAGGACGGGCTGGCCCGCTTCTTCCGCGGACAGGACGAACCGACCGCCGTGGCAGCACTGCCCGACCCGGTCGCCACCGAAGACCCCACTGTGTCCTCTTCGGCGACGCCCGAGGCGACGGCCAGCGACCAGACCGGCACCACTGCAGGCACGGAAACCGAACCCGAAGCGCAGGAAGACACCGTCGAGCTCGCAGCCGCGCAGCCGGAGCCGGCAGACACCGCCGACGCGCCTGCGCCGCGCAGCACCCCCGTCCCGGCCCGCGCGCTGACCCCGGAAGAGGCCGACGCGACCTATGCCGCGACGGGCATCTGGCAGCGCTCGCCCGCCTCTCCGCTGACGCCGCCGGACGACGGAGTGGAAAACGTCTACGTCGCCTCCATCGACCCGTCGGTGCGGATGTTCGACGCCGTGGCCCTGCCCGAGGCGCCGGACCTTCTGTCCCAGCCCGTCCCCGTGGACCCGGGCCTGCCGCCGCCCGCGGGCATGACCTTCGACATCGACGAGCGCGGCGTGGTCCGCGCCACGCCCGAAGGCGCGCTGACCCCGGACGGCCTGCGCGTCTACACCGGCCCGCCGCCGGTGGTGCCGCCGCTGCGCAATCCGCCGGTCGAACTGGCCGCGCTGCCGGGACCGGACACGCCCGTCACAACCGACGCGCCTGACGCCCCCGACACTCCCGATGCCGCGCCGGCCGTCACCGATCCGCTCTCCGATTTCCGCCCCGAGGCCCGTCCCGACGATGTGGTGGAGCAGCAGGAGCGCGCGACGCTTGGCGGCATCTCCCTGCAGGAGCTCGAGGAATTCCGCCCGCTGGCCCGCCCGCGCACCGCGCAGGAAGAGGCCGTCGAGGAGGAACCCTCCTCGCCCGCAACCGACCTCGCCGTCCGCAACTCGCTGGAGCCGGTGGGCCGCCCGCGCAACATGAGCGCCATCGTCGAACGCGCCGAACGCGAACGCCCGACAGAGCCGGTGCAGACCGCCGCCGTGGCGCCGCGCGTCGTGGCCCCCTCGGTGCCGTCGAGCGCCTCGGTCGCGTCGTCGGCCACGGTGCGGAACGCGATCAACCTCAGCCGGATCAACCTGATCGGGGTCTACGGCACCCCGGCCAACCGCCGCGCCCTGGTGCGCCTGGCCAGCGGCAAGTACCTGAAGGTGAAGGTCGGCGACAAGCTGGACGGCGGACGCGTTGCCGCCATCGGCGACTCCGAACTGCAATACACAAAGGGCGGCCGCAACGTGACGCTGCAGATGCCGCGCGGCTGACCCGCACGGCACAGAGCCTTTCCCAACGGGTCCGCAGGGCCCGTTCCATCGGGCCATGGCCCACCCCGCCGCGGTGCACAGCACCGGCCCCGGCGGACGGTCCCAAGCAAGCTTCCGCCTGACCCGATCCTTTTGTCAGGCGCCCCTTGCGGCCGCATTGAAGTTTGCCCGGCCCTCACCACTTACGCTCGACGCGCCGCACGTGATGCGGCTGGAGGATCATCATGTTCGATACCTGGGTGCCACTCATTGCGGGGCTTGTGCTTCTCGTGATCGGGGGAGAGTTGTTGGTGCGCGGCGCCGTTCAGGCCGCGGAACGGATCGGGATATCGCCGCTTGTCATCGGCCTGACGCTGGTGGGATTCGGCACCTCGATGCCGGAACTCGTCACCTCGGTGCAGGCCGGGCTGAGCGGATCGCCGGGCATCGCCTATGGCAACATCGTCGGCTCCAACATCGCCAACATCCTGCTGATCGCAGGTATCTCGGCGCTGATCTGCCCGGTCATCGTGGCGCGCTCCGCGCTGCGCCGGGACGCCATGGCGATGTTGCTGGTGGCCGTGCTCTTTGCCGTGCTCGCCGTTCTCGTGCCGATGGGGCGGATCGTCGGGGCGGCGCTTGTCGCGGCCCTCGTGCTTTATATCGCCTTCGTCATCCAGCAGGAGCGCACCGGCCCCGGCGGCGGCGCGATCCACGACAAGAGCCTCGCCCTTGCGGAGGCAGACCCGGGCCTTGCCCCGCCGCACCCCGCAAGACACCTCGCCATCCCGCTGCTCATCGCCCTGGGCGGGCTGGTGATCGTGGTGGCGGGCGGCTCGCTCCTGGTGAACGGCGCCGTGGCGCTGGCGCGGGGATTCGGCGTGTCCGAGACGGTGATCGGCCTGACCATCGTGGCGGTTGGGACCTCGATGCCCGAACTCGTCACCTCGGTCATCGCCGCGCTGAAGCGGCAGGGCGACGTGGCCTTCGGCAACGTGGTGGGATCAAACATCTACAACATCCTCGGGATCGGCGGCACCACCGCGCTGATCGCGCCCTCGCAGGTGCCGTCCGAGATCGCCGGTTTCGATGCGCCGCTCATGGTCGGCGTGTCCGTCCTGCTGGTGATCTTCGCGGCAACCGGCCTCAGGATCGCGCGGCGCGAAGGCGCGGTGCTGGTCGCGGGCTATGCCGCCTATATCTGGATGCTCTGGCCCTGACCCTCGACGCAAGGAAGGGCGCCGCAGCACGGCGCCCTTCCCCCTCTCCTCCCTGGTTGTCCTTGGACGCACACGCGGGCGCGCCCCGGGCCGGATCACTCCGCCGCGATTTCGCCGTTCTCGATCTGCTCCCGTTCGATCGACTCGAAGAGCGCCTTGAAGTTGCCCTCGCCAAAGCCGTCGTCGCCCTTGCGCTGGATGAACTCGAAGAAGATCGGTCCGATCACCGTCTTCGAGAAGATCTGCAGCAGGATCCGAGTCTCGCCCCCGTCGACCACGCCTTCGCCGTCGATCAGGATGCCGTGCTTCTTCATCCGGTCCATCGGCTCGTCATGGCCCTGCACGCGGTCGTAGGACAGGTCGTAGTAGGTGTCCGGCGGCCCCGGCATGAACTTCAGGCCGTTGTCGGCAATCGCGTCGGTCGCGTCGTAGATGTCGCGCGCGCCCACGGCGATGTGCTGGATGCCCTCGCCCTTGTACTTCTTCAGGTAGGCCACGATCTGCCCGGTTTCGCCCCGGTCCTCGTTGATCGGAATGCGGATGCGGCCGCAGGGCGAGGTCAGCGCGCGGCTCAGCAGACCGGTATACTTGCCTTCGATGTCGAAGAACCGGATCTCGCGGAAATTGAACAGGTCGCCGTAGAACCGGAACCACGTGTCCATGTTGCCCTTGAACACGTTGTGCGTCAGGTGGTCGAGGTAGTAGAAGCCCACGCCCTTCGGCTTCGACTGGGCGATCCAGTCGAATTCCTCGTTGTAGGGCGAGGTGTCGTAATACTGGTCGGTGAAGTACAGGAGCGACCCGCCGATGCCCTTGATCGCCGGCCAGTCGACAGTCTTGTCGGTGCCCTCGTAAGGCTCCGCCCCCTTGGCCACCGCGTGTTCAAACGCCTTCTGGGCATCGACCACGCGCCACGCCATCGACGGCGCGCAGGGGCCGTGCTCTTCCACGAACCGGGCGGCAAAGCTCTCGGGGTCGGCGTTCAGCACATAGGTGATGTCACCCTGCTGCCAAAGCTCCACCTGCTTCGTCTTGTGGTTGGCGACGTGCTCGTACCCCATGCGGCGGAAAAGCGTGCGCAGCTCTTCCGGATCGGGATGGGCAAATTCGACAAATTCGAAGCCGTCGGTGCCAGCCGGGTTCTCGGCGGTGATGGTGGACTGCGGTGCGTCGTGCGGGAAAGGTCCCATGGTGTCCTCCTGTTCGTGCGTATTTCTGTTTCCTGCCCCCAGTATGCCTTTACCGGCGCGCGGCTTGCGCGCATTCTTCGCCCTCATGGAACGCTGCACGCGCAGGATTCGCACGAACCGGAGGAAACATGCACGAAAACCGCGCCAACCTGGACCAGACCGACATCGCCCTGCTGGAACGGCTGCAGACCCGCGGGCAGGCCACCGCGCAGGAACTGGGCGAGGCGTTGAACCTGTCGGCCAGCCAGGCCGGGCGGCGGCGGCAGCGGCTGGAGGAGACCGGCGTGATCCGCGGCTACCGCGCGACGCTCGACCCGGCGCGGCTGGGGCTCGACGTGCAGGCCTTCATACAGGTGCAACTGGCCCGCCACGGCGCCGAGGAAGGCGCGGCCTTCGCCCGGCTCCTGCGCACCCGGGCCGAGATCACATCCGCCTGGACCATGACCGGAGAGGCCGACTACCTCCTGCGGGTCTACTGCTCCGACCTGCCCGCGCTCAACACGCTGATCCACGAGGTTCTGCTGGCGCATCCGGTGGTCTCGCGCGTGCACAGCCAGATCGTCATGGACCAGCCCAAGGCCGACGCGCCCCTGCCCATCGGCTGACGCGAGGCGTCTGTGGCAGGGCTTCCGCGGCCCGGCACCACAGCAACACAGCGCCCCATTGACGGCATCGCGAACCCGGCGTATCCGCCGCTCCGCACGGACCCCGATCCGTGAGACTCGTGCCGTCCGCCGCGTGCCCGTCCCTGAAGGATGCGGGAAACAAGCGGGCCCTATGAAGTGACAAGGAATGACCGGAGCTCTCTTCTCCTCCGGCGTGCCCGCGGCCGACAGCCGCGCCGGTTTCGCCGAAAACATGGCCTACCTGGGCGACCTGCCCGCCGCCATCGACATCCTCGAACAGGCGCTTGCGCTTGCCCCTGACTGGGCTGCCGGATGGTTCCGCCTGGGCGAGTACCTGAAGGCCGCGGGCGACCTCCCCGCCGCCGCCGAGGCCTGGACCCGGGCGGTCGAGGCCGACCCGACCGACCCGCTGGGCGCGGGCATCAACCGCGACCTCGCGCGCGACGTGCCGATCACCGAAACCCTGCCCCCGGCTTTCGTCGAACTTCTCTTCGACCAGTACGCGCCGCGCTTCGAACGCTCCCTGCGCGACCGGCTCGCCTATCGCGGGCCGGAGGTGGTGCTTGCCGCGCTGAAGGCCGCCGGGCTGGACCGGGCGGAGCATGCGCTGGACCTCGGCTGCGGCACCGGCCTGATGGGCGAGCTGCTGCGGCCGCACGCGGTGCAGCTCGACGGGCTGGACCTGTCGCAGCACATGCTCAACGAGGCGGAGGCCAAGGGCCTCTACGACCACCTAGAAAAGCAGGACATCGCCACGCTGGACCGGCGCCCGGACCGCTATGACCTGATCGTCGCGGCGGATGTGTTCAACTATCTTGGCGCGCTCGAACAGCCGGTGGCCTGGGCGGTCGATGCCCTGCGGCCCGGGGGGCTCTTCGCCTTCACCGTGGAACTGGGCGACGCCCCTGTCCTGCTGCGCGAAACCCGGCGCTTTGCCCATTCCCGCGACTACGTCGAGACGCTGCTGAAGGATGCGGGCCTGACCATCGCCCACATGGCCGAGGTCGTCCTGCGCGAAGATCGCGGCGAAGCGGTGCACGGGCTGACCGTGGCCGTCCGGCGCGGGATGCCTTTGGGCCAAGCCACCGACGGATCGGAACTGGCGACCGCCGGCTGACGCCGCCGCCGGTGACCACGACACACCCATGAAAAAGGGCGCGGAGGTGATCCCCCGCGCCCTTTCCCATTCCGGCCCCTAAGGGCCCGGATCACTCCATTTCGACCAGCAGGTCCTTGGCGTCGATCTGTGCGCCCGCGGCGACATGCACGGCCTTCACCGTGCCGTCGCGTTCGGCGTGCATCCCCGATTCCATCTTCATCGCCTCGATGGTCAGCAGCAGGTCGCCTGTCTTGACCTTGTCGCCCGCCTTCACGACGATGGAGGACACCACCCCCGGCATCGGCGCGCCGATGTGGTTGGGGTTGCCGACCTCCGCCTTGGGCTTTGCGCCACCGGCCGCCTTGGCCTTGCGGTCCGGCACGCGGATGGTGCGCGGCTGGCCGTTCAGCTCGAAGAACACCCGCACCTCGCCATCGTCCTGCGTGCCGCCCACCGCCTGCAGCCGGATCTCCAGCGTCTTGCCGGGGTCGATCTCGGCGGTGATCTCCTCGCTGGGCTCCATGCCGTAGAAGAAGGTCCGCGTCGGCAGCACCCGCACCGGGCCGTAGGTTTCGTGGCGCGCGGCGTATTCGGTGAAGACCTTGGGATACATCAGGTAGCCGTTCAGATCCTCGTCGTCGAACTCCACGCCTTCGATGGTCTTCTCCAGCTCGGCGCGTTTCTCGGCGATGTCGACCGGCGCCGCCTTCAGGCCCGGACGCTCGGTGAAGGGCTTCTCGTCCTTCAGGATCTTCTTCTGGATCTTCTTCGGCCAGCCGCCCGGGGGCTGCCCGAGGTTGCCCTTCATCATGTCGATGACCGAATCCGGGAAGCTCAGGTCCGTCTTCGGGTCCTCGACCTGTTCGCGCGTCAGGCCCTGGCTGACCATCATCAGCGCCATGTCCCCCACGACCTTCGAGGACGGCGTGACCTTCACGATGTCGCCGAACATCTGGTTCACGTCGGCATAGGTCTGGGCGACCTCGTGCCAGCGCTCCTCCAGCCCCAGGCTGCGCGCCTGAGCCTTCAGGTTGGTGAACTGCCCGCCCGGCATCTCGTGGAGGTAGACCTCCGAAGCCGGGGCCTGCATGCCGCTCTCGAACGCCGCGTACTGGCCCCGCACCGCCTCCCAATAGTTGGAGATCGCGCGGATCGCGGCCATGTCGAGGCCGGTGTCCCGCTCGGTAAAGCGCAGCGCCTCGACCACCGACCCCAGGGTCGGCTGCGAGGTGTTGCCCGACAGCGCGTCCATCGCGGCATCGACGCAGTCCACACCGGCGCGCGACGCCTCCATGATCGTGGCAATCGCCGCGCCCGAGGTGTCGTGCGTGTGGAAGTGGACCGGCAGGCCGACCTCTTCCTTCAGCGTCTTGACCAGCGTGTAGGCGGCATTGGCCTTCAGGAGGCCCGCCATGTCCTTCAGACCCAGCACATGCGCGCCCGCGTCCCGCAGCTCCTTCGCCATGGAAACGTAGTATTTCAGATCGTACTTCGACCGGTCCGGGTCCAGCATGTCGCCGGTGTAGCATACCGTCCCTTCGAGGATCTTCCCCGACTCCAGAACCGCGTCCATCGCGACGCGCATGTTCTCCACCCAGTTCAGCGAATCGAACACGCGGAACACGTCGACGCCGGTCTCTGCCGCCTGCTTGACGAAGAACTGCACCACGTTGTCGGGGTAGTTGGTGTAGCCCACCCCGTTGGCGCCGCGCAGCAGCATCTGCGTCAGCAGGTTGGGCATCCGCGCGCGCAGGTCGCGCAGGCGCTGCCACGGGCATTCCTGCAGGAAGCGGTAGGCCACGTCGAAGGTCGCCCCGCCCCAGCACTCCATCGAGAAGAGCTGCGGCAGGTTGTGGGCATAGGCGGGCGCCACGCCGATCATGTCGATCGAACGCATCCGCGTCGCCAGAAGCGACTGGTGGCCGTCGCGCATCGTGGTGTCTGTGATCAGAAGCTGCTTCTGCTCCAGCATCCAGTCGGCAACCGCCTTCGGCCCCTTCTCCTCCAGCAGCGTCTTGGTGCCCGGTGCGGGCGCATCGGCGCGCAGCTTCGGCGGCTTCGCGGGCTTGAGGTCCGGATGCGGCGTCGCGCGGCCCTGCACCTCCGGATGACCGTTCACCGTGATGTCGGCGATGTAGGTCAGCACCTTGGTGCCCCGGTCGCGGCGCTTCTGGAAGTCGAACAGCTCCGGCGTCGTGTCGATGAACTTCGTCGTGTACTGGTTGTTCAGGAACGTCGGGTGTTTCAGCAGGTTGATCACGAACTCGATGTTCGTGGTCACGCCCCGGATGCGGAACTCGCGCAGGGCGCGGTCCATCCGCTTGATCGCCTTCTCCGGCGTCGGGGCCTTGGCGGTCACCTTCACCAGCAGCGAATCGTAGTAGCGCGTGATGACCCCGCCCGCGTAGGCCGTGCCGCCGTCCAGGCGGATGCCCATGCCGGTCGCGCTCCGGTAGGCGGTGATGCGGCCGTAGTCGGGGATGAAGTTGTTGGTCGGATCCTCGGTGGTGATCCGGGTCTGCAGCGCGTGGCCTGTCAGCCGCACGTCGTACTGCGATGCCTTGCCCGTCGCCTCGGACAGCGACTTGCCCTCCGCGATCAGGATCTGCGCCTGCACGATGTCGATGCCGGTGACTTCCTCGGTGACCGTGTGTTCCACCTGCACGCGCGGGTTGACCTCGATGAAGTAGAAGGACCCGGTGTCCATATCCATCAGGAACTCGACCGTGCCCGCGCATTCGTAGTTCACATGAGCGCAGATCTTGCGGCCCAGTTCGCAGATCTCCTCGCGCTGTGCCTCGCTCAGGTAAGGCGCGGGCGCGCGTTCGACGACCTTCTGGTTGCGGCGCTGGACCGAACAGTCGCGTTCATAGAGGTGGTAGATGTTGCCCTGCTTGTCGCCGAGGATCTGAACCTCGACGTGGCGGGCGCGGATGATCATCTTTTCGAGGTAGCCCTCGCCGTTGCCAAAGGCCGCCTCCGCCTCGCGCCGGCCTTCCAGCACCTTTTCCTTCAGTTCCTTCGGACCGTTGATCGGGCGCATCCCGCGTCCGCCGCCGCCCCAGGACGCCTTCAGCATCAGGGGATAGCCGATCTCCTCGGCCTCCTTGGCGATGGCCTCGAAATCGTCGCCCAGCACTTCCGTCGCCGGGATGACCGGCACGCCCGCCTCGATGGCGACCCGCCGGGCCGAGGCCTTGTCGCCAAGCGCGCGCATCGTCTCGGCCCGCGGCCCTATGAAGGTGATGCCCGCCGCGTCGCAGGCGTCGACGAAATCCGGGTTCTCGGACAGGAGGCCATAGCCCGGGTGGATCGCGTCCGCGCCGCTTTCCTTGGCAACGCGTATGATTTCATCGATCGCGAGATAGGCCTGCACAGGGCCAAGCCCTTCCCCGATTCGGTAGGCCTCGTCCGCCTTGAAGCGGTGAAGGCCCAGCTTGTCCTCTTCTGCGAAGACCGCGACGGTCTTCTTACCTATCTCGTTCGCAGCCCGCATGATGCGGATCGCGATTTCACCGCGGTTGGCGACGAGAATCTTCTCGAAATCGGGCATGTGTGTTGGTCCTCTCGCGCATGATTGTTGTCAGTTTGCGCAACATTATTACTTTGACGCCTTGCCGCACCGCGGCGCAAGAGGGGTTTGCAAATTAATTTTTCAGCAAGGCCAGGTTTGCAAACGCACCGGCTTAATCCGTCATTAACGCTGACGATCTATTCGGTTGCGGAAAGACCCGGGTCAAGGAGCCCACCATGTTCGACAGATCCGAACGGCCTGCGGGCGCGCTGGCGCGAAACCTCATGGCGCGCCCCGACTGGATGATCAGCCAACACCTCGATCACCTCGACCGGGAGATCAGGACCTTCGGCTGTCTGACCCTGTCCCGAAAGGCGTGGAAGCCCTGCACGATCGAGACTTATGACCGGACGATCGTGCTCTATTCCGTCGAGGACCTCGAAACCGCGATGCTGGCGCAGGCCGACGACGACCATACCCGCGGCATCGACCGCACCCTCCGCGTCGTCACCAAGGCAGAGGCGATTTCCGACAAGCGCATCGACGGCGTGGTGATCACGGCGCGCAAGATCGACGACTTCTTTCCGGACCACCCGCTGCGCGCCGACCTGCGGCTGACACGGTGCGGCGACGACTGGCAGGTGTCCCACATCATCGCCCATATCGCGGCCGAGGGCTGGGCCTTCACCCGCCCGTTCCTGGCAAACCGCTGAGGATCTCGGTCCGGCCACGCAGTTCCGAAGGCCGCGCCACGCCAAGCTGGCCGATGGCCGCCACCAGGTCGCGGCGCAGCATCTCGGTCAGGTGCGCCGGGCCGTCCTCTCCCAGCGCGCAGACCGCGTAGTGCCAGGCGCGCCCCAGCATGATGAAATCCGCGCCAAGCGCGATGCCCCGCAGCATGTCCAGCCCCGACTCGAACCCACTGTCGGCGATCACCGGCAGGGTCGTCGCGGCGCGCACCTCAGGCAGCACCTCGGCCACGGCGGGGGCGCCGTCGAACTGGCGCCCGCCGTGGTTCGACACCCAGATGGCATCGATGCCCGCCGCCTCCAGCCGCGCGGCATCGGAGGCGCGCATCACGCCCTTGACCACCAGCGGCCCGTCCCAGTGGTCCCGGATCCACGCCACGTAATCCCAGTCGGGCGCGGTGCGCAGCAGGTAGCCCACATGTGCCGTCGGATCGCGGGTCGACAGGTCGGTCGTGTACCGATCGAGCGTCTTCATCCGCGGCATCCCCGCCCGCATCCGCGCCAGCGACCACGCCGGCCGCAGCGCACATTGCGCGGCGATGCGGGGCGTCAGGCGCGGCGGCTGCACCAGCCCGCCCTTGACCTGCGCCTCCCGCCGCGAGGCCACCGGCACGTCGACCGTCAGCACCAGCACGCGGAACCCGCTGTCCCGCGCCCGCGCCAGCATGTCGAGCCGCACGTCCACGGCACGGGGCGGATAAAGTTGGAACCACCCCTGCCCGCCGGTCAGCGGACCGATCTCCTCGGGCGTGGCCGTCGCCACCGTGGACAGCGTGTAGGGCAGACCGGCCTGCGCCGCGCCCCGGGCCAGCGTCGCCTCCGCGCCCGGCCACAGAAGGCCCGATTGCCCGACCGGCGCCACCCCGAAGGGCAGCGGATGGGACACGCCCAGAAGCTCCGTGGAAAGCTCCGGCGCCACCTCCCCGTCGAGGATCGAGGGCATGAACCCCACCCGGTCCAGCGCCGCGCGGTTGCGCCGGGCGGTCGCCCCCGTCCCCGTCGCGGTGTCGAGATAGGCCCAGGCAAAGCGCGGCACGCGGCGCCGCGCACGCGCTCTCAGGTCGGCCACGGTAATGTATGTCTGCTGCGGGTCCATGGTCCTTGTCTCGCCCGAAATCCACGCCCGCGCCAGCCCCCGCCGCATTCTCCGCAAATGTTCAGTTTATTTTAAGCGCGATGGCCGAGGCTCTGCCCCAAGCGTTCCCGAACACCGGAGTAGACCATGCACGCGATGCTGTTGGACAGTGACATTCCCCGCCTGGATCGCCTTCAGATCGCCTTCCTTGAGGCGGGCATTCACGTGACCGGCTCCGGCAGCATCTCGGTCGCCGAATGCTGCCTGCGCCGCGCCGTGGCCGACGTGCTGCTGGTCGACCTCGACACCGCGGGCGCCTACCTGCCGGAGATCGTGACCCTCGCGGAACGCCGCAATCCCCGGCTGGTCACGCTGTTCCTGTCGGACGCCGTCTCTGCCGCGACCGACCGCTGGTCCGACCGCTTCGGCTCGCTCCACTGCGTGCTCGAAGGCGTGTCGGAGGCCGGGCTGGTGGCCCGCATGGCCCGCGCCTCGCTTGCCGGTCGCGCCCGGTGTTCCGAGGTCGCACAAAAGGCCGCAGCCGAGGTCCGCGCCGCCGCCGAACAGACCACCCGCCAGCGGGCGGAGGCCGCCCGGTCGCAGACCGCCGCGCCCGCAGACACGCCGCCGCAACCCCGGCCACAGGACATGACCGCCGCCGCGCAGCCCGCACACAACGACCCCTCCGTCGCCGCGCGCGAGGCACACCTGAAGCAGCAGACTGCCGCCATGCGGAGCACCATCGCCCCGCAGGCCGACACACCCGCCCCGCAGACGGCAGAGACCGAACAAACCGCGGCCCAGCCCCCCCAGCCGAACCACTACCCGGCGATTCGCATGCACCCGGCACTCGCCGCCCAACGCGCCGCCGAAGCCGAGGCCCGCAGCGCCGCCGCCCGCAACCACACGCCGGCACCGGCCCCACGGCCCACAGTCCAGCCCGCGCCCGCCTCCATCCAGCCGCTGCGCGTGCAGCCCGCCGCTGCAGCCGTCCAGCCACTCCGCCCGCAGCCCGCGCCCGCGGCGCCACGCGCCTCCGCACCGGAAACGGGGGGCGCCGACGACACGCCGCGGCCCGTCTTCCAGACCTCCCGCCGCAGGCTCGGCGTGACCTCAGGCGCGCTGATGTCCGCCTGACCCAAGAAAACCCGCGGAACACAAGGCGAACACACCTTCCCCTTCCGGCGCCCCGGCGTTAGATTGGCGCCATGAGCAGCTACGACGAATTCGACGCATTCGAGGCGTCTTCGCTTTCCGCCCGCGCCATGGCCGCGCGCCCGCACCCCTATCTGGACGAGCTGAACCCGGCCCAGCGGGAGGCTGTCGAACATCTCGACGGGCCGGTCCTGATGCTGGCCGGGGCCGGCACCGGCAAGACCAAGGCGCTGACCGCCCGCGTGGTGCACCTGCTGAACACCGGCCGCGCCCGCCCGAACGAGATCCTCAGCGTAACCTTCACCAACAAGGCCGCGCGCGAGATGAAGAACCGCGTCTCGAACATGCTGGGACAGGTGGTGGAGGGGATGCCATGGATGGGCACCTTCCACTCCATCTGCGTGAAGCTGCTCCGCCGGCACGCGGAACTCGTGGGGCTGAAGTCCAACTTCACCATCCTCGACACGGACGACCAACTCCGCCTGCTCAAGCAACTGGTGCAGGCGCATGGCATCGACGACAAGCGCTGGCCCGCCCGCCAGCTGGCCAACATCATCGACGGCTGGAAGAACCGCGCGCTGACGCCCGACAAGGTGCCTGCCGCCGACGCGGGGGCCTACAACCACAAGGGCCCCCGCCTTTACGCCGAATACCAGGAACGCCTGAAGGAGCTGAACGCCACCGACTTCGGCGACCTGCTCCTGCACATGGTGACGATCTTCCAGACCCACCCGGACGTGCTGGAACAGTACCAGCGCTGGTTCCGCTACATCCTCGTGGACGAGTATCAGGACACCAACGTCGCGCAGTACCTCTGGCTGCGGCTGCTGGCGTCAGCGCACAAGAACATCTGCTGCGTGGGCGACGACGACCAGTCGATCTACGGCTGGCGCGGCGCCGAGGTGGGCAACATCCTGCGGTTCGAAAAGGACTTTCCCGGCGCGCATGTGGTGCGGCTGGAACAGAACTACCGCTCCACCCCGCACATCCTCGCCGCCGCCTCCGGCGTGATCCGGGGCAACTCGAACCGCCTCGGCAAGGAGCTCTGGACCGATCGGCAGGAGGGCTGGAAAGTCCGCCTGATCGGTCACTGGGACGGCGAGGAAGAGGCGCGCTGGGTCGGCGAGGAAATCGAATCGATGCAGAACGGCACGCGCCGGATGCGGCCGTTCAGCCTCGACGAGATGGCGATCCTCGTCCGCGCCTCGCACCAGATGCGCGCCTTCGAGGACCGCTTTCTGACCATCGGCCTGCCCTACCGCGTCATCGGCGGCCCCCGCTTCTACGAGCGGATGGAGATTCGCGATGCCATGGCCTACTTCCGGCTGGTGGTGTCGCCCACCGACGACCTCGCATTCGAGCGGATCGTGAACACGCCGAAGCGCGGCCTCGGCGACAAGGCCCAGCAGACCATCCAGCGCATTGCCCGCGAAAACGGCGTCTCGCTGCTGGACGGCGCGGCGCTGGCGGTCGAGCAGAAGGCCATCACCGGCAAGGGCGCCAAGGCGCTGGGACAACTGGTGGCCGACCTCGCCCGCTGGGGCCGGATGACCCGCGCCACGGTCGCGGTGGACAGCGACGACGACGTGATCGACGACCTCGCCCAGCCGATGAACGCCCGGCCGGAGGTCAGCCACGTCGAGCTGGCGCAGATCATCCTCGACGAATCCGGCTACACGGAGATGTGGCAGAACGACAAGACGCCGGAGGCGCCGGGCCGGCTGGAGAACCTCAAGGAACTGGTCAAGGCGCTGGAAAGCTTCGAGAACCTGCAAGGGTTCCTGGAACACGTCAGCCTTGTCATGGACAATGACACCGACGAATCCGGGGCCAAGGTCTCGATCATGACGCTGCACGCCGCCAAGGGGCTGGAGTTCCCCGCCGTCTTCCTTCCCGGATGGGAAGACGGCCTCTTCCCCTCGCAGCGGTCGATGGACGAAAGCGGCGTGAAGGGGCTGGAGGAAGAGCGCCGGCTCGCCTACGTCGGCATCACCCGCGCCGAGGAATGCTGCACCATCAGCTTCGCGGGCAACCGCCGGGTGTTCGGCCAGTGGCAGTCGCAGATGCCCTCGCGCTTCGTCGACGAGCTGCCCGAGGAACACGTGGAGGTGCTGACGCCCCCGGGCCTTTACGGTGGCGGCGGGTTCGGCGCGGCGCAGGGCGGGTTCGGCGGGGCGTCCTCGACGCTGGAAACCCGCGCGGCAGAGGCGAATGTCTACAACTCGCCCGGCTGGAAGCGCCTGCAGGCGCGCTCCGGCGAACGCCCGGTCAGCCAGCCGCGCGAATCGAAGACTCAGGTGATCGACATGCAGGCGGTCTCGGCCTTCACCGTGGGCGAACGCGTGTTCCACCAGAAGTTCGGCTACGGCGCCGTCACGGGGATCGAGGGCGACAAGCTGGAGATCGCCTTCGAGAAGGCCGGGACGAAGAAGGTGGTCGCCCGATTCCTCTGCGCCGCGGATGACATTCCGTTCTGATCTGGTCTGACCTGACGCCGGGCCGCGCGGACCTCCGGGGCCGAAATCCGCGCAACTATGCCTTCGCCTGTTCGCAAGCGCCGCGCGGCGTGCTATCCCGTTGCCCACGCTCACATTCAGGGAAGTCCCGTGCACCGCAAGACACCGCTCCGGATCGCCGCCGCGCTGGTCCTTTGCCTCATGTCCGGTCCACTGGCCGCGCAGGACCCGGTGGTCAACTTCGCGCCCGAAGACGCGGACATGGCCGCCGCCATCGAGGAGGCGCGCAGCAATCTCGACTTCGTTCTGGCCCGGCTGGCGACGGAGGATGGCGGCCTGCACCCGGCGCTGAACCTCAAGGCGCGGCTGCCCGTCAATCACTTCGACGTCGATGACGAGGTCATCTGGGTCGAGAACCTGGCCCTTGCCGAGGACGGCACCTTCACCGGCCAACTCGCCAACGATCCCGCCTACCTGCCCGGCCTGACGCTGGGCGACAGCGTCAGCTTCGGGCGCGACCAGATCGCCGACTGGTCGGTGCTGTCCACCGACGGGCGGATGTACGGCCATTACACCACCCGCGTGATGCTGCCGCACCTCTCGCGGGCCGAGGCGGAACAGGTGGGCGATCTGCTGTCGCCCGATCCGATCCCCGAGGCCTGGCGCTGAACAACGGGCTATCCTGCACGAAACACGTCGCTTTCGGCACGAAACGCCCGGCACAAGGGCATTCTGCGCCGGAATTCCGCCCTCGCCTTCCGCGCCGCCAGCTTCTACCTTGACCGCAGTGCTTCGAAACGGACAGCTTGCGACACCATGGAGAAACTCAACGTAACCGCGGCCCGCATGGTCGCCGCCGCCCGCGCCCGCATCCCCGAAATCGGCACGGCCGAGGCGATCGAGATGCTCAAGGACCCGGACGTCGTCTTTGTCGACATCCGCGATGTGCGCGAACGGCAGAAGCTGGGCTACATCCCCGGCGCCGTGCACGCGCCGCGCGGCATGATCGAATTCTGGGTCGACCCGGAAAGCCCCTATCACAAGCCGGTCTTCGCGCAGGAGGGCAAGCAATACGTCTTTCACTGCGCGTCCGGCTGGCGCTCTGCGCTGACCGTGGCCACCCTGCTCGACATGGGGTTCGACGCGGCGCACCTGCGCGACGGCTTTACCGACTGGGTGAAACAGGACGGCCCCGTCCAGAAGGACGACTGATGGGCCTGACCCTCGCCGCCTTTGCCTTTCTCGTGCCGGAATACGACGCGGGCATCGCGTTCTTCCGCGACACGCTGGGATTCGAGCTGAAGGAGGACACCGACATGGGCGGCGGCAAGCGCTGGGTCCGCGTCGGCCATCCCGGCCACACCACCGAGATCCTGCTGGCCCGCGCCGTGGGAAACCAGCGCGACACCATCGGCCAGCAGGGCGGCGGGCGCGTCTGGCTGTTCCTGCACACAGACGACTTCGCCCGCGACCACGCCGCCTTCACCGCGAAGGGCGTGATCTTCGAGGAAGCGCCGCGCCACGAACCCTATGGCACCGTCGCCGTTTTCCGCGACCCCTGGGGCAACCGCTGGGATCTGATCGAACCGAAGGCACCCGCCGCCTGACCGATACCCGTTTCCACCTGTCAATTCTGTCAGGTGAGGGAAAACCGGACTGCCCTCCGCCCGCGTCCCGCGCAACAGTGCGGCCATGGAACATTTTGATGGCGCGGCCGTTGCGGCCACCGAGACATTCGTACCCGCACGGCTTTTGGATTTTCTTTTGAGGCTCGAAGCGACCCGCACAACCGACGCGGTCTGGGAGCTGTTTCTCGATCTCGCCCACGGGCTGGAGCTGACCGTGGTCGATTACGTCTACGCCACGGACTTCCGCAACTGGGAGCAGGCACAGTTCATCCGCACCACCTTCACCTCCGACTGGCTGGAGCGGCTGCGCGCCTATCCCCACATCCGCGACACCTCGAACTTCCGGATGCACGGCTGCCGCTACCTTACGCCGCTGAAGATCGGCCCGGCCTATCTGCCGCTGATGGGCGAGATCTCGGACGACAAGCGGCGGCATGTGCACCTCGCGGCCGAACAGGGCCTGAACGCCGGCGTGGCCTTCCCGCTGCGCATGGGCGACCCGGGGCATGCCGCGCTCATCGCCTTCGGCGGCAGCCACGGCGCCGAGGCCTTCGATGCCCTGCTGACCCGGCACGGCTGGACGCTGCACGCGGCGGCGCTGGCCGGGCACGCGCGCTACGCGGAGCTCTTCAAGACCGAGTTCGTGAAGCGCAACCACCTGACCCCAAAGCAGAAAGAGCTTCTGCGCCTGGTCGGCCACGGGATGATGGACAAGCAGATCGCGCATGCACTTGGCATCTCGTTCTCTGCCGTGCGGCAGCGCCTCTCGTCGGTGCAGGCCAAGACCGGCGCACAGAACCGGGCCGATCTCGCGGCGCTGGCCGCCCGCATCGGGCTGGTCCCCGACCCGCTCCTGAAGGCACATGGCGACGACCTCACCGTCTTCGTCTGCACCGGCGACGGCCGCACCGGGACAGAGGTCCGGCCGCCCCGCGCGTGTGCCCACGAAGCGGCGGAATGAACCCCGCCGCCCGCCCCCGGCGCCGCGCAGGGCGGGGCTGCGCGCCGCCCCGTTCACAATTTTCCGCGGGCTCCGATTTTTCCGCTTGCGCCCCTCCCGCGGAAGTCTTAAACGCCCCCTACCATTTGGCACGCGGGCGTAGCTCAGGGGTAGAGCATAACCTTGCCAAGGTTAGGGTCGGGCGTTCGAATCGCCTCGCCCGCTCCAAGTGGCCGGACACCGAAGCAGCGCCGCACGCGCAGGACGGGGTCCAGATGACAGACTGGTTCGCGGGCGTAGCTCAGGGGTAGAGCATAACCTTGCCAAGGTTAGGGTCGGGCGTTCGAATCGCCTCGCCCGCTCCAGTCGTCAATCTTCCACATGCCGGACCAACACCGCAGCGCCACGGCGACACCCGCCGGGCTTTCGGCGCGCGCCCTCTTTCCGCGCCTGCCCCGCCCCCCTATAAGGCGCCGACCAGCAAGAGGACGACCGATGCGCCGCGCCACCGTGACCCGCAAGACCGCCGAGACCAGCATTTCCGTCGAGCTCGACCTCGACGGCACCGGCACCTACGACAACCAGACCGGCGTGGGTTTCTTCGATCACATGCTGGACCAGCTGTCGCGGCACTCGCTGATCGACATGACGATCCGGGCCGAGGGCGACCTGCACATCGACGACCACCACACGGTCGAGGACACGGGCATCGCCATCGGGCAGGCGCTGGTGAAGGCGCTTGGCGACAAGCGCGGCATCCGCCGCTATGGCGCCTGCCTCCTGCCGATGGACGACAGCCTCGTGCGCGCCGCGCTCGACCTCTCTGCCCGGCCCTACCTCGTGTGGAACGTCGACCTGCCCAGTGCCAAGATCGGCACCTTCGACACGGAGCTGGTGCGCGAGTTCTTCCAGGCGCTCAGCACCCACGGCGGCATCACGCTGCACGTCGACAAGTTGCACGGGCTGAACAGCCACCACATCGCGGAGGCTGCCTTCAAGGCCGTCGCTCGGGCCCTGCGCGACGCGGTGGAACCCGATCCGCGCAAGGGCGATGCGATCCCCTCGACCAAGGGTGCGCTCTAGGCCGCCCCTTGGGCCGCGACCGGCAGGCGGCGGGCACGGTCCCGCCGCAACCACCACTCGATCAGCATCAGGTTCGGCACCCAGGACGACCACGCCGTGATGACGTAGATCGTCTCGAACCCCACCAGCGGCGCGAACAGGCCCAGTTGCAGCCGCAGGGTCACCGCGCCAAAGGTCATCGCGGCCGAGCGCAGCATCCAGACCCGATGTTCCGCGATGCGGCCCGCACGCGCCAGCCAGACAGCGCGCGCCGTGCTGCCCAGCCACAACACGGCCAGCAGGCCGAAGCCCCAGGCCGCCACCGGCCCCGCCGAGGTGCCCGGCGCCAGCCACAGCCCGCCCAGCCCCGACAGCAGCACCGCCCCGGCATAGACCCGCCCCGTCCAGCGGTGCAGCGCAGGGCGGCGCGCCCGCAACCGTGGCCAGAACTGGAACGGCATCGCCGCCAGCGCCATCGGCGCCAGCAGGATGTGCGCGTAAAGCGCCACCGCCCGCCCGTCGAGGTGATGCGCCATGAAGGGCATCGCCTGCGCCACTCCGAACACCAGGAACCGCCACGACGCCAGCGCCACCGCCAGCGAAAGGACCGCGATCAGGATCGTCCTTGTCTTCGTCATCTTCTTCGCCTCCGATGAACTTTACACTGTCAAGTTAACCGGACGATAGCCGCGCAAACTTGACACTGTCAAGCGGCAGACATATCCCGGCGCCATGAGCAGCACGGACGACAAGACCCGCCACCATCACGGCAACCTGAAACCCGCGCTGGTGGAGGCCGGGATCGCGCTTCTGGAGGAAGGCGGGCTGGAGGCACTCAGCCTCAGGAAATGCGCCGCGCGCGCCGGTGTCTCCCACGCCGCCCCCGCCCATCACTTCGGCAACGCCGACGGGTTGCGCCGCGCCATCGCCGACGAGGGATTCGCCCGGTTCGAAAAGGCCATGCTGCGCCATGCCGAGGCCGCGCCGCAGACGCCCCGTGACCGCCTGCGCGGCATCGCGCGCGGCTACCTCGCCTTCGCCCGCTCTGAACCTGCGCTCTACGACCTGATCTTCAGCTTCCGCGAGGCCAGCCCCTTCACCGAACAGGAACGCGGCGCCTCGGCCGCCTACCGCGTCCTGCGCGACACCTGCGCGCCGCTCGTGCCGCCGGGCACCAACCCGCTGGTCATCGAGACGCAGGTCTGGGCGCTGGTCCACGGCTTCATTCTGCTGGAGATGACGGGCCGCATCGGCGACGCCCTGCCCGACGACGAGGCGATCCTCGCCCTGCTCGACCACGTCGGCCGCGATCCCCAGCCCTCTTGACGCCTGCGCCGTTTCGCGCGACCTCCGGGGCGGACAGAAAAGGACCGCCCATGCTCACCGCCATCATCGACTACGAAAGCGGCAACCTGCACTCCGCCGAGAAGGCCTTCCAGAAGATGGCGGCCGAAACCGGCGCGGGCTCGGTCGTCGTGACTTCCGATCCGGAAACCGTGGCGGTGGCCGACCACATCGTCCTGCCCGGCGACGGCGCCTTCCCCGCCTGTGCGGCGGCGTTGCGCGCATCGGGGTGTTTCGAGGCCATGGTGGACGTCGTCGAAAACCGCGGCCGCCCGTTCCTCGGGATCTGCGTCGGCATGCAGCTCATGGCGCGCGAGGGGCACGAATACGAGGCGACGCAGGGGCTGGGCTGGATCGACGGCTCGGTCGAGCTCATCAAGCCCGCCGACCCGGCGCTCAAGGTGCCGCACATGGGATGGAACGATCTTGTGATCGACACGCCCCACCCGCTGCTCGACGGGATCGAGACCGGCGAACACGCCTATTTCGTCCATTCCTACCAGATGCGGATGCTGGCCCCCGGCCAGCGCGTGGCGCACGTCGACTACGGCGGCGACGTCACCGCCATCGTGGCCGACGGCACGAAGATCGGGCTGCAGTTCCACCCGGAGAAAAGCGCGGGTGCCGGCCTGCGCATGATCGCCAACTTCCTGACCTGGCGCCCGTAATCACGCCCGAAGGCGCCTCAGTTCACGCGCGTCCAGACCTGACCGTCGCAGACCGGCCCCTTGCAGCCGGTGACCTCAAGCTGGTTGCCGGACAGGCGCGCGCTTGCCCGTGCGGTCACGTCCAGAAGCGGCACCCAGACGGTGCCGTCCTCGTAGTCGCCGCCGCCCGCGGGCTTCAGGTCCCAGAACAGCCGCTTGCCGACGTTGGCGGTCTTCACCTCCTGCCCGGAGGCGTCGAAGGCCTTTGCCACGGTCCCGCACAACGCGTTGCCGCAGCTCGTGACGCTGATGTGGCTGGTCAGGTTCTTGCGGTCGGGTTCGGTGCGCCAGGTTCCCTCCATCGGGTCGGCCAGCGCCGGGGCGGCAAGGACACAGGCCATGGCGGCATACATCGCGGGACGGATCATGGTGAGCTCTCCCTCAGTGATTGTAACGTCTTTCTATGTTGATATGGGGCCCGATGCCGCTGCGTGAAGGCCTGCATTCCGTGCCAGCAAGGACCTGCCGACCCCGGCCCGGCCAACGCACCCGCGCCCCTGTCTGCGATTTCCAGATCGGCCCGCCCGGCAGAACGCCTCCCATGACATCGCCTCCGTCATCCGGAGCCTGCCTGCCGTTCCGCCAGAGCGCAAAGACGACCGGGCGGGACGGCTTCCCGCCCTGCCCGGCCGAGGGTCACGTCACGCGATCACTTCACGCGCGCCCAGGTCTGCTTCTTGCAGATCAGGCCGCCCGCGACGCAGCCCGCAAGCTGCAGGCGGTCGCCCGCGAGGTCCATCTTGCCCATGAAGATGCGGTCCTTCGACGGCTGCCAGACCTGTCCCTGGTACTTGCCGCCGCCCTGCGGGGCCATGTCGATGACCAGCTTGCGGCCGATGTTCGGCGACTTGTATTCGCCCGACGCGTTGAACGTCCGGGTGATCACACCGCACAGCTTTTCGCCGCAGGGTGCCATGGTGACGTGGGCAAATGACCCCTCGTCCGGCTGCGTCTGCCACACCCCCTCGACGGGGTCCGCGTGTGCAGCCGCGGCGAATAGCCCCAATGCGGCAACATATGCCAACAATCTCATTGTCTTGTCCTCCCTCTTGGTCCATTCGACTTGACGCGTATGACGGCTTTCGGACAAGGATGACGTTAGGTTCATCTTCGTTTCGTGGCGTGACGTCATAATAAGCGGGCCCCCAAGGCCCCAGGACAGGCGGGCCCACCGGCCCAAGGGCAAGTTTGAGAAGGGCAGTCCGATGATCCTCTATCCGGCGATCGACCTGAAGGACGGCAAGGCCGTGCGGCTTCTGCGCGGCGACATGGACAAGGCCACCGTCTTCAACGACGACCCGGCCGCACAGGCGCTGGAGTTCGTGGCCAAGGGCTGCGAATGGCTGCACCTCGTCGACCTGAACGGCGCCTTCGCGGGCCAGCCGGTCAACGGCGCCGCGGTCGAGGCGATCCTGTCCCAGACCGGCACCCCCGCCCAGCTGGGCGGCGGCATCCGCGACATGGCGACAATCGAGACATGGCTGTCCAAGGGCCTCGCCCGCGTCATCCTCGGCACCGTGGCCGTGGAAAACCCCGCGCTGGTGCGCGAGGCGGCGGCGGCCTTCCCCGGCCAGATCGCCGTGGGCATCGACGCCCGCGACGGCAAGGTGGCCACCAAGGGCTGGGCCGAGACGACCGACGTGGACGCCACGGACCTCGCCCGCAGCTACGAGGACGAGGGGGTCGCGGCCATCGTCTACACCGATATCAACCGCGACGGCGCCATGCAGGGCCCGAACGTGGAGGCGACAGCCGCCCTTGCCCGCGCCGTGCAGATCCCGGTCATCGCCTCGGGCGGCGTCTCCTCGATCAGGGACCTGCGGGCGCTGCGCGACTGCGGCGCCAACCTGAACGGCGCGATCTCCGGCCGGGCGCTCTACGACGGCGCCATCGACCTGAAGGAAGCGCTGCAGGTCCTGCGCACCTGACCGCCACCGCCTGAACGGCGTGCCGCCCCGGCGCGGCCCGCCGTCACTCTGCCGGCAGGTCGGCGGCCTTCTCCGTCAGCGCCCGCAGCGCGTCGACGATCTCTTCCTGGCCGTCCACACCTTCGTCCACGTTGACGGAATCGAGCATCGGCACGACCTCCTGGTACAGCAGCCAGGTCTCGCCCTCGTCCTTGAAGGCCAGCACCCGCAGCGGCAGCACCAGCCCTGCGCGCATGTTGTCCTTCATCACCGGCGTGCCCAACTTGGGGTTGCCGAAGATCAGCAGCTGCGCATCCGTCAGCTCGACCCCCAGCTCCTGCGCCGCGGCGGCATGGTCGATGCGGGCAAAGATCGTCCCGCCAGCCTCCTCGACCGCCGCCTCCAGCCGGTCCATCGCTTCCGGAACCGTGCCCTTCGCCTTGACCCAGTTCAGGTTCTCGTCGGCCAGTGCGCCCAGTGGCAGAAGGGCCAGCGCCGCGGCGATCAATCGTCTCATGAAGTGTCTCCCTGGTCATCTCCACCCGGTCAACACCCCCTTCGCGCCCCCGGTTCCTCCGCTCGCGGCCTTATGATCGCCGCGCATGATTTCAACCGCAGGCGGTTGCGGCCCGCGGAGCACCGCGCACCCCTTCCCCCCATTTCGGCGAGCGCGCGCCGGTTCTTCCGCCCCCGGTTGCGCCGCGCCGCCATGGCCCTCAGGTTCAGTCCATCGCAGCGCCGGTCCGCCCGGCGCACCCGCAGACCAAACCGATGGAGACCCATGATGACCATCCGCAAATCGATCCTCGGCACCGCAGCCATCCTCGGCATCGCGGCAGCCCCTCTGGCCCCGGCCTTCGCACAAGAGGCAGACACGGCCCCCGCAGAGGCGCCGATGACGCAGGAGGCCCCGGTCGCCGAAACCGCCAGCTTCACCGACGAGCAGCTTGAAAGCTTCGTCACCGCCGCCATGGCCATCGTCGAGATCCGCCAGCAATACACCGCGCAGATCCAGGCCGCCGAAGGCGAAGAGGCGATCACCGATCTCCAGCGCGAGGCGATGACCGAGATGCAGGCCGCGATCACCGAGACCGAGAACCTCGATGTCGAGACCTACAACGAGATCGGCGAGGCCGTGCAGACCGACAAGCAGGTCGGCGAGCGTGTGGCCGCGCTGGTGAAAGAGTTCCGCGCAGCCGACGCGCAGGACACCGAAGGCGAGGGCTGAGGCCACTCCCCCAGGCACAATCGGCCTGACGCCTTTGACGCGCCGCCTCCCCCCGGAGGCGGCGCTTTTCGTTGCCGGTTTCATGTGCCCGAAGCACGCGATCTGGCAGAAAAACCGCGCCCGCGCCCGGCTGTTCACGACGATCTCCGCAGCCCCTTCCCAACATGAAGTTTTCGCGCTAACCCCCGAAGCATGTTGAAGACGCGCATCATTCCCTGCCTCGACGTGGCCGACGGCCGCGTGGTCAAGGGCGTCAACTTCGTCGACCTCGTCGACGCAGGCGACCCGGTGGAAAGCGCCCGTGCCTATGACGCTGCCGGCGCGGACGAGATCTGCTTCCTCGACATTCATGCAACCCATGAGAACCGGGGCACCATGTTCGACGTCGTGACACGCACGGCCGAACAGTGCTTCATCCCCCTCACCGTCGGCGGCGGCGTCCGCACCGTTGGTGACGTCCGCGCCCTCCTGCTCGCGGGCGCGGACAAGGTGAGCTTCAACTCCGCCGCCGTCGCCAATCCCGACGTCGTGGCGGAGGCCGCCGACCAGTTCGGCAGCCAGTGCATCGTCTGCGCGATCGACGCCAAGACCGTATCCCCCGGCAAGTGGGAGCTGTTTACCCACGGCGGCCGCAAACCCACCGGCATCGACGCCGTGGAATTCGCCACCATGATCGCCGCGAAAGGCGCCGGGGAAATCCTGCTGACCTCCATGGACCGCGACGGCACGAAGGCGGGCTTCAACCTGCCGATGACCCGCGCCATCGCCGACGCCGTGGACATCCCGGTGATCGCCTCCGGCGGTGTCGGCACGCTCGACCACCTCGTCGAGGGCGTGACCGAAGGCCACGCTTCCGCCGTGCTCGCCGCGTCGATCTTCCACTTCGGCACCTTCACGATCCAGGAGGCCAAGGCCCACATGGCCGCCGCCGGGATCCCCGTACGCCTATGATCTCCGACGGCTCGGACGTCACGCTC
Source organism: Sagittula sp. MA-2 (assembly GCF_030126985.1). GTDB lineage: Bacteria > Pseudomonadota > Alphaproteobacteria > Rhodobacterales > Rhodobacteraceae > Sagittula. The sequence continues at coordinate 1,423,158 of NZ_CP126145.1, read as the reverse complement.
CGCGAGGGCGAGACAGAGCACACCGCCTGCAACTGCTGCGGAAAGCCAACCACCGTGGTCAACGGCTACCTCGAGGTCGGCGAACGCTCCGTCGGCTGGTACTCCGTCGGCGTGACGCTCGACGCGCCCAACCACCGCCCGCTCTGCCGGCTCTACATCGGCGACTGGTCGCAATCCGCAGGCCCCCGCGAACGCTGGGGGGTGCGCATCGGCATCACCGGCGACGGGCCGCTCCTGCTCGACTGGTCCCCCGCCGAAGATGCGGAGGCCCGCCCGGTCTTCACCCCGCTGAACCGCTCCCAGATCGAAGGCACCCCGATGGAGCCGCAGTTCTGGACGCTGATCGACCTGATCCTGAAGCACGACAGCCGCCTCTGACGGCGACCTCTCTTTCGCACCGAACGCCTCCGGAAGGACCTCGCATGACCCTGGAAGAGCTCGAAACCATCATCGCCACCCGCGCCAAGGCGTCCCCGGACGAATCCTGGACCGCCAAGCTGCTGGCCAAGGGCCCGGAGAAATGCGCCGAGAAGTTCGGCGAGGAAGCCGTCGAGGCGATCATCGAAGCGGTGAAGAACGACCCCGAAAAGCTCGCGTCAGAGGCCGCCGATGTGCTCTTCCACCTGCTCGTCATGTTGCACGCCCGTGGCGTCACCGTGGCACAAGTGATGGAGGTGCTGGCCGCCCGCCAGACCCAATCGGGTCTCGCGGAAAAGGCGTCTCGCGGCTGACCTCGCCTTCCGACCCTCGTGGGCATGCGGCTTTCGGGTCGCGTCGTCCGCCCTGCGACACAGCCGCGCGTTAACCACGTTTTCCGCCCCTCCCGGCCAAAAGGTTACCAACCGGCCGGTTCGAGGGGTCGAAACGGCCGGTTCACCCCTTACAGGGTGTCAACCTCGGTTAAGAACCGGCAAACGCGGGTCTGGTCAGGGCGAATCCGCCACCACATCTGGCCAACGGCCGCACCGGAAACCACCACGCGCGCGGTCAGAACGGGGTGTTGACGGGACGGTGGGCGGGGCGCCTTTGCGCCTGCGCAAACAGCGCCGGCCCCGTACTCAAAGCTTCGAGGAAATGATCCCGGTGTTGAAACCGCCCATGCGCAACTCCCCGAAAAGGCGCTGGTATTCGATCTTGGGGCAGCGGTTCATCACCACGTCCACACCCTTGGCCTGCGCCATTTCCGCGGCCTCCGGGCTTTCCACGCCGATCTGCATCCACACCGTCTTCAGCGCCGGGAACACGTCCAGCGCCTCCTCGACGATCGGCGGCACATGCTCCGACCGGCGGAAGACATCGACCATGTCGACCTCTTCCGGACACTCCGAAAGAGCGCCCCTAACCTCCTGACCGAACAGCTTTTTCCCGGCGTGCCCGGGATTGACCGGGATCACCTTGTAGCCCTTCAGCGAAAGGTAGCGCGCCACGTAGTAGCTGGGCCGGACCGGGTTCATCGACACGCCGACCACCGCCACCGTCCTGGTGCGGGTCAGCACATCCTTCAGGAATGAGTCGTCATATTTCATGACAGCCACCGTACGCAGCCTTCAGGCAAAGAAAAAGCGCCCGGGATAATTTCCCGGGCGCAAGTCACGGAACGAGGGACAGTGAAGGTCTCGCGGGAGTTCCGGTCCCGCGATCCTGACAAAGAGATAGGCGCAAAAGACACAGGTTAAAGGGCAGTAAATAAAATGTGAGCCTTTTCGCTTGACCTCGGCGAAAAACCTTACTCCGCGGGCGCGCCCGCGGGAAATGGCACATCGATGCTTTCGTGCAACCGCTCCGACGGGTCCCGCCCCAGCACCCGGCGTCGCCGGTTCAGGAACAGCTTGCCAAAGCCCTGCCACGTCCCGACCGAGGGCGCATCCACGTCGCAGGGGAACCTGTCCCGCCAGCCCGGCGGCAGCGCCACGGCGCAGCCCTCCAGCCGCTCCAGCATCCAGACCAGCGGGATGTTCGCCAGGGGCCGCGCCGCCGTGAAACTGCCGATCTGGCCGCCCACGTCGCCATGGGTGCCGCGGAACCAGACCTGCTCCATCACGCCGCGCCAGTCCGGAGGGCGTTCCCACATCACCGGGCTGAACGTCTCCCGCGTCTCGTCCAGCGCCAGCGCGTGGAACCCGTGCCGCACCGAATTGCCCAGCGCGTGGTTGTGAAAGGCGTGGGTCGCATCCGTCATCCGCCACAGAAGCGGCAGTTGCAGGCCCAGCGCCTTCACCGTGTCCCAGACGCCGACCATCTCCACCAGCGTCACGTCATGGCAGTAGAGGCGCGCAAAATCCTCCGCCGTGTCGCTGTCGGGCGCGTACTGATAGAGCCTGTAGGCTTGGGTGATGTTCCGCTCCGTCGCAAAGTCCGGCCTCAGCAGGCCGACCCGGTCGATGATCCCCGCCAGCGACCGCGCGGCATAGGCCCCGCGCGAAAACCCCAGCAGGAAGATGCGGTCGCCCACCCGGTAGCGCGATGCGAGGTAGCCATAGGCGCGGCGGATCTGCCGGTTGATGCCCCGGCCCGAGACCACGTCCCAGGTCGACATCCAGGCCTCCCACTGGATACCCGCCTCGTAGTACAGAGAGGTCCGCCCGACCTCCTTCAAAAGCTTGTAGGTCAGGCCCGCATTGCTCTCCATCCCCGGCTCGAGGGTGGAGGCCGTGCCGTCGAGGATGATGATGTGATCGCGCGGCCCCCGCCGCGGTTCATAGGGCGTGTGGCCGGTGGCAAACCGCTTGCGGACCCAGCCCAGAACGGTGTTGGCGATCTGCGTGCCGATCATGTCCGGCCTCCCTCGCCAGGATGCATGGGGACGGTCCGGACACAGGGCGCCGGGGCAGAGGCTGAACGCCCGCCCCGTCTGCCCGTTCCGTCACTCAGCCGCGATCCGGTCATTCTCCAGCATCGCCCAGACGCGCATCGGCGTGAAAGGCATGTCCACTTGTCTGATTCCGCGTTCCCACACCGCATCCTGCACCGCGTTCGACACGGCCGCCAGCGCGCCAACGGTCCCCGCCTCGCCGCAGCCCTTCATCCCCATCGGGTTGGCCGTCGAGGGCACCGGCTCCGTCTCGAACCCGATCATGGGTATGAGATCGGCACGCGGCATCGCGTAGTCCATGAACGTTGCCGTGAGCAGCTGCCCGTTTTCGTCGTAGACCACGTGTTCGGTCAGCGCCTGACCCAGCCCCTGCGCCACCCCGCCATGCACCTGCCCCTCGGCCAGCATCGGGTTGATCAGGTTGCCAAAATCGTCGACCACCGTGTAGCGGTCGCAGACGACAAGGCCCGTCTCCGGGTCGATCTCCACCTCTGCGACGTGGCAGCCGTTGGGATAGGACCGGCCCGGCAGCTTCGCCGTGGTCTGCCAGACCAGCAGGTCCTCGCGGCCCGCATCCCGCGCCATCTGCGCCACCTCCAGCATCGTGGGCGTCAGGTTCGACCCGTCGGCGCGGAAGCGTTCGTCGTCGAAGGTCACATCCTCCGCCGCGACGCCCATTTCGCCTGCAAGGAAGGCCGAGAACCCCTCGACCATCTGCGCCACGGCCTGCAGCGTCACGTTGGTCTGCGTCGTGACGGACCGCGATCCGCCAGTGCCGCCGCCCGACGCGATCCGGTCGCTATCGCCTTGGATCACCTCGATCTTTTCCGCCGGGATGCCGGTCTGGTCGGCAAGGAACTGGCGGAACACCGTCTCGTGCCCCTGCCCGTTCGACTGGGTCCCGACGTAGATCAGCGCACCGTCACCGACAAATTCCACTTTCACATCCTCATGCGGCTGCCCGAGGATAGACTCGATGTAATAACAAACCCCCAACCCGCGCAGCTTCCCCTCCGCGGCGCTGGCCTTGCGCCGGGCGGCAAAGCCAGCGACGTCCGCCGAAGCTTCGGCATGGCCAAGCACGCGGGCGAATTCACCCACGTCGTACATTTCCCCGGCCACGGTGGTGTAGGGAAACTGGTCCGGCCTAATGAAGTTGATCCGGCGCAACTCCATGGGATCGACGCCCAGCTCGCGTGCGGCACGGTCCATCACACGCTCCAGCACGTAGATCGCCTCCGGCCGGCCCGCGCCGCGATAGGCGTCCACCTGCGTGGTGTTGGTGTAGAAGCCCTCTGCCCGCTGATAGACCGTCTGCATGTCGTAAACGCCCGTCAGGACACGGGAATACAGGAACGACTGGATCATCTGGCCGAACTGGGAATTGTAGGCGCCAAGGTTCGACCGGGTGTGGGAGCGGTAGGCGACGATGCGGTTGTCCCCGTCGAAGGCCAGCTCTGCCAGCGTCACGAGGTCCCGGCCCGCATTGTCGGAGAGCATCGCCTCCGTCCGGTCGGACATCCAGTGCACCGGACGGCCCAGCACCTTCGCGGCATGGGGCAGCACGAAGTACTCGGGGTAGGCCATGCCCTTCATGCCGAAGCCGCCACCGACGTCGGGGTTGGTGGTGCGGACCTTCTCGGCTTCGACCTTGTAGGCGCGCGCCAGTTCCTTCTTCATCCCCCAGACGCCCTGCCCGCCAAAGGCCAGGTGCATGCGGTCGCCGTCCCACTCGGCAAAGGCGCCGCGCGGCTCCATGGAGTTGACAATGATCCGGTTGTCCCCGACCTCGAGCGACACGACCTTGGCCGCTGTCTCGAAGGCCGCGTTGGTGGCCGCCTCGTCGCCCAGACCGTAGTCATAGGCCCGGTTGTCCGGCGCCTCCGGATGCAGGGCCTCTCCCCCTGCGCCGATCTCCATGTGGGCGGGCAGTTCGTCGTAGTCGATCTCCACCAGCTCGGCGGCGTCCTTCGCCTGCTCCAGCGTGTCGGCGACGATCATCGCCACCGCCTCACCGACGAAGCGCAGCCGGTCTTTGGCCATGAGCGGACGCTTGGGCGCGGCGCCCTGCGTGCCGTCGCGGTTGGGTGCGCAGGTGTAGGTCATCTGCGCGTCGAGACCGGCCTCTTCCAGGTCAGCTTGGGTAATAACGGCATGGACGCCCGGCGCCTCCAGCGCGGCAGAGACGTCGATCCCCTTCAGCACAGCATGCGCCACGGGAGAGCGCAGGAAATAGGCCCTGAGCGCACCCTCCGGCACGATGTCGTCGACGTAGCGCCCCTGGCCTGTCAGGAACCGCGTGTCCTCGACCCGTTTGACCGGCTGGCTCTTGCCGAACTTCTCCATGGACACACTCCCTCACGCTTCCGGATTTGCCCCGGACCTTAGCCTTTACGGGCCAAGTGTCCAGAGCAGCCCGGTCAGCGCAGGAGCGTGACGATTTTCCGTGCACCGTAACCGTTGAAACGGGTCACGAGGGCGGTGGAATAGGCACCGCAGGCATGGAACAGCAGGTAGTCGCCTTCCGCCAGATCCTCGGGCAGCGCCACTTGGTCGGACAGCCGGTCGAGGCTGTCGCAGGTCGGCCCGAAGACGGTGTTGGCCACGGTTTCGCCCTGACGCCGCTTGCCGTCCTGCGAATAGGCCGTCAGCCGCTGTGACGGCGAAAGGTCGCGCCACTCCGACAGGCCGCCGTAGATGCCGTCGTTCAGGAAGACCGCACCGTCGCAGACCGCCTTGACCTGCAGGGCCAGTTCGAACGCTTCGGCCACCATGGCGCGGCCCGGCTCGCAGACCAGAGCGGGGACCTTCTCGCCGAAGGACGCGCGCACGGCGTCGCGGATCGCGTCGAAGATCACCTCCAGGTCCGGCTCCGGGTCGTTGCGGTGCGCGGGGAAGCCGCCGCCGACGTTCAGCCGGTGCAGGGTCACGCCCGCCTCTACCGCGATCTCGGCCGAGGCCGCGATATAGGCCACCCAGGCCTGCGCGTCGCGGCACTGGGTGCCGGGGTGGAAGGTCATCGAGGGCACGCCGCCCTTCGCCTTCACCGCCCGCAGGAGCGCCACGGCCTTCTCCGGCGCCGCGCCGAACTTCGTCCCGAAGTCATAGACGGCACCGGCCACCGGCAGCTTCAGCCGCACGGCGATCTCCGCGCCCTCGATGTCGCCCAGCTTGTCCAGTTCGCTCATCCGGTCCACCGACCACGACACGACGCCGAAGTCGCGCGCCGCCGCAACTTCGGCGCGGGAGCGGACGGGGTTGTGGTAGTGCAGCCGTGCCGTGGGATCCACGTCGCGCACCAGCGCCATCTCCTCGGGCGAGGCGACGTCGAAGGCTTGCAGCCCGGCGCGGGACAGCGCCTCGATCACCACCGGGTCGGGGTTCGCCTTGACGGCATAGGTCACTTCTCCGGGGAAACCGTCGATGAAACGGCGCGCCATGCGGGTCAGCCGTTCCGGATCGTAGAAAAAGACCGGCTCGTCCGGCAATTCCCGGGCCAGCCATTTCGCCGGGTCACTGTAGAAGGTGTCCTGTACAACCATGTGTTCATGTCTCCTGCTCGCGTTCCCCGAAAATGCCCCGGCGTCCCTGCGATTCATATCGGCAGGACGGACAGAATGTGCCATTCTCTTCGTCAGATTGACGAGGATGACATGCAGATCGACGAAACAGACCGCAAACTGATCGCCGCGCTGGCCGAGAATGCCCGCGCCCCGGTGGCGGAACTGGCCCGCCGGCTGGATCTGGCCCGGACCACCGTGCAGGCGCGCATCGACCGGCTGGTCGCCAGCGGCGCCATTGCCGGCTTCACCCTGCGGCGCGGTCCCGGCCTGCGGCCGCCGCTGCGCGCCACGGTTCTGATCTCGCTGGAACCGAACGAAGCCGCCGCCGTGCTGTCGCGCCTGAAGGCCATGCCGGAGGTCGAGACGGTGCACACCACCTCCGGCCGTTTCGACTTCCTCGTCAGCCTGACCGCCGCCACGACGGAGGCGCTGGACATCAGCCTCGACAAGATCGTTGAGGCCAAGGGCGTCCGCAGCTCCGAAAGCCTGATCCACCTCTCGACAAAGATCGACCGCGTCGGCCGCTGAAGGCGCAAGGACCTTGCCGGGAATGCGCGCCCAGATTGACAGATGTGCGCCAGCGTTTACCATGACGGTGTATTTTTATTTACGAATATTCAGGAGCGCGCGTATGCCCGGTTCCCCAGATGCCCCCGTTTTCACCCACACCGGCTTTCTCGGGCAGACGGTTCCCTTCCACGCCATCACTTACGACAAGGCCGGGGTCTGCACCTCTCCGGCGACGCGCGACGCGGTCCTGCGCCTGATCCGCGACGGCGGCTACACCGACACGATCCTGTTCAGCCACGGCTGGAACAACGACTGGGACGATGCCATGCGCCTCTACCGCGCCTTCATGGAAGGTGTCTGCGCCATGGCCGACCAGCGGGGCGACATCCTGCCCGGCGGCATCAGCCCCCTGTTCCTCGGCGTGTCCTGGCCCAGCGCGGCGTTGCTCTGGCCGTGGGAAGAGACGCCCGACCTTGCCGCCGGAACACCCGAACCGGGCGAGGAAAGCGCCGATGCGGAGCTCTTGCGCGAGGACATGGACCCGGAGGAAGCAGAGGCCCTGACCGCTTTCCTGACCGGGAAGGAGACCCTCTCCGGTCCCGAGCTTGCGCGGCTGTCGGAACTGCTCGCCCCGCAGTTCGCCCATCCCGACGAGGACGAGACGGAGACCGCGGCACAGTTCACCGCGCGCGACCTCGAACACACCTTCCGGTCCGCCGGTATCCTGGCCGAGGGTCCGGAGGACGAAGGCGGCGGCTTCGACAGCGGCGGCACAATCGACGACACGCCCACCCATGACCCGCAGGCTGCCGGCGGCCCGCTCTCCGGCGTCTTCGGCCTGCGCAAGGCGCTGAGGATGGCCACAGTCCTGAAGATGAAGGACCGCGGCGGGATCGTGGGCGCCAATGGCGTGGCGACGCTGTTGCAACGCCTCTTGGGCGAGACCGGCACCCGCCTTCACCTGGTCGGCCATTCTTACGGCGCGAAGGTGACGATGACCGCGCTCAGCCGGGTGCAGGCGCCACGCGCGGTGGAATCCGTGCTGCTTCTCCAGCCGGCGGTGAACCACCTCGCCTTCTCTCCAGACGTGGAGGGGCGGCCCGGCGGGTTCCGCAAGGTGCTGGAACGGTGCCGCAAACCGGTGCTGACGACCCGGTCAAAGAACGATATCCCGCTCCGGCATGTCTTCCACCTGGCCGTGCGCCGGCGCAGTGACCTGGGCGAGATGCAGTTCGCCTCCGGCGTCAGCCAGTTCGCGGCGATGGGCGGCTACGGTCCGCACGAACTTGCGCCGGGCGAGCTGCTGGAAATCACCCTGCCCGACCGTGGCATCACCTATCCCGACCTCTCTGGCCACGCGGTGATCGACCTGAACGGCGACGGGCGCATCACCGGGCATTCCGACGTCACCAACCCCTACACCTTCTGGGCGATGCTCCAGAACCTGCGCTGAAAGGATCCCATGGCCACCCTCGTCCGCTCCTCCGAACATCTGCTCGCGGTCCGCTGCACGGTCGAGATGTCGCGGAGCGGGGCGCTGCTGGCTGCCGAACCCTTCCGCGGCGAGGAGGCGCTGGCTGAACCGCTACGTGTGCCGCTGACCGACCTCGGGTTTCCGGCCACGGCTCGGGAAAGGCAGAACGGTTTCAGACCGAAGGTGCCCGATGCGCTGAAAGCGATGTTCGAATGGCTGGGCGATCAGGCCGACGGGCCGGAGGCGCTCTGGATTCAACTCGCCTACGGCGCGGAGACGCTTGGCGTCTACCCCTGGGAAGAGGTGTTTTCCGACACCTGCGGACGGGCGATCCTGCGGGTGCCGAACTTCGTCCGTCCGGGTTACACACCGGCTTCAGACCGGCCCATCGCGATCTGCGGTGCCACGCCCCGGGCCAAGGGGATCGAGGATTGGGGCGACGCGCTTCTGGACCTGCTGGACAGCCTGCCGGTGTTCGAGAACCGCGACATCGTGCTGTTCCATGGCGACGACATGGTGCCCTACCCGGTGCGCGACCTTGACCGTCTGGGCGAATCCTACCCGCATTTCCGCTTTCTCCGCGCGGCCCTTCCCGATGCGGCGGATGCACCGGCGCGCGCCCGGACCATCCCCCAGTCCGGCGAGGTGAGCAATCCGTGGCTGACATGGATGGCCGACGCGCTTGGCCCCGAAGGCGCGCATGCCGTCCATTTCCTCTGCCCCGGCTACGCCAGCAACCCGCATGGCGCGCTGGCGCTGCCGGAAAGCCCGCTGTTCGACCGCGACGCGCAATGGTCCCGCTTTGTCGGCGCGCAGGAATTGGCACGGTTCTGCGACAGCATCGGCGCGCAGCTTGTCACCCTGACCGCCCTTGGCGGCCCGCAATGGTCCACCGGCCTGAGGCTTCTGCTGAACGAGATGTCGTGGCGGCGTCCCGGCCCCGTCCTGCTGAACCTCCGCCATCGCGACCACCAGCTTGCCGCCGCCCTCCACGCCCTGGCCGGAGAGCCGTTCTACCCGGACCCGGCGCCGGGGCTCGTGTTCTCCGTCCATCCAAAGGCCATTTCCGCCGCCGAACCCGTCGCCTCCTTCCAGACAATCACCCGGGGCGTGCGCACCGCCACCTTAAGGCCCTCCGCGCAGCCCTCCGGAAACACCCGTGGCACCGGACTTCCAGCGCCATTCGGGATGCCCGAAGACCTCTCCACGGCCTCGCCCGAGACGCAAACCTCAGACAGCGCCTTGGCGCTCCCCGCCGATCTTCAGCGCACGCTCGACCAGATCGGCAGCGCACGGCCCAAGTCCCGCACGCAGGAGGCGCGCGATCAGGGGGCCCTCCGCGCGCTGGAGTTCGTCTCGAAACTGACCGGCGGCGACTTTGGCGGGGGGACGGGCCGATGAGCGTCACCCGTATCCGGTTCGACCGCGCCATCGGCCATGACATGACCGAATACACCCAGTTCCACATTGAGGCGCCGGGCGTCGCCCTGCGCGACGCCCCCCGCCCGCCGCTGCAGATCGCGGCGCACAAGGCGGTATTCGACGCCTTCGACGCCGCCGGACCCGACGACGACGTGGTGCGCGCGGCGGGCGATGCGCTCTGGACCTGCCTGTCCGTCCACCGCAACACCGAAGAGGCGTTCCGCCCGATCCTGAACAACGGCGCCACGGACGGGGCGCTGCGGCTGACCTTCTCCGACCTCGCGGGCGATGCCAAGGCCCTGCCTTGGGAGGCGCTGCGCGAGACGCAGGCCGGTTTCCTCTGCTTCGATCGCCGCATCCCGATCCTGCGCGAGGTCGAGACGGAAACCACCCCCGACCTGCAGATCGCCCACACCGACACTCTGCGCTTCCTCGCCGTGATCGGTGCGCGCGGTGACGACGGTCAGGGAGAATGGGCCAGACTTCACAAGGCGCTTCGGTCGCTCGACGGCACGGTGAAGATACGGGCGCTGATCCTCGCCTCGCGGCAGGACCTCGAGGACGAGATCAACGCCATCGGCGACCCGCAGATCCGGGCCGAGACCATACCGCATGGCGCCGACGCCCTCGTGGCGCGGATCGAGCGGTTCGGTCCGCATGTCGCCCACCTGTTCTGCCACGGCTATGCCGGTGCCCAATCCGTGCTGGAGATCGAGGACGGCTCGGTCAACTACGGCGGCACGCAACCCACGTGGCTGATGCGGGGCGACCTCCTGCGCGCGCTTTCGGCCAAGGCATGGCTCGTGGTCCTGAACGCCTGTTCGCTGGCCGATGTGGCCGATGCGGAGGACGGCGGGCTGGGCACGCCCGAAACCGCCAGCCTGTGCGAGGATCTGGTGCAATCGGGTATCCCGGTGGTGGTGGGGATGCGCGGGCCGATGCTTGCGGAATACGCCCATGCCTTCGGCGGCGCCTTCCATGAACGGGCGCTGAAGGCGCTGGGTCACTCCATTGCGCAGGGCGGCGGAGAACTGGACCTTGGCGCCTGTTTCTCCGAAGCGTGCTGCGCCATCCTTGCCAATCCTCCGCTGCCGCCGATGCTGGCGGCCGCCCGCATCCGCGACTGGACCTTTCCGGTCATGACACTCCGCAGCGGCCCGCTGAGGATCAGGGTCATCGGCGGCGGCGCGGCCCCCGCAGGCGCCGCACCCGACGACGACGAAGCCACTCTTCTCGCCCGCGAGGAAGCCATCGGCGAACGCGAGGTTCTGGCCGACATGCTCGACACACGCGGCGACATGCTGCCGGACGATGCCGTGCGCGAGATCCGGGCGCGCATCGCAGAGCTGGAAGCGCAACTGAGTGCCCGTGCCCGCCCGGCCGAGGACACGGCCCTCGACGAGGCCTGAGCCGCCACGGAGACCGCCCGCCATGACCCTGCCCGACACGCTGCAACTGAACGCATGGACCGGCGGCGACAACACCGGCGCGGTCGATCCCGATCTGAAACGCCACCTGCTGGGCCTGCCCTTCGCCGGGCAGAGCCGCCGGCTGCCCGCCGCCCCCGTCCCGCAGGACCGATGGCAGGACCCGAAGGTCGGCTGGGGCGTGATCCTGCCGGAGAACCGCGAACTGACGCGCGCCGAACTGGCCACCGCCATGGACGCCCCTGCCCCGATCCGTGAACTGGTGGCGCGCCGCGGCGATGCGCCGGTCTTCCGGGTCGGCCAAGGCTGGCAGCCGGGCACCCTGCGCCGCTATGCGCCGGACGGCTCGGCCATGGACATCGACATTCACGCCGGGCGCATCGGCATGGCACCCGGCCATATCCCGCGCTACCTGCTGATCGTCGGCAGCCCGGCGCAGATCCCTTGGGACGTGCAGTATGACCTGCACCTGACCTACTTCACGGGCCGCCTCGACCTCGATGATACCGGACTGGGTCACTACGTCGACGCGTTGCTGTCCGACTGGCAGGGCAGTCCCGTGATGAAGGCGAACACGCTGTCCTGGACGGTCGATCACGGCGGCGGGGACATCACCACCCTGATGCGCAAGACCATCGGCGACCCGATCCACGACCGCTTTGCCACCGACCCGGTGCCCGAACTCGTCGCGGGCGCGCGGGTGGTGCGCGGGCCTCAGGCCACCCAAGCCGCACTGGCCGCCGCCATAGAAGAAAGGCATCCCTCCCTCATCGTGTCGACCAGCCACGGAGACACAGCGCCGCTGGATGACGTCGACCTGATGCGGCGGAACCTCGGCCTGCTGATCGACGCCGACCTGCGCCGCCTTGACCCTGCGCTTCTGAGCGGGACCGCCGCGCCATCGGGCGCGATCTGGTTCGCGCAGGCCTGCTGTTCTGCCGGAAGCTCGGCGCGCACCGCCTATGACGGCGTGCTGAAGGCCGGGACCGCCGCCGACCGGATCGTGCGGGCCGTGGCCGGATGTGGGGAAACGACAGCGCCCTTGCCGCGCGCCCTGCTGGGCGCGTCAAAACCGCTGCGCGCCTTCGTCGGCCACGTGGAGCCGACATTCGACTGGTCCCTGAAGAACCGGAAGACCGGGCAGTACGTGACGACCTCGATCCTCGAATGCTTTCATACGGGGTTGTTCACCGGCCAGCCCATCGGCATGGCGCTGGACCGGGTGCGCGCGACGGGTGCGTCCTTCCGCAACAGCCGCGACATCGCGGAGCAGCGCCTTCTGGCCAACCGCGACGAAAGCCAGCTTGGCGACATCCTTGCCGCGAAGCTGATTGCCGACGACTGGCGATCCATCGTCCTGCTGGGGGATCCGACCTGCCGGGTGTGCTGACACGACCCGGCCCGGAACGCTCACTCCGCCGGTTTGTCGGCCTCGGCCTCATCCTCGATGGCGTAAGTCTTGAACAGGCTGCCTTGGGTCATGAAGAAGGCAAAGACCGCCGCGGTCAGACCGAAGGTCTTGAAATAGACCCATGTCTCCGTCGACATGGTGCGCCAGATGACTTCGTTCAGGACCGCCAGCCCGAAGAACATCAGCATCACGCGGCGCGTCAGGATCATCCACCCTTCCTGCCGGAGCGGCATCAGCCCCTCCATCACCGCGCGCAGCCAGCTTTCGCCGCGCAGAAGCCCGATCCCCAGTGCCGTGCCGAACAGCAGGTAGATCAGCGTCGGCTTCATCTTGAAGAACCGGTCGTCGTTCAGCCAGACCGACAGGCCGCCGAAGATCACGATCAGCACCGCCGTCACAAGCTGCATCCGGCTGAGGTGCCCGGTCAGCTTCCACAACAGGCCGGTGGCGATCAGGAAGACCGGGATGAACCCGGCAGTGACCACGATGAAGCCCTCGTACTCCGTCCCGCCGATGGTGAAGATCCGGTCCTTCAGCGCAAGGTAGGCCGCGAAGAAGGCAAGCAGCGGCCCGAACTCCAGCGCGCTTTTCAGCATCGGGTTGATCGGGCGCGGCCCGGCTTGGTCGGTCATGTGAGGCTCCCTTTTGTCCCCAGATAGTGGCTTCAGCCGCCCAACTCAACGATCACCGCACCCGCCGCGATCAAGGTCATGAGAGCGATGCGCCGGGGGCCCACCGTTTCGCGCAGCACCAGCCAGCCGATGACCGCCGCGAAGACGGTAGAGGTTTCGCGCAGCACCGCCGCTTCGCCCACCTTGTCGAGCCGCGTCGCCAGCATGATGGAGCCGAAGCTGAAGAAGGCGACAAACGCGCCGATCACGCCCCGGACCATCAGGGGCGGAAGCTCCGGCTTCACCGCCATCGACCGCCAGCGCACTGCGGCGATGCCGGGCATGAGCCAGCCGTCGATGAAGAAGAACCACGCGAGGAAGGTGAACGGGTCCGCCGTGGCGCGGATGCCGTAGGCGTCATAGGTTGTGTAAAGCGCCACGAACAGGCCGGTCGCCACGCCGAACCCCAGGGCGGCAGGCAGCGTGTCCCGGTCGACCTCAAGGAAGATCAGGTTGTAGACGGCAAGCCCGAAGATCCCGCACAGCAGCACAGCGACACCCATCCACTGCATCGGCGCAAAGCGTTCGCCAAAGACCAGCGACGCGCCGATGACGGCGAACAGCGGGCCGGTGCCGCGCACCACCGGATAGACCACCGTGTAGGCGCCGCGCGTGTAGGCCAGGGCCTGCAGCACCTTGTAGAACGCGTGGATGACGAAGGCGCCGGCAAAGATCGGCCACATATGCGGCTCGGGCCACGGCACGACGAACAGCGCGAAGGGCGCCGCGATCAGGCCGTAACTTCCGTCGATGGCGCCGCGCGACAGCCACGGATCGTGGCGCCCCTTCTGAAGCGCGCCGAAAGCCGCGTGCAGGAACGCGGCCAGAACCGCCAGCCAGAGCGCAAGGGTGTGCCCCGCCTCCGTGCCCTCAAGGGAAATCAGCCAGTCGCTCATCGACACTCGTTCTCGGAACCCGGCGCCTTGTCGGGCGGTTGGAGGTTATGACGTTCTTGTAACACCCGGAGGTTCCGCATGTTTGAACAGGTCGCTGGCGAACTTGGGTCCAGCTTCTCTGTCGTCCCCGCATCGCTCGCGTTCACACGCTTGCTGGTGGCGGTGGTCCTGTCAGCAATTGTCGGATTGGAGCGGGAGTTGCAAGGCAAACCCGCCGGTCTCAGGACGCATATCCTCGTCGCGGTCGCCGCCTGCCTCTTCGTGCTCGTCGGGCAGGAGCTGTCGTCCATCGAGTTCGGCAATACAGGCGAACAGCGTCACGACCCGCTGCGGATGATCGAGGCGGTCACCGCCGGTGTCGCCTTCCTGGCGGCGGGCGTGATCTTCACCAGCGGCGGGCAGGTGCAGAACCTGACCACGGGCGCGTCGCTCTGGCTGTGCGGTGCCATCGGCCTCGGCTGCGGGGCGGGCAGCATCGCGCTGGCCTCCATGGCGACGGGGATCGTCGTTGTGGTGCTGTTCGTGCTGGGTCAGGTGGAGAAGTTGATCGGGACGAACAACGACGCCTGAACTCAGGGCTCCAGCCCGGTCAGGGCCGCCGCGAATTCCTCGGGGTCGAAGGGGGCCAGGTCGTCGATCTGCTCCCCCACCCCGATGGCGTGGATCGGCAGACCGAACTTGTCGGCCAGCGCCACCAGCACACCGCCCTTCGCCGTACCGTCGAGCTTTGTCATCACGAGGCCGGTCACATCCGCCAGCTGCCGGAACGCCTCGACCTGGATCAGGGCGTTCTGGCCGGTCGTGGCATCCAGCACCAGCAGCGTGTTGTGCGGCGCGTCGGGGTCCTTCTTGCGGATGACGCGGACAATCTTCGCCAGCTCCTCCATCAGGTCGGCGCGGTTCTGCAGCCGCCCCGCCGTGTCTATCATCAAGAGGTCCGCCCCCTCGGCCTGCGCCTTGCCCATCGCGTCGAAGGCGAGGCTGGCGGGGTCGGAGCCTTCGGGCGCCGTCAGCACGGGCACGCCCGCACGCTCGCCCCAGACCTGCAGCTGCTCGACCGCCGCCGCCCGGAAGGTGTCGCCGGCAGCGATGACCACCGATTTCCCGGCCGCCTTGAACTGGCTGGCGAGCTTGCCGATCGTCGTCGTCTTGCCCGATCCGTTCACGCCGACCACCAGCACGACCTGCGGCTTCTTGGGATACAGCGACAGGGGACGCGCGACGCTTTCCATCACGCGCGCGATCTCCTCGGCCAGCAGTTCCTTGATCTCGCGGGCCGAAACACGGCGGCCCATGCGCCCCTCGGCGATGTTCGAAGTCACGCGCAGCGCCGTATCGACCCCCATGTCAGAGGCGATCAGCAGCTCTTCGAGGCTTTCGAGCATGTCATCGTCCAGAACGCGGCGCGGCTCCGTGTCCTCGGGCTGGCCGATGAGGCGCCCCAGCAGGCCGGGCCGGCGCGTTCCCTGCGGCTCCGTCTCTTCCGGCAGCGGCATCGGCTCCATCACCGACATCGGCGCTTCGGGCGCCGGTGCGTCGGCAGATGCGTCGTCGGCAGCTGTCTCTTCGCTGCCCTCCTCGACGATGGCGTCGAGCCCTTCGTCGAGCTTGGAGGACGTCTTGAACAGACGGTTTTTCAGCTTTCCGAAAAACGACATGTGCGGGGCCCCGTACCTTCTGGATCAGTCACACCTAATACGCCGGGCCGCTTAATGAAAGTGTGAGTTGACCATCCATCCCGGTCCCCCCTTACTGCACCCATGCGCGTGTTCCTGTTCCTGCTTCTCCTCATACCGGCGTCACTTCAGGCCCGGCCCGACGAGCCGGGCAGCCTGTGCTCCTCTGGGGCCTTCGGGCAGGTACAGTGCATCCGCCCCTCGCATTTCGTGTACGACACCTGCCAGGCGCTGGAGGCCTTCGCCAACGATGCCGGAATCGACCCTCACTTCTTCGCCCGCCTGATCTGGCAGGAAAGCCGGTTCGACCCCAACGCCCTGTCACACGCCGATGCGATGGGGATCGCCCAGTTCATCGCTTCCACCGCCAGGTTGCGCGGGCTGCGTGACCCCTACAATCCGGCGGAGGCGCTGGAATACTCGGCGGAATACCTGGGAGAGCTGTCGCGGCGCTATGGCAACCACGGGCTTGCGGCGGTGGCCTACAACGGCGGCGAACGTCGCGCCGACGGGCTTGTGGCCCGGACCGGCGGCCTTGCAAAGGAAACCATCGACTACGTGAAGATCATCACCGGCCTGAAGGCCGAGACGTGGCGCGATGCCCCACCGGTGGAGCCGGACTTCGCGCTGGACGACGATCTGCCCTTCCGCGAGGCCTGCCACGAGCTGGGCCGCAAGCGACGGCTGACCGCCTACCCGGAACAGGAACCCTCGGGGCCCGTGGTGCCCGACTGGGGCGTGCAGGTCGCCTTCGGCGTGTCGGAGAAGGCCGCGCTGGCCAAGTTCCGCAGCACCACCCGGCGATGCCGGTCGGTGTTCGGCACGGAAGAACCGTTTCTCATCTGGTCGAAAAGCCGAGCCAGCCCGCGCGGCGGATATTACATGGCCCGCTTCGGCCGGGACAGCCGCGATGCCGCTTGGAACATGTGCAGCAAGCTCAAACGCAGCGGCTGCATCTGCGCGGTCTATCGCAACGACTGAAGCTGTGAATAAAGCGCCTGCTCTTTCACTTTTCAGGCCAATATTCCGCATCAAGGCCCTAAAACCGCGCCCGGCGCCGCTCTTTTCGAACATTCCCCCGGACGTCTGACATGCACGCAACTTGCTCAGGATCAAGGTTTATGCCGCTGGTCCGTGTCACAATGGGCCGTAGCAGAACAAAGGAGAGGCGAATGATCTATGTCCTGTTCGGCGCCGTGGCGCTGCTGACCCTGGCAGGTACGCAGGGCGCGCGGCCAAGCCGCCGTGTGGTTACAGTCCCGGCGCGGTCCGCCAAGCCACGCGCAAGCGTCCGGGTCCGGGTCCGGCCGAACTGAACCAAGAAGCAGGGCGGGACAGTCCCGCCCTGGCCCTTCAGATCTCGTCCGCGAAGTGCTGGATCGTCAGGCGGATCGGGTTCGGTGCCGCCTGCCCCAGCCCGCAGATCGAGGCATCCGCCATCGCCTGGCACAGCTCTTCGAGCAGCGGCTGGTCCCACTTCTCCGCCATCATCAGCTTGACCGCCTTTTCGCATCCCACGCGGCACGGGGTGCACTGGCCGCAGCTTTCGTCCTCGAAGAACTGCAACATATTGAGCGCGGCGTCGCGGGCGGAGTCCTTGTCGGAGAGCACCACGACCGCCGCCGAACCGATGAAGCTGCCGTGCGGCTGGAGCGTGTCGAAGTCCAGCGGGATGTCGTTCATCGACGCGGGCAGCAGTCCCGACGACGGGCCGCCCGGCTGGTAGGCCTTGAACGTATGCCCGTCGAGCATCCCGTCCGCCGCCTTGATGACATCCATGATCGTCGACCCCGCAGGCAGAAGGTGCACGCCCGGCGACTTCACGCGGCCCGACACAGAATAGGAACGCAGCCCCTTCCGGCCGTTCTTTTCCACCATCGACAGGATGTGCGACCCCTCGCGGCAGACCTTCGACACCCAGTAGAGCGTCTCGACGTTGTGGACGAGCGTCGGGCGGTCGAAGACGCCCACCTGCGCCACGTAGGGCGGACGATGGCGCGGGATGCCGCGCTTGCCCTCGATCGACTCGATCATCGCGCTTTCTTCGCCGCAGATGTAGGCGCCGGCGCCGCGACGCAGGTCGATGTAGTCCTTCTCGACGATCCCGGCCTCTTCCAGCGCACGGATCTCGCGGCGCAGGATCTCGATGATGCCCGGGTATTCGTCGCGCATATATATGAAGCAGCGCTCGGCCTCCACCGCCCAGGCGGCGATCAGCATTCCCTCAAGGAAAACATGGGGTTCGCCCTCGATGTACACGCGATCCTTGAAGGTGCCCGGCTCACCCTCGTCGCCGTTGACCGCAAGGTAGCGCGGCCCGGGATTGGCGCGCACGAAACCCCATTTGCGGCCCGAGGGGAAACCCGCGCCGCCCAGCCCGCGCAGCCCGGAGGACAGGATCTTTTCCTGCACCTCTTCCCAGTCGCCTTCGGCACGCAGCGCCTTGAGTTCGCTGTAGCCGCCCTCTTCGAGGTAGGCGGCAAGCGTCTCGTAGGGGTCGACATGGGCGTGGGTTTCGCCGGCTGCGATGGCCGCCTCCACCTTCTCCACCGTGGCGTGGCCGATATGGTTGTGCCCCAGTTCCAGCACCGGGGCGGTGTCGCAGCGGCCCATGCAAGGAGCGCGCAGCACGCGGACCTGATCCGGGTCCATGCCGTTTTCCAGCGCGGCGCGCAGCTGTTCCGCCCCGGCCAGTTCGCAGGACAGCGAATCGCAGACGCGGATCGTCAGTGCGGGCGGCGGCGTCTCCCCTTCCTTCACCACGTCGAAATGGGCGTAGAAGGTAGCGACCTCGTAGACCTCGGCCATGGACAGGCGCATTTCCTCGGCCAGCGCGCGCAGGTGTGCAGCCGACAGGCAGCGGTATTCATCCTGGATCAGATGCAGGAACTCGATCAGCAGGTCTCGGCGGCGCGGACGGTCGCCCAGAAGGTCGCGCACCTCGGCCCAGGCCTTGTCCTCTACCTGGCGACCCTTAGGGGTCCGGCGTCCCCGTCCCTTGCCCGATTTCCATACGCCCTTGCGCTCGTCGAGTGCCATTGACGCACCTCCCCGTATTCGTGTTGGCGCAGCTTACCGTCAGCCACGTCCCGGGCGCAGATGAAAAACGACGCCCTGGGGCATGGCTCCGCCGCGAAATGCCCCGTCTTTTGCCTGATGGGTGACGGAAAGTTCCGATAGAGGTAAGACATCCAATGGTATCGGGCAGCGTTCCGGGGGCAATGATGGCACGATTCACACTCGCGACGCTGGGCATGGTGGCGCTTCTGGCGCTGGCCATGGTTCTCGGTTCGCCCTTCCCGGTGCTGGCCTTGCTCTACATCACCGTCTTCACCTTCTTCATGGACAAGCTGACGGCCCTAGCCGCGCCGGACCGGCCGGAGGCGGAGTTCCCGGTGGGGGATGCGCTGTCGGTGACGCTTGGCCTGCTGCACTTTCCGCTGCTGTACGGTGGCGTCTGGGGCGTAGCAGAAGGCGCCATGTCCGTCTTGGACAAGGTCTGCCTGTTCGCGGCGCTGGGTCTGTTCCTCGGCCAAGTGTCGAACTCGAACGCGCACGAGCTGATCCACCGCTCCCCCCGCGCCATGCGGCGGTTGGGCGTTGCGGTCTACTCCTCGGTGTTGTTCGGGTTCCATGCCTCTGCGCACACCCGCGTGCACCACGTCCATGCCGCCACGCCGAAGGATCCCAACTCAGCCCCCATGGGCGAAGGGTATTGGCGCTTCGCCATGCGGGCCTGGCGCGGCGCACTGGTCGAAGGCTTCCGGGCAGAGCGGCGGCTGGGTCGCCGGGGTCTGTCGCACCCCTATGCGGCCTATGGCCTTGGCGCGGTTTTGTCGCTGGTGATCGCCGGGGCCGTTGCGGGGCTGCCGGGCGTTCTGGTGCTGCTCGGGCTCGCGGCCTACGCGCAGGCGCAACTGCTGCTGTCGGATTACGTCCAGCACTACGGCCTGCGCCGCAAGGAGGTGGCGCCGGGCAAGTACGAACCCGTCGGCCCCGCCCACAGCTGGAACGCGCCACAGGGCTTTTCGTCGGCGCTGATGCTGAACGCGCCGCGTCACTCCGACCACCACGCGCATCCGTCGCGGCATTACCCCGGGCTGGAACTGGACCGTGCCGCCATGCCGATCCTACCGCATTCGCTGCCCGTCATGGCGGTCCTTGCGCTGGTGCCGCCGCTCTGGCGCCGCGTCATGGACAAGCGCGTGCGCCACTGGCAGACCGCCTGACGCGCACCCGGGCGATCCTCCGCCCACGGGCGCCATGGCTTTAACCATTCGGTAATCTCTGACCTTGCCTCCGGCGGCAAATGTGGCAGGATTGGGGCATGAAACAGATCCTGTCCGGCGCGCTGGCGCTTGCCCTCTCCGCTGCCCCCGCATTCGCCGCCGAGCCGCTGTCGGCCAATGCCTTCGAAAGCTACGTGGACGGCAAAACGCTGTACTACGGCCTCTCGGGCGATGCCTACGGGGTCGAGGAATACCTGCCCAACCGCCGCGTGCGCTGGTCCTTCCTCGATGGCAAATGCAAGGAAGGCTACTGGTACGAGGCCGAGGGCTCGCAGATCTGTTTCGTCTACGAGGACAGCCCCGACCCGCAATGCTGGACCTTCTTCCGCGAGGGCAGCAAGCTGCGCGCGGTATTCGAGAACGATCCGTCCTCCACCGTCCTCTACGAGGCGCGCCAGAACGACGAACCGATGATGTGCTACGGTCCCGACGTCGGCGTCTGAGATCAGGCGGCGTCGCGGGACAGCCCGCGCACGGCCATCATGCCCTGCCGGATATAGTCGACCATCACCTCGGTGATCGCGGTCTTGCCGTTCCCGGCATAGAGATTTATGTTCTGCGTGCCGAGGTCGGGCAACAACCCATCTTCGAGATATTTCACGTAGGTCGGCGCATGGCCCTGCAACCGCGCGGTCACCGCGAGGTCGGCGCTGATCGTCGCATCCACCGTCATGTCGCTGTCCGAATCCACCGCCAGCTCCCACGAGACATTCTCCGCATCGAGCCGCGCGAGCGCGAATTCCCGGAACCCGCAGGACCGGCAGAAGGCCACGCGCAACGGACGTGACTTGTAGGCCTGCCCGTCCGGAGCCCCGATCCAGCGCAGCGGCACTTCCATCAGAGTCTCGCCGCCCTGGTCCACGCCGGCCTCGGTCGTCATGATGACATCCGCCTCGCCACGGGCGAACTTTGCCTTCAGTTCCCTGGTGAAGCTGCTGAGAAGCTGGACCTTCACGCAGGGATGCGTGCGCCCCATCCGTTGCAGGACCTGCGGAATCACCGGGTAGACGATGTCGTGCGGCACGCCCAGGACGATCTCTCCCTCCCAGCTCTGGCAGGTCAGGCGGGTGTAGATCTCGTCGTTCATCTCCACCATGCGCTGCGCGTAGGACAGAAGCTGCGCGCCCGCCGGGGTCAGGCTGACACCGCGCCCGCTGCGTTCCAGCAGCCGGAGGCCCAGCATCTCCTCCAGCCGTTTGAGCTGCATCGACACGGCCGATTGCGTCAGGTTCAGGAAACCAGCGGCGCGCGTCACGCCGCCGGCCTCTGCGACGG
Source organism: Sagittula sp. MA-2 (assembly GCF_030126985.1). Lineage (GTDB taxonomy): Bacteria > Pseudomonadota > Alphaproteobacteria > Rhodobacterales > Rhodobacteraceae > Sagittula. Next base: position 1,401,732 of record NZ_CP126145.1, on the reverse strand, counting down.
CGACGAAGGACCTCAGAACGGTGATGTCGAGATTTCTCATCCATTACGCTCCGTGATGGGAGGAAGCAAAAACATTCACTTCGAATATCAAGCAGACTGTGCCAAATTCATCAACAGAAAATTATCGACACACCCGAACACATCACAACTTCTGAAAGACGACGCCATGTATCATGCCGCCGAACGATATTTTCGTGCGCTTCTGCCCCGTGCCGAAGGCCGCGGCCGGACCCGCCTGAACGCCACCGACCTGCGTGAAGTGAACCGCTACGAAGGGTACGAACAACCCGTCCGGTGGAATGCACCGCCTTTTTGGCGCATCTGACGCGTATGTTATGTCCCAAGACCTCTCGAAAGCTTGAATATTCATGCCTCTCTGCCAATATCTCTGCCATGTTCCCCGAATAGCGTGTCGGGGCGATATGTACGCAAACGGAGGCATTGATGGCTGAATATCAAACGATCGGGGCACGGGGCGTATCCGGTGCCCGCAGCGCCCAGATTGACGAGGGGCTGCGCGCTCATATGAACAAGGTTTACGCGCTGATGTCCGGCGCGCTGCTGATGACGTTCGCGCTGGCTTACCTCGTGGCATCCAGCCCGGCCCTTCAGCAGGTTCTGCTGGTCTCGCCGGTGGTCTGGGTCGTGATCTTCGGCCCGCTGGCCTTCGTGTTGATCGCGTCCTTCGCGTTCCACAAGCTGTCCGTCGTCGCGCTGAACGCTCTCTTCTGGGCCTACGCGGCCCTGACCGGTGTGTCGCTGGCCACGATCTTCATCATGTTCGACATGATGCAGGTCATCACCGGCCTCGCCTATACCGCTGTCGCGTTCCTCGGCCTGTCGCTGACCGGCTACCTGACGAAGCGCAACCTTGGCCCGATCCACCAGGTCGCCGTGATGATGGTGTGGGGCCTCGTCGCCTTCGCGCTGATCAGCATGCTGTTTGGTGGTATGGGCGGCAACGCCTTCTGGTGGATGAACGTGGCAATCCTCGGCTTGTTCGCGGTCCTGACCGCAACCTCGACGCAGGAGATCAAGAACACCTACCTCGAGGCGCGCACCCACGGCGGCCCGGAGGCACAGCTGTTCCTCGAGAAAGCCGCGATCATCGGCGCGCTGCAGCTCTACATCTCGTTCATCGCGATGTTCCGCTCGATCATGTATCTCTTCATGGGCGGCGACGACTGATCGCAAGATCCACTGAATTGAACGAAGGGCCGGTCCAGCGACCGGCCCTTTTTCGTTGCCCGGCCCATCTTCCCGTTGCACATCGCGCGACACTTATGTTGACATCAACTAAATATCATCGCCGGGAGCATTCCAGATGACAATTGCGAAGAACACCGTCTGCCTCTGGTACGACAACGACGCGGAAGGCGCCGCCAACTTCTACGCGCAGACCTTCCCCGACAGCGAGGTCACCTCTGTCAGCCGCGCGCCAGCCGACTTTCCCGGCGGCAAGGAAGGCGACGTGCTGGTCGTCGGTTTCACCGTGCTGGGCCTTCCCTGCATCGGGCTGAACGGCGGCCCGGTCTTTCCGCAGACGGAGTCCTTCTCCTTCCAGGTGGCCACGAACACGCAGGAAGAGACAGACCGCTACTGGGACGCTATCGTCGGAAACGGCGGTCAGGAAAGCGCCTGCGGCTGGTGCAAGGACCAATGGGGCGTGAACTGGCAGATCACCCCGCGCGTGCTGACGGAGGCGCTGGCAGCCGGCGGCGACGAAGCGAAGCGCGCGTTCAAGGCGATGATGACGATGCACAAGATCGACGTCGCGGCCATCGAAGCCGCCCGGCGCGGCTGACGGATTGAAGACTGGAGGCCCAGGTGCCGAAGTGGACGACAGACGATCTTGTGACGGAGCAGAGCGACGGTCCCTGCGGTCGCGCGGATATCGTGAAGCTGTCCGACACCGGCGGCCTGACGCAGTTCGGCGCGGTGATCGAGACGCTGTATCCCGGTGCAAGGTCCTCTAACACGCACTGGCATACCGACGAGGACGAATTGGTCCACATGCTGGAGGGCGAGGTCGTGCTGGTCGAGGGCGACAGCGAAGCGACGCTCCGGGCAGGCGATACGGCGACGTTCAAGGCGGGCGTGCCGGTTGGTCACCGGCTGGACAACCGCAGCGACGCCCCTGCCCGCTACCTCGTCGTGGGCACCCGTGCCATGCGCGACACGGTGACCTACACCGACGCGGGGCGCGCCAAGCAATTCGACGGGGGCCAGACGCGCTGGACCGACCTGGACGGCAACCCGTCCGAAAATCCGTTCTGACAGATCCGGCGGATCACAAGGGCAGCGACAGCAGGGTGACCGGAAACGCCACGCCGCCGCCGAAGGTCATGGCGCTGTCGCCGATGCTGCGGAAGCCGAGCGACTTGTAGAATGGCGTGGCGGTCAGGGTGCTCTTGCAGTGCAGCACGCGGATGCCCGCGCCCCGCGCGTCGCGGATGACGTGTGTCATGAGCCGCGTGCCGATTCCCCTGCGGACGGCGTCAGGGTCGGTGGCGAGGTGACGGACGTATCCCACGCCCGGCACACGCCCCGCCCCACCGGGCATGGCCTGCGACCAGCCGCCAGCCCCCAGCAGGGACGTTCCGCTTTCCGCGACGAAGTACAGGCCGGAGGCGATAAGCTCCGGCTGTGCGCGCGCGATGGCGGGCAAGGCAAAGACAAGTGTCGAGGGGGGATAGTCTACCGCCAAGAGCCGCGCGTAGCTGCGGCGATAGAGGTCGTCCAGCCGGGAGATGTCCTGCCGTGTCGCTGGGCGTATGGTGATCTGCTCGGCCAAATCCGTGCCTCCGGTGACGGAGTATTCCGGGATCCGGCCGGCCTGGCAAATCACAACCGGCGCCCTCGTGGGGCGCCGGCCGGATCGATTCAGTTCAGGGCCAGCTCCTGAACCATGGTGTTGCGGGTGGACACGGTCAGCGCGTCGCCCTCGCGGGTAAAGCTGTAGAGCTGCCCGACATGACCCGGCAGGCCGAAGGTGACAGAGTCGCCGTCAGCAAGCGCCATGATGATGCGGCCCTGATCGTCCGCATCGTTGCGCGCGGCGTAGTAGCCGACGACCTCGAAGCTCTCGCCTGCCTTGGTCCAGTAGACGGACATGTCGGTCGTGGACTGGTGCAGCGTGGCACCGGCCATCGGCGTGTCGAGGGTGACGGTCTCGGCTGCGGCGGCGACGGGAAGGGAAACAAGGGCGGTGAGTGCAAGCGTGCGGAACATATCGATTTCTCCAGTTTTCTGCGAAGCGCCAGGCCGGTTGCCAGGCGCCAAAATTCTGCATTGCAGCATGACAGAACGCGCAGCGGAGGACCAATGCAGAATGGGAAAGCCCGTTATGACGTGAAATCAATATGTTAACAGTATGCAACGGTAGACCGAACCGGTCAAGACCATTTCGCTGTTGCAGAAAAATGCATCAAAGACACGAAAAAAGCCGCGCGGATACACCGTCGCGGCCTTTGTGGGTCGTACCGGAAAGGGGCAGGATTACTTGATCTTGCCTTCCTTGTATTCGACGTGCTTGCGCGCAACCGGGTCGAACTTCCGGATGGTCATCTTCTCGGTCATGGTACGCGCGTTCTTCTTGGTCACGTAGAAGTGGCCGGTGCCTGCGGTCGAGTTCAGGCGGATCTTGATCGTGGTCGGCTTCGCCATTGGTCGTCTCCTGCAACACGCGGGGCGCCGCGCGTGAAATTCGTATGAAGCCCGCCTTTTACTTACTGCGCGGCCCGAGTCAACCGTCTCGTGACAGTTTGTCTGCGGGCGTTGTCCGGCAGGCGGCCGGCGGCCTGTCCCGGCGCGCAGGCCGGTGGTGCGTGGAGGGCCTGTAAGCCGGATTCTGTTGTCGGGGTTGCCCCCTCAGACGACCATTCCTCTGGGCCGCACGTTGCCGCGCGGCTCTAGCTGCCAACCCGGACCTCTCGGGCCAAAGCCGCCCTGTCCCGATATCCCGCAAGCGGGATCAGCCGGACGCGAGGTCCCTACACGGCATTGCTCCCGGTGGGGCTTGCCAAGCGGGCGATGTTGCCATCCCCCCGGTGGGCTCTTACCCCACCGTTTCACCCTTACCTGCCGACGGGCGGCAGGCGGTCTGTTTTCTGTGGCGCTTTCCGTCAGGTTGCCCTGCCCGGGCGTTACCCGGCACCGGCGCTTTGGCGAGTCCGGACTTTCCTCCCTGGGTTGCCCCAAGGCGGCCGTCCGGCCCTCCACGCGCGACCGACATAGGCGGGGCGGCGGGGCTTGGCAATCCCGCCCGTGGCCGCCCGTGACTGTCGGTCTACTCTCAGCGCAGGACCAGCGGCATGGACAGCCACTCTGACAGGGCATCGGCCACGGCGTCAGGCTGTTCCAGCACCGCCATGTGGGCGGCCCCCTCGATCACCCGCAATGTGGCGCCGCGGATCAGTTCCGCCATGAATTCATGCCGTTTGACCGGCAACTGACGGTTGGCGGCGCCGCACATGACCATGGTCGGCACGGCGATGCGGCGCAGCGTGCCTTGCTGGTCGCGGCGGCGCTGGAGCGCACGGATCTGGCGCGTCATGACCTCCACGCCGAGGCCCGTGGCCATTTCCTTCAGCAATGCCGATATCTCGCCACGCCACGGTCCGGGGGCAAGCTCCGACAGGCGCAGCGCCTCCGCAAAGACCGTCTCGACCTTGCCGGTGCGGGCCCGCGCGCGGACGATCAGAGGGTCCCGCTCGGCCGCCTGCTGCGGCGTGTCGGCCAGCGGCGTGGTGTCCATGAGGCACAGGCGCGACACGCGGTCCGGCGCCCTGCGGACGATCTCGATCGCGACGATGCCGCCCAGCCCCTGCCCCGCCAGCGCGCACCGCTTCGGAAGCACGTCGAGCAGCGCCGAGGCGATCTCCTCGACCCGCTCGCCCTCCGTCAGCGGCGCCGCCATGACTGCGCGGCTGCGCGACAGATCCGCAAGCTGCGGTCCGAACAGGCGGGCGTCGCACAGGATATCCGGCAGGAAGACAATGGCCTCACGCATGTGCGTCCCTGCACCCCTGCCCGCCGCCTGTTGTCGTCACGCTTGCACCCCATACGAAGCCGATCCCTGCGGCGGCGACCCTATCAGACACGGCAGCAGGGAAAAGAGGGGGTCCGGGGCCGGCGCGGGCGGGCAATCGCCGACGTCGCCGGTCGTAATCCGGTGCCGGGAGCGAGGCAGATGCGCCTTGCGAACCCTATCATCCTCCAGCGCACGAAAAGCGCCCCCTGCGACCGGCCTTGCCTCTGCCCTGACACGCGCCAGAACACGGCTTCCCGGACGCGCACACATACGCACGACCGCGGGGGCTGGGTCCAAATCAGGCGTCTGTCGCTCCCTTCGGGCAAGGACCCCGTTTCACTGCGTCTTGATCTGGTCCCAGAAGACCCCGAGGTGCCTCGACACGATCTGGCTGTAGCGGTCGCTGTCCTTCAGCGCCGCCAGCCCCGCGTTGAAGCGATAGAGGAAGGTCGTCCCGCGCCAGTGCGTCTTCGAAATGATGACATGCAAGCCTTCGGTGGCCAGCGGCTTGTCCAGCGGCACGGCGCGGCCCCTCAGGCCCATCTCCTCGATGGTCTGCGCGCCGAGGAAGACGTTGACCGTCACCGCATCTACGTCGCCATCCATCAGCAACTGGAAACAGGCCTGCGGACTGTCGGCCTGCACGAGATCGATCAGCCCCTTCGTGACCCACTCCCGCCCCGGACGGTCGAGGTCGTGAGTGAAATAGCCCTTCGGCCGGCAGAGCCGCTTGCCCACGATGTCCGCGTCGCTCTCATAGGTGAAGCCGTCCCCCTCGCGCACGAAGAGCAGCACGAGGATCTCCACCAGCGGGTCGGAGAAATGGAAGTTCGCGCAGCGCTCGTTGCCGGGCGTGGCCGCGCAGTCGGGCTTGTACCATGGGAAGCCCATGTCGAACGTCTTTTCCGCCAGATCGGGAAAGAGATGTTCGGACCAGTCGTCCTCCCAAGTGATCGAATATGTCACGGGGGCAGGCGTCGCCTCCATCGCGGCATTGACGATCTCGGTGATCATGCCCTGCCCCGGCCAGTCCTGATCGGTGAAGGGAGCAAAGTTGCCGCCGGTCAGCAGCTTCAGCTCCGCATCGTCCCGGCGCAGCGGCGTGGCATCGGCGGCCTCCGTCCCCGGCGCGCAGGGCAGCTGCAGCACGTCGCCGGGCGCCACCTGGAAGACCGAAGCCTGCAGCGCCGCCTCGTTGGCATAGTAGATCAGCGTCCACTTCTCCGGATCGCCATACCGCGTCTCGGCGATGGTAAAGACCGTGTCGCCGGTCTTCACCGTGTAGTCCTCCGGCGCGCAGGTCTGAGCGGCGGCGGCGCAGGTGCTCAGGGCCAGCGCGGCGGTGCTCCTGAGAAGGAACATCAGAGCCCCGCCCAGATCGACGACATGTGCTTGTCGATGACCGTCAGGTATTCGCCGCTGTCTCGCATCGTGGCGAGCCCGTCGTTGAAGGCGGCGATCAGCGCCTCGGCCCGCGGATTGGAGCGGTGGGCGACCACGTGCAGCCCCTCGATGGCCAGCGGGCGCGACAGTTGCAACTCAACCGCGTCGCCCAGCCCCATGTCCTTCAGCACCACGCGGCCGGTGAATTCGTTCATCGCCACCGCATCGGCAGAGCCGGACACCAGCCGCATGAAGCAATTCTCGGCACTCGCGGGCTGCTGCAGGCGGGCGCCGACGCGGGCGAGGTAGCCCGCACTCTGCCCCTGCCGCGATGCACCGGCATGCCCCAGCGGCGCGCAGACCCGCAGGCCTTCAAGATTGGCCTCCTGCTGGTAGGTCACGCCCGCCCCCTTGGCGGTGAACAGCACGACCAGCATCTCGAACATCGGTTCGGAATAGACATAGTCGGTGCAGAGGGCGGAGGTCGCGTCGCCGCAGTCCGGCTTGCGCCAGGGAAAGGTCAGATCGACCATCCCCTCGGACAGCATCGGGTCGAGGTGCACGGAGCGGTCGTTGACCCAGTAGAACCTGTGCGCGCCGGTGTCGTCGTTGGCGACGAAGGCGCGGTTGACGATATCCGTGATCATGCCGGACGACATCTGCAGTCGGTTGGTGAAGGGCTTGAAGTCGTCCCCGGCGAGCAGCCTGACGTCAACGCCCTTGCGGCTTTCGTCGGCGCTGCGCTGGCGTTGGGCTTGCACCTCTTCGGCGGAGCGGACAGGTTGCGGATCGGACATGGCGGTCCGCAGGACGGGCGTGCCGCCTTCGAGCCCAGCGGGCAGGCCGTTGATGCAGGGCATCCGGTAGGTCTGGCCGACGCGGATCGCATCCGGGCTGGCGATGATCTCCATGTTGGTGCGGTAGATCGCGCTCCACTGGCCCACGTCCTTGTAAAGCCGGTCGGCAATCAGCGACAGCGAGTCGCCGCGCTGCACAGTGTAGAGACCGCCGCATGTTTCCTGCGCCATGGCCGTCCCGCCGAATGCCGTTCCCGAAAGCACGGCCACCGCCGCCCACACACCTGCACACCTGACCATTTCAACCGTCCCCAACTGTTGCTGGGTCAAAAAATGCGCGCATGTAGTGGTTTCGGTCAACTATTCATCTATGGAATGTGGCGTTGCCCATATCTATCAAAGACTTCCTCAGCGTCATCAATCCGTGCTCCTGCTGCGTTTTGCGCTTATCCACAGAATCAATCGGCCTCTGACGGGAGGGCATCGCAGCCATGGTCTGGCGCATAGGTCTGGCATCGGATCGGCGTACGCGTTTGGTCGCGGGGCCCATCGCACACTCCAAGGACGATTCAGCCTGGAATTGAAACAACTTTACCGAGATGCGGAACATACTCGCGGAACAGCCAGACAAACAGGAAACGCGCCGGCCATCCCACTCTGAACTGCAAGACGTCCCACCGAAATCACCCTTCCCCCCTCAACCGTCCGACGCCAGTATCTGCATCCAGACTGCCGCGCTGTCGTAAAGCGTCCATTCGCGGCGCAATCCGTCCGGACCGAATTCCGCGTGGCTGATGCCCAAGACGTGCACAGCCGCCCCGGTCGGCCGACCGAATGCGCCCCAGCCGTCGTGCCGTCCGGTCAGCGACCAGCGCAGGGCGGCGCGCGGGGGGAGCATCGGCGTCTCCTGCCCGATCCGGTGATGCACCGCGAAACTGGCAGAGGGAAACGACTGCCGCAGCCCCAGCCAGAACCGCTCCGCCGCGGCGTGGCCGTGGCGCACCTCTCCGCCGGGATAGGCCAGGGAACAGGCGGGATCGTACTGGTCGGGAACCACGGACAGGTGCCCGGTCATCAGCCGCCCCACCACCATCTCCAGCGCCAGCCCCCAGCTGTCGTCGTTGCCGCGTCCGGTGTAGGGCCCCTGGACATCGACCTCCGGGCAGAAGACCGGCTCTTCGGTGTCGGGGCCGTCCAGCCGTGCGCGCGCCCATGTCTTCACGTCCTGCCCGGTCTGCGCCAGCAGCGCCGCGGTATCGACCACCTGCCATTCGTCGCTGATCCGCCCGGCCTTCGCGAAGTGATCCGCCATGACGCGATACCGCAGCCGCGCCCCGCTGGCAGGACCCCACGGTCCGTCGCCGATGTGCCTGCCCACCGCGACCATCCGCTTCGAGCCAAGCATCCCGCGCTTCTCGGACCCGCTCCAGATCACGTCTTCCGTCAGCAGGCGGCGGTCCGGCAGGGCATAGAACTCGGCCAGGCCGGAGGCCCTGAGCGCATCCGTCCCCTGCAGGACGCCGCGCGCATCGCGGCGGATGATCGCGGGATGATAGAACGCCGCAAGCCCGTCGCCGAGCGTGCGCCCTTCCCAGATTTCCCGGCCCGCAGCGCGCAGGTAATCGGGAAAGTCACGGAACCGGCTGTCGAATCCCATCATGGCGAAGGTCCCTCTGCATGGCCCGTCAACGGACAGGTCTCGCAGATTAGCTCTGAATGTCGGGTTAATCGTCTTCCGGAATAGCCACCCCGCCGCGCCTCAGTCCGGCAGCGCGATGCCCCGGAACGGCGGGAAATCGGCATACCGCGCGGCCCGTGCCGTGGCGTCCTCCTCCGGCTCTGCCCCCGCCTTCAGGAGGCTCCCCTTCGGGGCGATATAGCTGTCGATCCGCCGGATCGGCTCCGGCCGCCATACGAGGTTGAAGGCGCAGAGCTTGGGAAAGAACCATATCTCCGAGTAGGGCAGATGGTCGTGCAGCCACCACGCCAGATCCCGCCAGTCGCGCCCGGTCTCATAGCGCCGCGCGAACCACGGGATCACGACGGAGGCCCCCGCCACCGCAACATCCCGCTGGTCCCAGATGTGGCATTCCAGCGGGTTGTCGTTGCGCGCGCAGTTCAGGCGATTGGCGTTTCCGAAACCGTTCAGTTCAGCTGACCGGAAGCCGGACCGCACGAAGACCCGCCCGAAGGTCTCTTCCAGCGGATCGAGCAGGGCGGTGGCAAAGGCCCGGCCCCGTTCGAGAGCGAGGTCCGGATCGTCGGGGATGTTCGGAACGGCGTGAAAGTTGCCGATCTCGGAATAGAGGAACTCTCGCATCCAGAAATGTGCCGACAGGCGTTCACGGCCCAGCGTTTCCAGCGACCACATGCTGCGGGGGCGCCTCATTCGGCACCGTCCCGCCCGCATTTATCCGCACCAAACGCCAGCGGTTTCAATAGCCTGCCCAGCGGAAGGCCCCGTCCGACCGAAGCGGCGCGCCGGGGTTCCAGGCCACTTCCCAGACATGGCCTTCGGGGTCGGCGAAATAGCCGATGTGACCGCCCCAGAACACGTCATGCGCCTCCTTCAGGATCTCTGCCCCGGCGGCGCGAGCCGCGTCGATGACCTCCGCCACCTCGCCTTTATCCCGCACATTGTAGGCATAGGTCGCCGCGCCGTGTCCAAGCCGCTCTTCCGGCACGCCCATGTCCCGCGCCAGGTCCGCCAGAGGATAGAGGCCGATGGACTGGCCGATCAGGTCGAAGACCACGATCCCCTCCGGGCTCTCCGCCCGCTGCCAGCCCAGCGTCTCGTAAAACGCCGTCAACCGCTCCATGTCCCGGCACCCGAGGGTCACCAGACTGATGCGCTGCTCCATTATTGTCCTCCTTCACTGTTGGTTCGTAGGGCGGGGCTTTGCGCCGCATCCCTCCGGTCATGGCCAAACACTAGCCCACGCGCCCTGACAGATTGCGTCAGGAGGCCCGGTCCAGACCCTTCGCCCAGGAGATCATTTTCGCGGCCACGGGCGCGGTCATGCCGGGCGACAGCGTGTCGCCCGCGATGACATGGTGTCCGTGGTCGTCGTCGGGTCCGGTCTCGACCGCAAATATCTCTGCCGGCCCGCCCCAGAGCGCCGCCATTTCCCGCGTGCGCGCATGGTCGACCAGCGCGTCCCGGTCGTCGAAGACAAAAAGCGCGGGGGTCTTCAGCAGACCCGGGTCTCGCGCCGCCAGCGCCCGGACGGCCTTGCCCATTGGAAGAAGCGCCACGGACGGATAGCGGCTGGTCCAGAAGTGCCCATGCGCCGCGTTCGCCGGGGTGAATCCCCGCTCCCGCCCGATCAGCAACGGCAGCCAAAGCCGCGCGCCCGGCCATGTCACCAGCCCGGTCTTCCTGTTGCGCAGTCTGAAATTCGGCGCGACGAAGATCGTGCCGGCCACACCCTCCGCCGCACGCCCGTAGAGCGTCAGCGCCGTCAGCGTGCTGCCGGTGGAGGTGGAGATCACCAGCGTCCGCCGCCCCACCGCCTGCGCGATGGCCAGCGCCTCCGACACGTCTTCCATCCATCCCGCGAACGTCGCCTCGCCCATGGCGGCGCCGCTTCGCCCGTGGCCCTGAAGGCGGGTCAGGACGAGGTTCGCGCCCAGCCCTTCCGCGACCCGTTCCGGCACCGGGCGGATCTCTCCCAGCGAGGCGGAGAAGCCGTGGATGTAGACGACAACCCAGTCGGTCTTCTCCCCGGGCGCGCCCGCCCAGACCACCTGTTTCTGCAGGCCCTCGCGGATGTCCGTGAATCGCGCCTCCGCTGTCTCGAGATAGGCGTCGACGCCGCCCTCCAGCAGAACCGAATCGAACGCGGTATCCGGCAAGCGCGGCGGTCGCATTGCGAGCCAGAGCCCCATTGCCGCCGCAACCGCCAGCAGGCCCCAGATCATGCCCCGGCCTCCGCCGCGAAGTTGTCGATGGCGGTCCAGTCCCGGAGCAGGCGCCACGCGCCGTCATCCGCCTCCCCCTGCTCCGACATACCGACGACCAGCAGATGACCCCCGGCGCCGCGCGGCTGGTCGTGGGAGCGGTCTATCCCTGCCCCCGTGAGGTGAGCACGGAACAGCGCGCCGATGCCGCCGTGGGCCACCACGGCGATGTCGCCCTCCGGCGCTTCGGCCACCAGCCGCTTCAGGGTCGCCACCACGCGGTACTGCGCGTCGATAGCCCGTTCCCAGCCGCGAACGCTGTCTCGCGGGTTGGCAAAGAAGGCGTCCGCCATCGCCTCGAACTCCGGTCCGGGAAGGTAGCCGGTGGCGGACCGGTCGTTCTCCGCCAGGCTCAGCACCTCGCGGGGCACGATCCCCTGCGCCTCAGCCAGAATCGCCGCGCCTTCGCGGGCCTTGCGTTCCATCGAACAGAAGACCGACGCCACCGGCGGACAGCGGCGGGCAAAGGCCACGTGACGGGCTTTGCCGCGCTCGGACAGGCCCCAGTCCGGCACCGGGACGTCCGGGTCGATCACCACATCGGCGTGGGTGATGTAATAGAGCCGTCTCAACCGGCGATCTCGGCAATGGCGGCCTCGATCATGGCGAGGCACTCGGGCGTGGAAAACCGGTGGTCGGCACCCTTCACAAACGTCAGGCGGAGGTCCTCGGCCTCGATGTGGTCGAGCAGCGACAGCGCCGTCTGGCGCGAGACCGCCTCGTCCTCCGTCCCCTGCAGCAGCCGCACGGGCCAGGGCATCGGCAGCGGCGCGCGCAGGACGAGGTTGCGGCGCCCGTCCTCGATCAGCTTTTTCGTGACGACGTAAGGGTCCTCGTAGGCGGAAGGCATCAGCAGCTGCCCCTCCTCCATCACCTGCCGCCGCTCGTCCTCGGAGAAGCCCGCCCAGAAGCCGTCCTCGGTGAAATCCGGGGCTGCGGCGATGCCGACGAAGCCTGTGACCTCCGGCAGGCTCCGGGTCAGCAGGCACCCGATCCAGCCCCCCATCGACGACCCCACCAGCAGCACCGGCCCCGGCGCCGCGTGCCGGATCACCGCTTCGGCGTCCGCGGCCCAGTCACCGATGCAGCCGTCCTCGAACACGCCGCCGGAGGCTCCGTGGCCGGCGTAGTCCAGCCGCAGGAACGCCCGCCCCTGCGCCTGTGCCCAGGCTTCGAGATGCACGGCCTTCGTGCCTTCCATGTCCGAACGGTAGCCAGACAGGAACACGATGCAGGGCCCTTTGCCTTCGGTCTTTGCATAGGCCAGCGTGTCGCCGCGCGGCCCCGTGACGTGGGAAATCTCTGCCAAAACTGCCTCCTTTGCGTTGCCGCGAACTCTAGCGATCCCGCCGCTAGAGCCAAGCCCGTCTCTCGCTGCGTGCAACGCGGTGTGCGTGTCAGCCGTCGATGCTTTGCGCCAGCACGCGCGAGATCGCGGTCAGGCTTTGACCGCTTTCCTGCCGCCAGGTGTTGAAGGCCTCCTGCACGGCAGCCCAGGCCTTCTTCGAAGAGGACGCCTTGTCGACCACACCCTCGGCACTCAGCCGCGCCACGACCGACCCCGACAGGATATAGCTGTCGCGCCCCATCATCCGCAGCATGTAGGCGCCGCCTGATCCACCCAGCCGTGATCCTTCCTTCTGCAGCCACTGCAGGAGGCCGGCGAAATCCTCCGTCGGCCAGTCCCCCACGAAGCGCCCGAAAGAGCCGTGCTTTTCGGCAATCTCGCGGATCATCACCGCGTTCTGCTGGATGGCCCGTACCTTCGGCGGGCTGCGGACGATGCGCGTGTCGGCGATCAGCTCGTCGAACCAGTCCTCCGACATGTGGGCGACGCGGGCGGTGTCGAAGTGGTGGAAGGCCTCCTCGATGCCCGGCCACTTGTTCTCCACCACCTTCCAGTTCAGCCCGGCACTGAAGATGCCCTGCGCCATGCGCGCAAGCCAGCGGTCGTCAGGGATCGCGGCCAGCGCATCTGCGGACTTCACCTCCGGCATGTCGGCCAGCACGGCCTCCCGGCCGCCCTTCCGCTCTGCCGCGATTTCAAGGATCTCTTCGAATGTGCGCATGATGCCCCCGCCGGTCGACCGGGACAGGAAACTCAGGTGCGCTCCACCTCGTCAAGTCCCAGCGCCAGCATACCGCCACAAAGCGACAGCAGCGCAAAGCCTCCCAGCGCGACCTGCGGACCGAGCGCGGCCAGCGCTCCGCCCAATGCGCCGACGATCAGCAGCAGCGTCCCGATCAGCGTGTTGGCCAGTGCGGAATAGGACGACCGCGCGTCCTTTGGCGCCATGTCGACCAGGTAGGTCGACCGTCCCTGCCGCACGCCGTGATAGGCGACCATCAGCCCGAAAAGCACCAGCGGCACGACCCAGACGGTTTCCGTCAGCCCGGCGAACTCGGCACCCACTGCCAGTGCCATGAAGACCGCCGCGACGAAGCCCGACAGCGCCAGCACCCAGCGCGACGACCGGTCTGCCAGCCGCCCCCAGACATAGCTCGAGACGAAGGACGCGGCAGAGGACGCCAGAAGCAGCGCACCCAGCCCCTGCAACGCCCCCTGCCCGCCGCCCAGCAGCACGAAGTACGGCGGCGCCAGTGCGGTCACAGTCAAGGCGCCGCGCGTCGCGATGAAGCGGCGGAACTGCGGATCCTCCTTCAGCGGCGCGAGGTTGATGGCCGGACCCGATCCCGCATCCTCTGACGGCTTCTCCTCCAGCGAGGAGAACAGCGCCGCGGCCCCCAGCCACAGCACGGCGGCCAGCGCGATGGCGATCACCACCGGCGTCCTCTCCTGCCCGATGCCGAAGATCAGCAGCGCCGCGAAGGCCAGCACCGCGAGCGAGGCCGCAGATCCCGCAACGCCTGTCACCGCCCCGCGGCGTGTCTTGGGGACCGTCTTGCCGAGTATATCCTTGTAGCTGACCGAACAGAGCGCCCGGCTGACCGCCAGCACCACCAGCGCCCCCGCGATCACGAGGCCCGCGGCCAGACCTTCGAGGAAAAGCGCCGCCAGGGCGATCAACGCGGCCATGGCGCCCTGCCCGGCCGATCCAGCCACCCAGGCCCACTTGCGGCGGCGCATCGCCTCCACCCGTCCTGCCATGACGATCTGCGGCAAAAGCGCGCCGGCCTCGCGGATCGGCACGAAGGCCCCGGTGATCGCCGCAGGCACCCCGAGGCTGCCTGCCAGCCAGCTCAGCACCAGTTTCGGGTCGATCAGGCCATCCGCGATCTTCGTCATGCTGAGGCTGATCATGTGTTTCAGACCGTTGCGGCCCTCCCGGTCGGGCGCGTCGTCGGCCCCGGTCAACCGGTTGTACACTTCGGTGCTGCTGTCACTCATGCGTCGTCCATCCTTCTCGGGTACGCGTCTGCGGTTGACAGCCCTGTCCGCCAGCGGCATGGAGAGCGCACGACATAACCCGCAACCGGGCGTTCCGTGGGCGCCAAACCGACGAGGAGACATGGCCGATGGCCCAGATTTCCCTGACTTTCCCAGATGGCTCGCAACGTAACTTCGACAAGGGCGTGACGCCTGCCGAAGTCGCGGCCTCCATTTCCAAATCCCTTGGCAAGAAAGCGATCTCCGCGCAGGTGGACGGCGCGCACTACGATCTGCAGTGGCCGATCGAGACCGACGCCGCCATCGCGATCAACACGCTGGCCGACGACGGCCCGGCGCTCGAACTGATCCGCCACGACCTCGCGCATATCATGGCGCGCGCCGTGCAGGAGATCTGGCCCGACGTGAAGGTCACCATCGGCCCCGTCATCGAACACGGCTGGTACTACGATTTCGACCGCGCCGAACCGTTCACGCCCGAGGATCTCGGCCTCATCGAGAAGAAGATGAAGGAGATCATCAACGCCCGCGACCCCGTCCGGACGGAGGTCTGGTCGCGCGCCGATGCCATCGCGCATTACGAAAAGACCGGCGAGAACTACAAGGTCGAGCTGGTCAACGCGATCCCCGACGACGGTCAGCCGATCCGCATGTACTGGCATGGCGACTGGCAGGATCTCTGCCGCGGGCCGCACCTTCAGAACACCGGTCAGGTGCCCGGCGACGCCTTCAAGCTGATGAGCGTGGCGGGGGCCTACTGGCGCGGCGACAGCAAGCGGCAGATGCTCCAGCGCATCTACGGCGTTGCGTTCAAGAACCGCGACGACCTGAAGAAGCACCTCAACATGCTGGAGGAGGCCGCAAAGCGCGACCACCGTAAGCTGGGCCGCGAGATGGACCTCTTCCACATGCAGGAAGAGGCGCCGGGCCAAGTTTTCTGGCATCCGAACGGCTGGACGATCTACACCACGCTGCAGGACTACATGCGCCGCAAGCAGCGCGCCGGCGGCTACCACGAGATCAACACCCCCCAGGTCGTCGACCGCAAGCTGTGGGAGGCCTCGGGCCACTGGGACAAGTACCAGCACCACATGTTCATCGTCGAAGTGGATGAATCCCGCGACGGCGAGAACGACGATGCGTCCTCGAAGAACAAGGAGCAGACGCGCATCAACGCGCTGAAGCCGATGAACTGCCCGTGCCACGTGCAGGTGTTCAACCAGGGTCTGAAGTCCTACCGCGACCTGCCCCTGCGGCTGGCCGAGTTCGGCTCCTGCGCCCGGTACGAACCTTCCGGCGCGCTGCACGGGATCATGCGGGTCCGCGGCTTCACGCAGGACGACGCACATATCTTCTGCACCGAGGCCCAGATCGAGGATGAATGCGCGCGCTTCATCGAGTTCTTGGCCGACATCTACCGCGAGCTCGGCTTCCCGACCTTCGAGATCAAGTTCGCCACGCGCCCTGAAAAGCGCGTCGGAACCGAGGAAAGCTGGGACTACGTCGAGAACGCGCTGGAAGAGGCGATCCGCAAGACCGGCCGCACCTACACGCTGGAACCCGGCGACGGCGCCTTCTACGGGCCGAAGCTGGACTTCTACCTGACTGACGCCATCGGCCGGGTCTGGCAGTGCGGCACCTTCCAGGTCGACCCCAACCTGCCCGAGCGGCTGAACGCGTCCTACATCGCCCCCAACGGCGACAAGACGCGACCCTTCATGCTGCACCGCGCGACGCTGGGCTCGTTCGAGCGCTTCGTGGGCATCCTGATCGAGGAACACGCGGGCAAGCTGCCGTTCTGGCTGGCCCCGCGTCAGGTCGTCGTCGCCTCCATCACCTCGGAGGCGGACGATTACGTGCAGGAAGTGACGGAGCAGCTGCGGAAGGCGGGTGTGCGTGCGGAGGCCGACATCCGCAACGAGAAGATCAACTACAAGGTCCGCGAACATTCCGTGGGCAAGGTTCCGGTCATCCTCGCCATCGGCCACCGCGAAGTCGAGGAGCGGACGGTCACCGTGCGCCGCCTCGGCGAGAAGCAGACCTCTGTAACATCGCTGACGGACATCGTGAGCGAGCTGTCGCGCAGCGCTACGCCGCCCGATCTGCTGTAACATTACGTCAGAACCGGCAACGTAAAGGGCTCCGATTGTTTCGGGGCCCTTTTTCGTTTCCCTGATTTCACTCGGTTTCTGCGGCTGCGTAGTGTCACACAGCCATGACGTGCCCTGACACGGGCGTGATGCACGGCTGCGTGAATGGCCTGCGGCGGGACGCCGCGTCAGGCTTGGGGCACCGACCGGCAGGACCGCCGGACCACGGTCAAGCAAACAACCGAATACTGTCTGACGAAAGGAAAAGACATGTCCTCCACCCTCAAGACCGCAGCCCTCGTGGGTGCCATCGCCGCATCGTTCGCCGCCACCGGCGTGGCCGCGCAGGAGCAGGAAAAATGCTACGGCGTGTCCCTCGCCGGCGAGAACGACTGCGCGGCGGGCCCCGGCACCACCTGCGCCGGAACCTCCAAGGTCGACTACCAGGGCAACGCATGGACGCTGGTCGAGGCCGGCACCTGCATGGACATCGAACTGCCGGCCGGAATGGACGGGATGGCGCGCATGGGCTCGCTCGAACCCCTTGAGCGGGACATCCCCGAGGCCTGATCCCGTCCTGCGGGCCGGGACTTGCCCACCGGCCCGCCTCCAGTTTTCGGAAAACCGCCATGTTCGATACGCCCCGCTCCCTCCCCGCCCGTCCCGGTGTCGGCTACAAGCCGCAGCACTACCCAGACCTTCTGGCCGATCCCGCCCCTGTCGCCTGGCTCGAAATCCATGCCGAGAACTACATGGGCGATGGCGGCCGTCCTCTGGCGCAGTTGCGCGCCCTGTCCGAACGGTTCCCGATCTCCGTGCACGGTGTCGGCCTCTCCATCGGGGGCGAGGCCCCGCTGGACCGCGACCACCTTGCCCGGTTGAAACACCTGCTGGGCTGGCTCGATCCCGCCAGCTTCTCCGAACATCTCGCGTGGTCGACCCACGACGGCGCCTTCCTCAACGACCTGCTGCCCCTGCCCTACACTGATGCGACGTTGAACCGTGTGTGCCGCCATATGGACGAGGTGCAGGAGACGCTCGGGCGGCAGATGCTGCTGGAAAACCCGTCCTCATACCTCGCTTTCGCGGACAGCACATGGGAGGAGCCCGCCTTCCTTCGCGAGATCGCCCGCCGCACCGGCTGCGGGCTGCTGCTGGACGTGAACAATGTCTTCGTCTCGGCTTCCAACCTCGGCTACGCCCCGCAGGACTACATTGACCGCTTCCCGCTCGAAGCGGTGGGCGAGATCCATGTGGCGGGGCACGACACCGACACGGACGACCACGGCGCGGTCCTGCTGATCGACAGCCATGGCGCGCCGGTCGCCGATCCGGTCTGGGCCCTGCTGGACCTGACGTTGCAGCGCTCCGGCCCGCGCCCGGTGCTGGTGGAATGGGACACCGATGTCCCCGACTGGCCCGTGCTCGCAGCGGAGGCGGCGCGCGTGGACCAGGCCATTGCACTGGTGGCACCATGAGTCAGGCCGCCTTTCACACCGCCCTGCTCGACCCCGCCCGGCCCGTTCCGGAGGGATTGACCGACGGCACCGGCCGCCCGGCGGGCCGGCGCTACGACGTGTACCGCAACAACGTGGCCGTTTCCCTGCGCGAGGCGCTGGCCGCGGGTTTCCCCGCCTGTGCCCGTCTGATTGGGGAGGAGAACTTCGCCCATGTGGCCGGGTTGTTCCTGCGCGCCCATCCGCCTGCATCGCCGCTGATGATGACATATGGACAGAGCTTTCCCGAGTTCCTCGAGGGGTTCGAACCACTTGCCCACATTGGCTACCTGTCGGACGTGGCGCGGCTGGAGCTGGCGTTGCGGCAAAGCTATCACGCTGCCGATCGTGCACCGATCGACCCGTCCGCCCTGCAGAACATGCACGAAACGACGCTTTTCGGCGCCCGTCTGACGCTTGCCGCCGCCGTCCGCCTGATCCGGTCCCGCTGGCCAGTGGTGCAGATCTACGATTTCACCATGTCCCCCGGGCAGCCGAAACCCACGCCCGTCGCCCAGGACGCCCTGATCGCCCGCCCGGGATTCACGCCCCGCGCCCACGCCCTTCCCCCCGGTGGCGGCGCTTTCGTCGATGCGCTCATGCGAGGCCAGCCCTTCGGCGCGGCGATGGCGGCGGCGGGCGATGCGTTCGATCTCTCCGCCACGCTGACACTGCTTCTGACCGAAGGCGCGATCATCGATCTCATCTGCGAGGAACCCGTCCCATGACCCGTCTCAACCGACTGACCGCCGTCCATGCCGATCTCTCCCGCCGGCTCGACCGGGTGTCCGGTCCGCTCACGCCGCTTTTGCTGCGCGCGGGTTTCGCGGGCACGCTGCTGGGCTACTTCTGGAAATCCGCCGGGACCAAGGTGTTCGACCGGCAGGGAACAGAGGGCATCTTCGACATCCTGACGCTGGAATCGGGCGTCTACGCCCAGATGTTCCCGCGCCAGTTCGAGGCGGCGGGCTACGACCCCTCCAAGCTGTCGGCGCTGCACGACCTCATTGCCTATGCGGGCACGCTGGCGGAGTTCGTCCTGCCGCTGCTGATCGTCGTGGGGCTGCTGACCCGGCTTTCGGCGCTTGGCATGACCGGCTTCGTGATCGTCCAGACCGCGACCGACGTGCTGGGGCACGGCGCCGATCCGGGGCGACTGTTCGACGCCCGCTATGACCTGATCGACGAACGTACCCTGTGGGTGACGCTGTTGATGCTGCTGGTGCTGCGCGGCGCGGGCGCCCTGTCTCTGGACCGGCTCGCCGGTCTGGAGACACCACTCGCGACCGGCCCCGTTGCGCACCCCGCCTGAGCCCGGTCAAACCCCGAGCGCACCCCGCGTCGCCGCATCCCAACCCAGGTGCATCTCGCCATCGCTGACGATCAGCGGACGTTTCATCAGCGCCGGATGGGCGGCCAGAAGGTCCAGCGGCGCACCCGCGCGCTCCTCCTCCGACAGGCCGCGCCAGGTGGTCGAGCGGGTGTTCACCAGCTTGTCCCCGAACTGCGCCAGCGCTGCCTCCATCACGTCGGCGGGTACACCGCTCTCCCGGACATCGACGAATTCCGCTTCGGGAAGCGCCTTTCGCGCCGCCCGGCACGTGTCGCAGTTCTTCAGACCGTAGATGCGCATGCCGCCTCCTTCTGCCGCAGATGCTCATATTTCATTAGCAAAGTTCACATAACCGCCGCGCCCATGAAACACGAGCCTGTTTCCCTTGCATTTGAACAAACGGCCCTATCCTAAAATGGTGTCGCAGCATCCACCTTTGCCGGGACAGTTCACCGTTCGTGCCCTGAAACGGACCAAGGCGGCAGCTGCGCAAGGGGCGGCTTCGCCGGTGCGCGGGGCCATACTATGGACGATGATAAGGAGCACGGGAACTATGCCGAATGGCACCGTGAAATGGTTCAATACGACCAAAGGCTACGGGTTTATTGCACCCGAAGAAGGCGGCAAGGACGTTTTCGTACATATTTCCGCCGTCGAACGTTCCGGTCTGACCGGCCTCGCCGACAATCAGAAGGTCAGCTACGAGCTGCGGGAAGGCCGTGACGGACGCACCATGGCGTCCGATCTCAAGGTTCTCTGAACGACACGCATCCGCTTTCGGGCCAGCCAGCCGGCCTGACGGGCCTTAACATTACGCAAACCACGATGACCGATAGGTTTTGTCCTGTCCGGGCATGAGAGTTACGCTGTCCCGGTTGAGGAGCGTACGCCATGTCCGTCATTGGAACCAACGCCATCGCCATCGCTGTCACGGTCCTTGCAACCGGCACCCTTGTCGTGGGCATCCAGTTCATGCCGCCCCTGACCCAGCCGGACGCGGCCGCCTTCCCCGAATTCCAGCACTACAGGCCCCTTGGCCACGACTCTCTCCTGATCGAGGCGAAGGATGCGAAGGGCAACAGGAAGCTCGTCGACCCCGGCGCATACTGCCGCGAAACGCTAAGCGGCGTGGACTGCGCCTGCTTTGCGGGCAAGGCGCATCAGGTGCTGGCCAACCGCAACCCGCGCGTCTCCGGCTGGCGCTATGCCAACGACTGGGAACTCGCCGTCGGCCAGGCGCGGGACGCCTGCACCTGACTGACCTGCACCCGGGGCGCATCATGCATTCTGCAGGCGCCGCGCCTCCCGCCCGGCGAGCGAGATCAGCTCCTTCATGAAGGGCTTTTCCAGATCCTCGCTGCGCACCGCGGCGTAAAGCCTGCGCGTCAGCCCCTTCTTGGTCAGCGGCCGCGTCACGTAGTCGGAGGAGTACTTCACCTCGCGCACCACCCAGTCCGGCAGCACCGACACCCCGCGGTTGGAGGCGACCAGCAGCAGGATCACCGCCGTCAGTTCCACCTGACGGATCGCCGCCGGTTCGACCTTTGCCGGTGTCAGGAGTTGGCTGAAGATGTCCAGCCGCGCCCGGTCGACCGGATAGGTGATCAGCGTCTGGCCGCGGAAATCCTCTGCCTCCACATAGGGTTTCGCCGCCAGAGGATGAGCGGACGACGCCACGAAGACCGGCGCGTAGTCGAAAAGCGGCACGAATTCGACGCCGGCGAGGTCCTCCGGATCGGAAGAGATCACAACGTCCACGTCCTGCTTCATCAGCGCGGGCAAGGCATCGAAGGCCAGCCCCGGGCGAATGTCCACGTCCACGTCGCCGAACTTCTTGCGGAACCCTTCGAGCACCGGGAACAGCCATTCGAAACAGGCGTGGCATTCGATGGCGATGTGCATCCGGCCCGTCTTGCCCGCGCGCAGGCCCGCGAACTCTTCCTGAAGCGCCTCGACCTGCGGCAGAACCTGTTCGGCAAGCCGCAGCAGCCGCAAGCCCGCCGCCGACAGGCGCATCGGTTTCGACCGCCGCACAAACAGTTCGACCCCGGCCTGATCCTCCAGACCCTTGATCTGATGGCTCAGCGCCGACTGGGTGATGTTGAGCTGATCGGCCGCCTTCGCGACGCCGCCAGCCTCGTGAATGGCCCGGATCGTCCGGAGGTGGCGAAACTCGATATGCATGTGCGCCTCATGTTGGAGATGAGATTTATGAGTTTGCCTCACCATGCTTCGCGTGCCATGTAAAGGGCAAGACGGAAACACAACGCGATGCGTCGCAAACGACCCGCGCCCGAGACCGAGAGAGACAGACATCATGACCCGCCCCGAGATCAGCCTCGAATTCTTCCCGCCCAAGAACATCGAGGGCACGTTCCGCCTTTGGGACTCCGTTCAGGTGCTTGCCCCGCTGAAGCCGCGCTTCGTGTCGGTGACCTACGGCGCCGGCGGCACCACCCGCGACCTGACCCGCGACGTGGTTGCAACGATCCACAAGCATTCCGGCCTGCGCACCGCGGCGCATCTGACCTGCGTGAACGCCACGAAGGAAGAGACCCTGCAGGTCGCCCGCGACTTCGCCAAGGTCGGCGTCAACGACATCGTGGCGCTGCGGGGCGATCCGCCGAAGGGCTCCGCCGGGTTCGAACCGCACCCCGAGGGTTTTGCCAACTCCGTCGAGCTGATCGAGGCGCTGGCCGCCGAGGGCGACTTCACCATCCGCGTCGGCGCCTACCCCGACATCCACCCCGAAGCCGCAAGCGGGCAGGCCGACATCGACTGGCTCAAGCGCAAGCTGGACGCCGGTGCATCCGAGGCGCTGACCCAGTTCTTCTTCGAGGCGGACACCTTCTTCCGCTTCCGCGACGCCTGTGCCAAGGCGGGCATCGACAAGTATGTCACACCCGGCATCCTGCCGATCGAGAACTGGAAAGGCGCGCGCCGCTTTGCCGAATCCTGCGGCACGAAGATCCCCGAATGGGTGATCGACGCCTTCGAGAAGGCAGAGCGCGACAACCGTACCGACCTTCTGGCCACCGCGATCTGCACCGAACTGTGCGACGACCTGATCCGTGGCGGCGTGGACAAGCTGCACTTCTACACGCTGAACCGCCCGGAACTGACGCGCGACGTGTGCTTCGCCCTCGGCGTGACCCCGGATATCAAGCTGGAAGAAGTCGCCTGATCCAACGCGCCTTGCCGGAAAGACAAAAAAGCCCGGTCGGCCAGGTGCCAACCGGGCTTTTTCATGCCTGATGGGTCAGCCCTTGTGGGTATCGACCCACTTGCCAAAGGCCGACATGAAACCCGCAAGGAAGTCGCGGCTGCTCTCGACCACGCCGTCGTCGGTCACGATGTCCTGCACCTTGCCGATGTAGGCCTCGGGCTGCTGCAGCGTCGGCATGTCGAGAAACACGAGGCTCTGGCGCAGGTGGTGGTTCGCCCCGAAGCCGCCGGTCGCCCCCATGGAAGCGGTCACGATCCCCGCCGGTTTACCGCCCCAGACGCTTTGCCCGTAGGGCCGCGACCCCACGTCCAGCGCGTTCTTCAGCACGGCGGGAACGGTGCGGTTGTACTCCGGCGTCGCGAAAAGCACGCCGTCGATATCGGTCATCTCTTCGCGGAAGCGCGTCCATTCCGCCGGAGGCGTGTCGGTTTCAAGGTCCTGATTGTAGAACGGCAGGTCGCCAATCTCGATGAACCGGAACGAGAGGGTGTCGGGCGCAAGCGCCGTCATCGCTTCGATCAGCTTGCGGTTCCACGACTCGTTGCGCAGGCTGCCGACGATGATCGCGATCTGGTAAGTCCTTGACATGTCTGTCTCCATTCTGTGCCACCCCGGTCGGGCGGTTCAGTGACAGACCTAACGTCAACGCCGAAAAAGTCGCCTCGGAAAAACCGAACACCAAGGGTGCGTTTCGGGACATCCCTGGGCGATGCCGCCGCACAGATGGACCAACAGGGCCGCCAATGCGGCCCTGCGTCACGCGGTTCGGTTGCCGTCCGCACCCGCGCGCATCCATCCCCTCAGCGCGGCGCGCGCTTCACAAGGCTCAGCTTTTCGCGCACCTCCGCCGGGCCGATCACCCGCGCGCCCATGCCCTCGATGATGCCCACGGCCTTTTCCACCAGTTGCGCGTTGGTGGCCAGAACGCCCTTTTCCAGCCAGAGGTTGTCCTCCAGCCCGACCCGCACGTTGCCCCCCGCCAGGACGGAGGCCGCCACATAGGCCATCTGGTTCCGCCCCAGCGCGAAGGCACTGAAGGTCCAGTCGTCCGGCACGTTGTTGACCATCGCCATGAAGGTGTTCAGATCGTCCGGCGCGCCCCAGGGCACGCCCATGCACAGTTGCACCAGTGCCGGGCCGTCCAGCACGCCCTCCTCCACCAGTTGCTTCGCAAACCACAGGTGCCCGGTGTCGAAGGCCTCGATCTCCGGCTTCACGCCCAGTTCGGTCATCATGCCGCCCATCGCACGCAGCATGCCCGGCGTGTTGGTCATGACGTAATCGGCTTCGGCAAAGTTCATCGTGCCGCAATCGAGCGTGCAGATCTCAGGCAGGCACTCTGCCACATGGGCGACACGCTCTTCGGCGCCGACCATGTCGGTGCCCGTCTCCCGCAGCGGCAGGGGCGAAGACGTGGGGCCGAACACCATGTCGCCGCCCATGCCCGCCGTCAGGTTCAGCACCACGTCGACCTCCGCATCGCGTATCCGGTCGGTGACCTCCCGGTAGAGGTCGAGCCGTCGCGACGGTGCGCCGCTGTCGGGGTCGCGGACATGGCAATGCACCACCGCAGCCCCCGCCTTCGCCGCGGCGATGGCGCTTTCGGCGATGTCCTTCGGAGAGCGCGGCACATGCGGGCTGCGGTCCTGCGTGCCTCCCGACCCGGTCACCGCGCAGGTCACGAAGACCTCCTTGTTCATCTCCAATGGCATCGTCAAAGTCCTTCCCTGTCGTTCAGCCGGATCAGCGCATCCACCGCCACGGCGTCTTTTTCCCTGCAGATCAGCGGATTGATCTCCACCTCGGCGATCTCTCCGGCATGTGCCGTAACGAGGGTCTGCACCGCCTCGACCGCCCGCCAGACCGCGCCCAGGTCCGCCCCCGGCGCGCCGCGCCACCCTGCCAGCACCGGCGCCAGACGCAAGCGGTTCAGCGCGCCGCGCACCTCGGCCTCGGTCACCGGCAGCAGCATCGACATGGTGTCCTGCCAGACCTCCGTCAGCACGCCCCCGGCCCCCAGCGTCAACACGAAGCCATGCGCCGGATCGTGCACCACGCCCAGCAGAAGCTCTGCGACCGTGCCGCCGATCATCTCCTCGACCAGCACCTCGGGCGTGCCCATGGCCTCGGCCGCCGCGGCCACGGCCTCCGCTGTGCGGAGGTTCAGGGCAACGCCGCCGACCTCCGTCTTGTGCGCCAGTCCGACGGCCTTGACCGCCACAGGCAGGCCGATCTCCGTCGCGGCCTCCGCGGCTCCGGCCACCCGGACCTGCCGCCGGCCCGGCACCCGCACCCCGGCACGCGCCAGCGCGCCCTTGGCGGTGTCCTCGTTCAACAGCGCGCCCACCGTTCCCACGAAAAAGCCCCGCTCGCCTTGGATGCCCACGTCCCCTGGCAACAGGACCGGCGCGGCCTGCGCCTCCTGCCCCAGGAAGGCCGCCGCCGCCACGGCGTCAAGCGCGGCGGGAAGATCGCACAGCATCAGGATCCCGCGCGCATGGCAGGCTTCGGCGACAGTCTCCGGCAGGGTTTCCACCAGCGTGGACAGCACCGCCACCGGCTTGCCCGACCGCGCCATGGCCCCCGCCACGGCGTCGAGCACCGGCATCCAGTCGTCCATCGAACAGCGGTCCGCGCGGGGGAAGTCCAGCACCACCAGCCCCAGCGCCGCCTCACCCGCCATCATCGCCGCGAAGGTCGCGGTCATGGCGGGCACGTCGCCCCAGATATAGGTGTTGTAGTCCAACGGGTTGGCCAAGGCGACCTTCGGACCCAAGGCCGCGCGCAACGCCTCCGTCTGCGCCTTGCCGAGCGGCGGGAACGACACGCCCCGTCCGAGCGCGCTGTCAGCCATCAGGCTCGCCTCGCCGCCCGAACAGGACATCGACACGACCCGGTCGGAGTCCAGCGGCCCCACGCCATCGAGGATCTTCAGCGTCTCGAGGAAGGCGCTCAAGGACCCGACCTGCGCAATCCCCAGCCGCCGCAGCAACGCCCGCGCGCCCACGTCCGAACCGGTCAGCGACGCGGTGTGCGACACAGCCGCCCGCGCCGACTGTTCCGACGCGCCAAGCTTCATTGCCACGATCCGCTTGCCAAGCGCCCGGGCACGGGCCGCCAGCCGCTCCATCCCCCGCACGTCGCGGATGCCCTCGATATACAGCCCCAGCGCCGTCACGCGCGGGTCCTCCACCAGCGCCTCGCCGAACCGTGCGAGGTCGACGCAGGCCTCGTTCCCGACCGTGCCGATATAGGCGATGGGCAGGCCGCGCGCCTGCATCGACAGGTTCAGCGCGACGTTGGAGCTCTGCGTCAGGATCGCCACGCCCGCCTCGCGCCGGATCAGCCCGTGCTGATCGGGCCAGAGCGCGGCGCCGTCCAGCGCGTTCACGAAACCGTAGCAGTTCGGCCCGAGGAACGGCATTCCGTCCGCCGCTGTGCGCAGCGCCTCCTGCAGGTCGCCGCCATCGGCCAGCTCCGCCCGCGCCTCGCTGAACCCGGCGGCAAAGCACACAGCTCCGCCCGCCCCGGCGTCCCGCAGGACGCGCAGCGCCTCAACCGTCGCCGTCCGGTTGATCCCGACAAAGCAGGCGTCGGGCGGCTCCGGCAGGGATTCGACCGAGGGATAAGCTGGTACGCCCCCGATCTCCTTCCGTGTCGGATGGACCGGCCAGACCGGCCCCTCGAACCCGATCTTCGTGCACTCGCGGACCACATTCGTGCACCAAGCGCCGCCGCCGATCACCGCGATGCTGCGGGGCCTGAGCAAACGGTCCAGTCCGCTCATGCCTTGCCCGCCTGCGCAACGGATCGTAGGGCGGGGCTTTGCGCCGCCTTGCCCCCGGTCATCACGCACCTCATTACGCCCCCAGCGGCCGGAAGATTTCCCGGCTGATGATATGCCTCTGGATCTCCGACGTGCCGTCCCAGATCCGCTCCACCCGCGCATCGCGCCAGAACCGCTCGATCGGGAAATCGTCCATCAGGCCCATGCCGCCGAAGATCTGCAGCGTCGTGTCGGTGACCTTTGCCAGCATCTCCGACGCGTGCACCTTGGCCGATGCGATCTCGCGATTGGCGGGCAGCCCCTGGTCCAGCCGCCATGCCCCCATCAGCGTCAGGAGATCCGAGGCGTCGATCTCCGTCACCATGTCCGCCACCTGGAAGGACACACCCTGGAACCCGGCGATGGGCTGGCCGAACTGCTTGCGCTGCGCGGCGTACTCCACCGCCATGTCGAAACACCGCCGCGCCCGGCCCACGCAGAAGGCCGCCACCGTCAGCCGCGTGGCGTAGAGCCATTCGTTCATGACCGCGAAACCGCCGTCGACCTCGCCCAGCACCTGCCCCTCCGGCAGGCGGCAGTCAGAGAATTCAAGCACGCAGTTCTTGTATCCGCGGTGCGACACCGACCGGTAACCGTCGCGCACCGTGAACCCCGGATGCCCCCGGTCGACAAGGAAACATGTGATCCGCTTCTTCGGCCCCCTCGGCGTCTCGTCTACGCCCGTCGCCACGAAAACGATAAAAAAATCAGCGTGATCCGCGCCGGAGATGAAGTGCTTCGTACCGTTGACAATCCAATCCTTGCCGTCGCGCACGGCGGTGCAGCGCATCCCACGGACGTCGGATCCCGCCTCCGGCTCGGTCATCGCCAGCGCATCCATCCGCTCGCCCCGCACGGCGGGCAGAAGGTAGCGCTCCTTCTGCTCGCCCTCGCAGGCCATGAGGATGTTCTGCGGCCGCCCGAAGAAATGCGTGAGCGCCATGGAGCCCCGCCCCAGTTCCCGCTCCACCAGCGTGAAGTCGAGGTGCGACAGACCTGCGCCGCCCACCTCCTCCGGGAAATTGCAGGCGTAGAAGCCCAGTTCGATCACCTTGCGCTTCAGTTCCTCGCCAAGGCCCGGCGGCACTTCCCCGGTGCGCTCGACCTCTGCCTCGTGGGGATAGATCTCCTTCTCCACGAAACTCCTCACCGTGGAGACGATCATCTCCTGCTCGTCGCTCAGTCCGAAATCCATGAGGTCCCCTTTCCTGCCCATGAAAGACGTGAACCTCTTGGCACTCAAACACAAAACGCCGGATTTCCTGCCAAATACGACATTCGTGACGCGACCCCTTGCGCAAAGGACCGTCCGGGGGTGGAATGGTATACCAAAAGATGGGCAAGGGAGGAGACATGTCCACAGACCCCCACGCGGGCTCCAATGTGAGTCTCGCGCGCCGCGCATGGGCGATCAGACGCCATGCGCTGCGCATGGCCGAAGTGCAGGGACAGGGCTACATCGGGCAGGCGCTCGGCGTGGCGGACGTGCTGGCCACCAGCTATTTCCACGCCCTGACCTACGACCCGAAGGATCCGGACTGGGAAGGGCGCGACCGCTTCTACCTGTCGATCGGTCACTATGCCATCGCCCTCTACGCCGCCCTGATCGAGGCCGGCATCCTGCCAGAGGACGAGATCGGCACCTACGGCATGGACGATTCGAGGATGCCGATGTCGGGCATGGCCGCCTACACGCCGGGCATGGAGATCACCGGCGGCAGCCTCGGCCACGGCCTTGGCATCGCGGTGGGCGCCGCGCTCGGGCTGAAGCGCAAGAACAGCAAATCCTTCGTTTACAACATGATGTCGGACGGAGAGCTGGGCGAAGGCTCGACCTGGGAGGCAGTCATGGCCGCCAGCAGCCACCGGCTCGACAACCTGATCTGCATCGTCGACTTCAACGACCAGCAGGCCGACGGGCCGACCACCGCGGCGCTCGCCAAGGGCGACGAGGCCCCGAAGTGGGCGGCGTTCGGCTGGCACGCGCAGGAGGTGGACGGCAACGATCTGGACGCACTGGTGGGCGCCTTCGACGCCGCCCGCAACCTGACCGATCCCCGGCCCCGCGTCATCATCTGCAAGACCCAGATGTGCAAGGGCGTGCCCTTCCTCGAAGAGCGGGAGATCACCCATTTCGTCCGCGTGGAGCCCTCCGAATGGTCCCGCGCCATCGCCCATCTCGACGGGCAGATGCCTGCCTGACCCCCGATCACGGGCCGGTTTCGCTACGAAACCCCTGCCCCGGAGACACTCCATGACCGAAGCCCCGACCGGCGCGCTGAGCCGCCGCAAGTCCAAGCACCAGCCCCGCACCCTCCCCGTCTCGGAGACCGGAGAACGGCTGACCACCTCCGCGATGATCGCTTCCCTCGACGCCGAGGGCCGCGAAACCGTCACCGCTCCCTTCGGCGAGGCGCTCTGCGAGCTGGCAAAGACCCGCGACGACATCGTCGGCCTCACCGCCGACCTGTCGAAATACACCGACCTGCATGTTTTTGCCAAAGCCTACCCCGATCGGTTCTACCAGATGGGCATGGCCGAACAGGTGATGATCTCTGCCGCCGCCGGGCTGGCGCGCGAGGGGTTCACCCCCTTCGCCACCACCTATGCCGTCTTCGCCTCCCGTCGCGCCTACGACTTCATCGTCATGGCCATCGCGGAGGAGAACCTGCCGGTGAAGATCGTCTGCGCCCTGCCCGGCCTGACGACCGGCTATGGACCCAGCCACCAGGCGACCGAGGATCTGGCGATCGTCCGCGGCATGCCCAACCTCACCATCGTCGATCCCTGCGACGCGACGGAGATCACGCAGGCCACCCACGCCATCGCCGACCACCCCGGCCCGGTCTACATGCGGCTCCTGCGCGGCAAGGTCCCGGACGTGCTGGGCGAATACGGCTACCGGTTCGAACTGGGCAAGGCCAAGCTGATCCACGACGGGCGCGACGTGCTGTTCATCTCCACCGGCTTCATGACCATGCGCGCGCTCGATGCCGCCAAGGCGCTGAAACAGGACGGCACCGACTGCGCGGTCCTGCATGTGCCGACGATCAAACCCCTCGACATCGACACGATCAGGGCGGAGGCGGCGAAGACCGGGCGGCTTGTGGTCACGCTCGAGAACCACACCATCGTCGGCGGATTGGGGGAGGCCGTGGCCGCGGCGCTGATGCGCGCGGGCATCCATCCGGCCTTCGACAGCATCGCCCTGCCGGACGAATTCCTCGACGCGGGCGCCCTGCCGACCCTTCACGACCAGTACGGTCTGTCCGTCCGGGCCATCACCGAACGGGTCAGGGCGCGCCTCTGATCCTCGCCTCTCTCGCAACCCTTTCCGGGAGGACAGGCCCCGCCCCCTCTCCGCCAGCCACGGGAAACCCATCATGCTCCTGAAGGACAAGACCGCCCTCATCACCGGCGCCGCTAGCCCGCGCGGGCTGGGCAAGGCCACCGCGAAACTCTTCGCCGAACATGGCGCGCGGGTGGCCATCCTCGACCTCGACGCCAGCGCCGCCGAGGCCGCCGCCGCCGATCTGCCCGGCGAAGGCCACATCGGCCTCGCCTGCAACGTCACCGACAAGGCCGCCTGCGATGCCGCCGCCGGGGCGGCCATCGCCGCCTTCGGCCAGATCGACGTGCTGGTGAACAACGCGGGCATCACCCAGCCGCTGAAGCTGATGCAGATCGAACCTGCCAACTACGACGCCGTGACCGACGTGAACCTGCGCGGCACGCTCTATATGAGCCAGGCGGTGATCCCGCACATGCGCGACCGCAGGACCGGCGCCATCGTCAACATCTCTTCGGTCTCGGCGCAGCGTGGTGGCGGCATCTTCGGCGGTCCGCATTACTCCGCGGCCAAGGCCGGCATTCTCGGCCTGACCAAGGCCATGGCCCGCGAACTGGCGCCCGACGGCATCCGCGCCAACGCCGTCTGCCCCGGCTTCATCGCGACCGACATCACCGCCGGAAAGCTGACGCCGGAGATGATGGAACAGATCCTGGCGGGCATTCCCATGGCCCGCGCGGGCGAGGCTTCGGACGTGGCGGGCTGCTGCCTGTTCCTCGCCTCCGACCTCTCGGCCTATGTCACCGGGTCGGAGGTCGATGTGAACGGCGGGTCGCTCATCCATTGAGCGCCGGTCGGTTAACCATCGGTTAACGCACCTTCCGGCCATCGCGCTCCGTAACTCGTCGGGCGCTGTCCCGGAGGGGGTACGGGGGAGGCAGCGCCTCTCCCGCGTGGCGCGGGCAAGGCCCGCGCGGATCAGATCGCGCCAGCGATCCGAGGCACGTCACTCCGCCGCGACGGTTTCCTGCTTCTGCGTGCCGAGGCCCTCGACATAGACCTCCATCACGTCGCCCGGCTTCAGGAAGCGCTGGGGTTTCATGCCCATGCCCACACCCGAGGGCGTGCCGGTGGCGATGATGTCGCCCGGTTGCAGCAGCATGAACTTCGACATGTACGCCACGATCTCGGCCACGCCGAAGATCATGTCGTCGGTGTTCGAATCCTGCACCGTCTCGCCGTTCAGCTTCAGCGACAGCGCCAGCTTCTGCGGGTCCGGGATCTCGTCGGCGGTCACCAGCCACGGGCCGGTCGGGCCGAAGGTCGGGGCGGACTTGCCCTTCATCCACGTGCCGCCGCGCTCGATCTGGTACTCGCGCTCGGACATGTCGTTGATGACGCAGTAGCCCGCCACGTGGGACAGCGCCTCGGCTTCCGTGATGTAGGAGGCGGTCTTGCCGATCACCACGCCCAGCTCGACCTCCCAGTCCGACTTCACCGAGCCGCGCGGGATCACCACCGGGTCGAAGGGACCGGACAGCGACGAGGTCGCCTTGTTGAAGATGATCGGCTCCTTCGGCGGTTCCGCGCCGGTTTCGGCCGCGTGCTTGGCGTAGTTCAGGCCGATGCAGAAGAAGTTCGGCACGGTGGCGAGGCAGGCGCCGATGCGGCCCGGGTTCTCGACCACCGGAAGGCTCGACACGTCCACCGACCGCAGCTTGTCGAGCGCCTCGATGGAGACGCTCTCGCCCGCGAAGTCGCTGACATGGGCCGACAGGTCGCGCACGCGGCCTTCATCGTCCAGCATACCGGGCTTTTCCTGGCCCGCCGGGCCGTAGCGCAAGAGTTTCATTTCTGTCCTTTCCTGGGGTGTCTTGTCTGAAGATGTCGTTCCGGCCGCTCGGCGGCCGTTCAGCCGGAGGTCGCGGCAGAGGCAGGGTCCGTGGTCCCGGTCTGCTCGGAATCGAAGAAATCCGCCACGTTGATCAGCAGGTGGTCGAGGTGCGCCCTGAGGCTCTTTTCCACTTCTGCCACGTCGCGGGCCCTGAGGCCCTGCACGATGGCCGCGTGCTGGTCCAGCACCCGGTCCCTTGCGTGCTTGCGGCTGGCCGAGAGGTAGCGCGCCCGCCACAGCCGTGCCAGCAGGGCGCGGTGCATCTCGGCCAGAACCGGATTGCCCGCCGCCTCCGCGATGGCGCGGTGAAAGCTCATGTCGATCTCGAAGACCTCCAGCTTGTCGAGCTTGTCGTATTCCCGTGCCATCCGGGCCGCGACGTCGCTGATGTGGTCGATCTCCGCGTCCGAGGCGCGTTCGCAGGCGAGCCGGGCGGACAGGAGCTCCAGCGCGGTCATCACCTCGATGTTGTGCGCCACGTCCTCGAAGGACGGCTGCGCCACGATGGGCGACCGCGCCGGGCGCAGGATCACGAGCCCTTCCTTGGCGAGGATTCGAATCGCTTCGCGCATCGGCGTGCGGCTCACACCGAGTTCGCCCGCGTGATCGCGTTCCTTGACCGCCGTCCCGGGCGGCAGGACGCCCCGCAGGATGTCCCTCCGCAGACGATTCGCGATCTGCTCCGGCAAGGTCTCCTCGGCCATGCTGCGCCCTAGCCTTTTCTTTCCGTTATATTTTTTGTTGCCCGCGCAAACATGCAGCCAACGCCTCCCACTGGCGAAATTTGGTATACCAAAAATCCTTGCCTGTCGACATGGGTTTGGTTAGCGTACCTTCACGGGTGGTATACCATCCTGGACCGGGGACGAGAATCCCGGTTGCGCATCGGGGTCGAGGCGCCCCTTTTCGACACCGGGGTGGAGGTACCCCGCATACAAATAGGGCGGCCCGCTAAGACGGTCGTCATGGGAGGAGACAATGAAGAAATTGCTGACGACGGCTGCGGCCGTTGCCATTGTTGCGACCGGCGCGTCGGCGCAGGACGTGACCCTGCGCATCCAGACGCACTACGCGACCGAGCATCCATCGGGCATCCTGGCTGCCCAGTTCGCCGACGACGTGGAAACCATGTCCGAAGGCTCCATAGACATCGAGATGTTCTACAGCTCGTCCGTCGTGGCCACGACCGAAACCTTCGATGCCGCGATCAACGGCATTCTCGACTGCGACATGACCGGCGGCGCATACCAGACCGGCAAGAACCCGGCCTTCCAGTTCGTCGGCGACATCATGGGCGGCTACGACACGCCGTGGCAGCAGATCTCGTGGCTGTACTACGGTGGCGGCTACGATGCCGCGCAGGAACTCTACAACTCGCAGGGCATGCAGCTGGTCGGCTGGTGGCTTTACGGACAGGAATCTCTCTCTTCGTCCCAGCCGCTGGCAGGCCCCGACGACCTGAAGGGCTGGAAGTTCCGTTCGCCCCCGGGCCTCGAGACCGAGATCTTCGAGCAGTTGGGCGCGCAGCCGATCGTGATGGATTTCACCGAGGTCTTCACGGCGCTGGAAACCGGCATCATCGACGGTGCGGACGCATCCGGCCTGGCAAACAACGTGGGCCTCGGTCTCTATGACCTCGTGAACCACGCGACCTACCCGGGCTTCCACTCCATGCCGTCCGACCACCTCGCCTGCAACAAGGGCGTGTGGGACGGCCTTACCGAGGCACAGCGCCGGATCATCGACACCGCGATGCAGAAACTGACGCTGCACACCGCGCTGTCGAACGAGAAGAAGAACGCCGAAGCGGCGGCCATGCTGACCGAGAAGGGCGTGACCCTGCACAACTGGTCGGCAGAGGACCGGGCCGACTTCCGCAAGGCCGCACAGGTCGCGTGGGATGACTGGGCCGGCCGTTCGCCCGAGGCCGCTGCACTGGTCGAAAGCCACCGCAGCTACCTCAAGGATCTCGGCCTGATCGCGGAATAACATCCGCATCCGACCGATGGACAGCAACGGCGGGCTCTTTCCCGGGGCCCGCCGTTTTTGACACCAAGGGCCCCGATAACGGGGTCGCGGGGAGGCATATCATGAACGGCGAGAGCGTCTGGCTCGGGTCGATGCGGGGACCGATCCGCTTGGCCATGTTCATCTTCATCATTCTGTCGCTGGCGATTTACGCCTGGTTCCTTATCGCGCAATACACCACGGCCGAGCCGATCGGCATGCACGAGATGATCCGCCCCGGGGGCCGGCCGCTGGTGCAGGCGCTCCTGATCAGCATCTTGCTCGCGCTGCTGTTCAGTTCACTGTACCTGTCGGACTTCAAGGGCGTGATCGAGGTGGAGCGCACCGGCCCGTTCGACATCTTCAGCCTCGTCCTCGGGCGGCTGTCGATGATCGCCACGGCCTTCATCGTCGTCACCATGGGTTTCGAGGTCGTGGCGCGCTACATTTTCAACGGCGGCACGCTCTGGGCGAACGAGTTGTCGCTCTGGATCGCGGCCTTCGTGTTCCTGTTCTCCGGCCTCTACGCCATGCAGCAGCGCTGCCATATCCGCATCTACGTGATCTACGACATGATGCCGCGCTGGATGCAGAAGGCGTCCGACTGCACGTCGGTCTTCCTGATCTGGGTCTTCGTGGGCTGCCTGATCTGGGGCGGCTACAACGACGCAATCCGGCGTCTGATGAACCTTGAGGGCTACGGCTCCGCATGGGATCCGCCGATCCCAGGCACGGTCAAGACCGCCGTCCTGGTCGTCGGCCTTGCGGTGGCGCTGCAGGCGCTGTCCAACCTGATCGCCGACTGGAACAAGGCGCCGGAACACCACTCCGCCGACGACATCGACGAACACGAAATCGAAAACATCCGCAAAACGCTCGAAGGGGACAAGTAAATGGTCGATATCGGCACACTCTCCCTGGTCCTGCTGTTCGGGATGTTCGCTCTCCTGGCCATCGGGATGCCGCTGGGCTTCGCCTCGGCCTTCCTGGCCGTGGTCACCCTGCTTCTGAAGTTCGACACCGACATCCTGTTCCGCAACTTCGGTATGGGGCCGTTCTCGGTGCTGGGTCAGGCGATCTACCGGCAGATGGTCAACTACGTCCTGATCTCGGTGCCGCTGTTCATCTTCATGGCCGCGCTGCTGGAACGATCCGGCATCGCACGGGACATGTACTCGTCGCTCAACGTCTGGCTCAGCCGGACCCGGGGCGGCATCGCCATCGTGACCTCGGTCATGGCCGTCATCATGGCCGCCATGTCGGGCATCATCGGCGGCGAGGTCGTGCTTCTGGGCCTGATCGCCCTGCCCCAGATGCTGCGGCTGGGCTACAACCAGAACCTCGCCATCGGCACGATCTGCGCCTCCGGCTCTCTGGGCACCATGATCCCGCCGTCCATCGTGCTGATCTTCTACGGCCTCGTGACGGAGACATCGATCAAGGCGCTGTTCACCGCGTCCTTCCTGCCGGGCTTCATGCTAGCGTCCTTCTTCATCATCTACATCGTGGTGCGGACACGGATGAGCCCCGAGATGGCGCCCCTGCCGCCCGAGGACCCGGATGCGCCCAAGGGCAACGAGAAACGGATGATGTTCCTCGGCTTCATCTCGAAGCTCGGCATGTACATCACCGCCGCGCTGCTGGTCCGCGCGCTGTTCTTCACCATCTTCGGCATGAACGTCCCCACCGAGGGCGTCGAGCCGATCCTCCTTGGCATGGTGTCGGACCTTCCGTGGCTTGCCGGGGCCTTTGTCCTCTTCGGGGTGATCGCCTTCGCGCTGGTCGGACGCGAGCGCACCGCCGCGGGCTGGGAGATGGGCCGTGGCCTGATCGCGCCCACGGTGGTGATCGGCGTGGTCTTGGGGTCGATCTACGGCGGCATCACCGGCATCACCGAGGCCGCCGGCATGGGCGTCGTCGCCGTCTTCGTGATCGGCCTGATCCGGCGCGAGATGACCATCGAGATCGTGTGGGACGCGCTCCTGCGCACGGTGAAGTCCACCGGCACGATCATCTGGGTCACCATTGGTGCCGCCGCGCTGGCCGCCGCCTACACCCTCGCGGGCGGGCCGACCTACGTGGCCAACATGATCGTGGGTGCCGACATGCCGACCATGGGCGTGATCCTGATCATGATGTTCATCTTCCTGATCATGGGGATGTTCATGGACTGGGTGGGCATCGTGCTGCTGATCATGCCGGTCTTCCTCCCCATCGTCGTCCGCCTGCCCGCCGAAGAGATCGGCTGGTTCGCTCACGTCGACGCACGGATGATCCCGATCTGGTTCGGCGTGGTGTTCTGCATGAACATGCAGGTCAGTTTCCTGTCGCCCCCCTTCGGCCCGGCCGCGTTCTACCTGAAGTCGGTGGCGCCGCCGCACATCTCGCTGACCGACATCTTCAAGGGCTTCCTGCCGTTCATCGCGCTCCAGCTTCTGGCGCTGGCGGTGCTGCTGGCCTGGCCGCCCATCGTGACGGTCTTCCTGTAAGGCCCTGCGCGCCCGGGCGGGACGTACCGCCCGGGCGCCGCTTTCACCCCGCATCACCGGCGGGGCGCGACATATCCCGGTGTCCGGGGCAAGCCCCCCGGTCCCCTATCCTCAGCAAGGACGGGCGCCGGTCGTGGCGCCGCCCCGCCGAAAGGGCCCCGCCGATGCCGCTGATGGCACTCCCCGAACAGGTCTACCGCTTCGAAACCGAAGGCTGTCTCGTGGTCAACAACGTTCTCGACCCGCTGACGCCCGGCCGCGTGACGGCCAAGTACGTGGCCCGGTCCCGCCGGGCGCCGCAGACTGAGCTGCGCGACTGGCTGGCCCCGCGCACCCTGTGGCACGACGCGCGGGCGCGGCTGTCCGGCACGGCGCATATCCCGATCCACCGCCGGAAATCCGACAGCCCGGTCTGCGCATGACTTGAATCCCCCGCCCGAAAGGCGCACAAGCCAACCCAGCACCCGAAACTGGAATATTAGAAGATCACCGCCGGGCCCCTGCCCGGTGTCTGCATGAAGCAAGAGAGATCGCAATGACCACCGTTCGTTTGTCCGAGGCCGACAATGTCGTCACCGCCGTGACCGCCCTCGAGGCGGGGAGCCACGGCGCCACGCAACTGATCCCGCGCGGCCACAAGCTCGCCACCCGCGCCATCGCCAGGGGCGAGCCGGTCATCAAGTACGCGCAGGTGATCGGCTTTGCCGCCGAGGACATCGCCGAGGGCGCGCATGTGCACACCCACAACCTCGATTTCCGCAACGTCGACACCGAATACGAGTATTCGACGAACATCCGCCCTGCCTCGCCCGCGAAGACGCAGGACACCTTCATGGGCTACCGGCGGGCGTCTGGCCGGGTCGGGACGCGGAACTTCATCGCGGTGCTGACCTCGGTCAACTGCTCCGCCACGGCGGCCCGGCAGATCGCGGCGCATTTCACCCCGGAACGGCTGGCCGACTACCCCAACGTCGACGGCGTCGCGGCCTTCGTGCACGGCACGGGCTGCGGCATGGCCGGACAGGGATCGGAGGGGTTCGAGGCGCTGCAGCGCGTGATGTGGGGCTATGCCAAGAACCCAAACGTCGGCGGCGTGCTGATGGCGGGACTGGGCTGCGAGATGAACCAGATCGACTGGCTGGTGGAGGCCTACGGCCTGACGCCCGGCCCGCTGTTCCAGTCGATGAACATCCAGGACGTGGGCGGCCTGCGCAAGACGGTCGAACTGGGCATCCGCAAGATCGAGGCGATGCTGCCGGTTGTGAACGATGCGCAGCGCGAGGAATGCCCGGCCTCGGAACTGATGGTCGCGCTCCAGTGCGGCGGCTCGGACGCGTGGTCGGGCATCACGGCGAACCCCGCCGTAGGCCACGCCTGCGACCTGCTGGTGGCGCAGGGCGGCACCGGCGTGCTGGCCGAAACGCCGGAGATCTACGGCGCCGAGCACCTGCTGACCGCCCGCGCGGTCGACCGCGAGGTGGGCGAGAAGCTGGTCGGTCTGATCCGCTGGTGGGAGGATTACACCGCGCGCAACAAGGGCTCGATGGACAACAACCCCTCGCCCGGCAACAAGAAAGGCGGCCTGACCACGATCCTCGAGAAGTCGCTGGGCGCGGCGGCCAAGGGCGGCACCACCCCCCTGACCGGCGTCTACAAGTACGCGGAGCCCGTGACGGCGAAGGGCTTCACCTTCATGGACAGCCCCGGTTACGACCCGGCCTCGGTCACCGGCCAGATCGCCTCGGGCTGCAACCTCGTGTGCTTCACCACCGGACGCGGGTCTGCCTTCGGCGCGAAGCCCTCGCCCTCGATGAAGGTCGCGACCAACACCGAGATGTTCAACCGCCTGACCGAGGACATGGACATCAACGCGGGCTCGATCCTGACCGAGGGCAAGTCGGTGGAGGAGGTCGGCCGGGAGATCTACGAGATGTGGCTGCGCATGGCTTCGGGCGAGAAGACGAAGTCCGAGTTGCAGGGGCTGGGCGATTTCGAGTTCGTGCCATGGCAGATCGGCGCGGTGATGTGAGGGGTTTCGCCCCGGCTGCGCCGGGGCGACCCGCGGGGGCGCTGCCCCCGCACCCCCGAGGTATTTTCACCAAGATGAAGGCAGGGGCGCTTTGGCTGCCGTTGCCCGGAAGACGGAACGAGAGGACGATTTCATGACACGTTTGCCGTTGTGCGTGGTAGGCGCCGGCTCCATCGGGCAGCGCCATATCGAGGTGGCGGGCCTGTCGGAGATGATCGACCTTGTGGCCGTGGTGGAGCCGCATGCCCCCCTGCGCGAGGCGCTGGCGGCGAAGGGGCTGCCCATGGTGGCCGCGCTGGACGAGGTGCCGGAGCGGGTGCGCGCCGCCGTCGTGGCGACGCCGACGCAGGATCACCATGCCTCCACCCTTGCCTGCCTGTCGCGGGGCTGGGCGGTGATCGCGGAGAAGCCGCTGGCCGGCACGCTCGACGACGCACGCGCCCTGCGGGATGCGGCGGAGGCGGCGGACCTGCCGCTTTTCACCGGGCATCACCGGCGCTGCCATCCGTTCTCCATCGCGGGACGAGAGGCGCTGTCGGCCATCGGCCCGCTGGTGGGCGTGCAGGGTTTCTGGTCCCTGCGCAAGCACGACAGCTATTACGACGCCGACTGGCGGCGGAAGCCCGGGGCCGGGCCGCTGCTGACCAACATGACGCACGAGATCGACCTCCTGCGGTTCCTGATCGGCGAGATGACGGAGGTGACGGCCCTGCTCTCCTCTGCCCGGCGGGGGTTCGAGATCGAGGACACCGCCGCGCTGGCCTTCCGGTTCGGCAACGGCGCGCTGGGGTCCTTCCTGATCTCGGACGCGGGCGCCTCGCCCTGGTCGTTCGAGAGCGCATCGTCCGAGAACCCGGCGATTGCCGGATCGGGCGAGGATTACCTGCGCGTGACGGGCACCGAGGGGGCGCTGGCCTTTCCGTCGCTGACCCGCTGGGGGCGCTCCGGGCCGGGGGAGATCGAGTGGTCGAAACCGCTGGCGCGGACCGACGGCGCGCGCTTTGACCGGATCGACCCGCTGCTGGCGCAGATCGAGCGGTTTGCGGCCGTCGTCGCGGGCGGCGAGGATGACGTGCTTTGCACTGCCGCGGACGGGATCGCGGCGATGGAGATGACGCTGGCCTGCGCGCTGTCGGCCCGCGAGGGACGGCCCCTGACGCCACGCGACGTGCCGGGACATTACACCGGGGTATGAGCCCCGGCGACCATACGGGAGGACAACCATGAGACTGCAGGGCAAACGCGCCTTCATCACCGCCGCCGGACAGGGCATCGGCCGCGCCATCGCCGAGGGCTACCTGCGCGAGGGCGCCACCGTCGTGGCCACGGACCTGAAGGCCGGGCTGATGGAGGGCCTCGGCTGCGAGACGGCGGCGCTGGACGTGACCGACAAGGCGGCGGTGCGCGCGGCCATCGAGGCGGCGGCACCGGACGTGCTGGTGAACTGCGCGGGCTTCGTGCACGCGGGCCCGCTGCTCGACGCCACCGACGACGAATTCGACTTCGCCATCGCACTCAATGTCCGCAGCCAGTTCCATGCAATGCAGGCTGCGCTGCCGGGGATGATCTCGCGCGGCGGCGGGTCCATCGTCAACATCGCCTCCGTGGCGTCCTCCATCGTGGCGGCGCCCAACCGCTGCATCTACGGCATGTCGAAGGCGGCGGTGATCGGGCTGACCAAATCCGTCGCGGTCGATTACGTCAAGCAGGGCATCCGGGTGAACTGCATCTGTCCGGGCACGGTCGACAGCCCCTCCCTGCACGACCGGCTCCGGGCGATGGGCGATTACGAGGAGGCACGCAAGGCCTTCGAGGCGCGCCAGCCCATGGGCCGGATCGGCACCGCGGAGGAGATCGCGCACCTGGCGATCTACCTGGGCTCGGACGAAAGCGCCTTCACCACCGGCCAGGCGCATGTGATCGACGGCGGCTGGGCGGCGGCCTGACACCGGCGCGCTGAACCCGCCCCCTGAAGCGAGAGGACCGAGGATGTCGGAGGTGAAACCGCGCGAGGACCGCACACGAACGGGTGTGCTGCTGATGGTGCTGGCGGTGGCCTTCTTCACCTGCATCGACAGTTCCGCGAAGCTTCTGATCATCGCGGGGCTGCCTGCGCTGCAGGTGGTCTTTGCCCGCTACACCGGGCATTTCCTTGTCGCGGTCCTGCTGTTCGGCCTGCGCGATCCGTCCGCCTTCCGGAGCCATGCGCCGTTCAAGCAGTTGCTGCGCTCGCTCTTCCTGCTGGGATCGACGGTGCTGAACTTCTCGGCCCTGCAGTTCCTGCCGATCACCGTCACCACGACGATCATGTTCGCGGGCCCCATCGCCATCACGCTGCTGGCGATCCCGCTGCTGGGCGAGAAGGTGGGCCTGAGGCGGATCGTGGCGGTCTGCTGCGGCTTTGCGGGCGTGCTGGTGGTGATGCAACCCTGGGGCGCGGATTTCCACCCCGCCATGTTCCTGTCGCTCGGCGCGCTGGTCTGTGCCGCCTTCTACTTCATCCTGACGCGGATGCTGTCGGACGTGGAGGCCAACGCGACGCAGCAGCTCTGGTCCTCGGGAGTCGCCGCTCTGTGCCTGATGCCCTTCGTGCTGCAGGGCTGGACCTGGCCCTCGGGCTGGGCGTGGGTGCCCTTCGTGCTGATCGGGTGTTTCGGGGCCACGGGGCACATTGCGGCGACGGCGGGCCATCGGCTGGCAGATGCCTCGATCCTCGCGCCGGTGGTCTACGTGCAGATCTTCATGGCCGCCTTCGCGGGCTGGGCGCTGTTCGACACCCTGCCGACCGTATGGACGCTGGGCGGCGGGGCGATCATCATCGCCTCGGGGCTTTATATCTGGCAGCGGGAGCGGGTGGTGCGCGGCCGTGTCCGCAGGCCCGTGCCGGCGCAGCGGTAGACGCGTCCGCTCCCGGTTGGGCCTGCCACGCCCGTGAGTGCCGGATACGAGCGAGTTGCATGACCCTGAAACGGCAGGGCCGCCCGGGCATACACCCGAACGGCCCAGTGATCCGTTGTCTTCCATGACGTGACACGGCGGGGATGCCCCGCCCGCCCGGAAAAGCTCAGCCGCGCCCGATGTAGGGCATCGCGGAGGCCATGACCGTCATGAACTGGACGTTCGCCTCCAGCGGCAGCGACGCCATGTGCAGCACCGACGACGCCACATGCGCCACGTCCATCACCGGCTCGACCTCGATGGAGCCGTCGGCCTGCGGCACGCCCTTGGTCATCTTCTCGGCCATGTCGGTCAGCGCGTTGCCGATGTCGATCTGCCCGCAGGCGATGTTGTAGGGCCGCCCGTCCAGCGAAAGCGACCGCGTCAGCCCGGTGATCGCGTGCTTCGACGCGGTGTAGGGCGCCGATCCCCAGCGCGGCACATAGGCCGAGACCGAACCGTTGTTGATGATCCGACCGCCCATCGGGTCCTGCCTGCGCATCCGGCCAAACGCCGCACGCGCGCAGATGAACGAGCCGGTCACGTTGATGTCGATACACTTGCGCCAGTCGTCAACGCTGATCTCGTCCACCGGGCCGCCCATGACGGACACGCCCGCGTTGTTGAACAGCGCGTCGATGCGGCCCCATTCGGCCATCGCCTTGTCGAAGGCGGTATCCACCTGCGCCTCGTCCACCACGTCGCAGGGCAAGGCCAGCGCGTTCTCGTGGCTGTCGGCCATCTCGGCCACCGTTTCGGGCGTGCGGCCCACGATGCCCACGCGCCAGCCTGCATCCAGAAAGACCTGCGCGCAGGCCTTGCCGATGCCGCGCGCGCCGCCGGTGATGATGATCGTCTTGCTCATGTGAGCCTCTCCCCCGTGTTTCTTCGAGCCTTGGAAATGCCGGAGGGCGCGCCGGGGGGCCCTGCCCCCGGTCCTTCCCGGATCGCGCCCGCCCGGTCTCAGTGGTTGTCGCGGGGCAGGTCCCTGCGGATCTTCTGGTAGGCCGTCGCCAGTTCGAGGCAGCCGCCCTCGGCCAGTTGCCCGACGTGCGTGCGGTAAATCTCCTGCCACGGCGTCTGGTGATGGATCTCCGGTGCCACCCAGGCGTCGATGCGGGCCTGCCACTCCGCCTCGTCCACCAGCGCATCCATGCGCGAGGCGTTGAGGTCCAGCCGTACCCGGTCGCCGGTCTTCAGGTAGGCGAGCCCGCCGCCGACCACCGCCTCGGGAGAGGCGTTCAGGATCGACGGGCTTTCAGAAGTGCCCGACTGCCGCCCGTCGCCCACCGTCGGCAGGTGGTTGATCCCCGCCTTGATGAGCGCGTCCGGCGGTTGCATGTTCACCACCTCGGCCGAGCCGGGATAGCCCACGCAGCCCACGCCGCGGATGAACAGGATCGAATGCTCGTCGATCTCCAGCGAGGCGTCGTTGATCCGGTCGTGGTAATCCTCCGGCCCTTCGAAGACCACGGCCCGGGCCTCGTAGGTGCCCTCCTCGCCCGGCGTCGACAGGAACCGCTTGCGGAAGTCCGGCGAGATCACCGATGTCTTCATCAGCGCGCTGTCGAACAGGTTGCCGGTCAGCACCTTAAAGCCCGCGTTGGTCCGCAGCGGCTCTGCATAGGTGCGGATCACGTCGAGGTCGACGCTTTCCACCCCGGCGAGGTTCACGCCCATGGTGTTGCCCGTGGCGGTCATCGCGCCCTCGTGCAGGCGCCCGGCCTTCATCAGTTCGCCCATGACGGCAGGCACGCCGCCCGCGCGGAAGAAGCTCTCCCCGAGGTATTCACCGGCGGGCTGCATGTTCACCAGAAGCGGCACGTCGAAACCGACCGTCTCCCAGTCCTTCACGTTCAGTTCCACCCCTGCATGGCGGGCGACTGCCTGCAGGTGCGGCGGCGCGTTCGTCGACCCGCCGATGGCCGCGTTGACGATGATCGCGTTTTCGAAGGCCTCGCGCGTCAGGATGTCGGACGGTTTCAGGTCGTCGAGCACCATCTGCACGATGCGCTTGCCGGTCTCGTAGGCCATGGCCATCCGTTCGCGGAACGGCGCGGGGATCGCCGAGGACCCGGTCAGCGTCATGCCGAGCGCCTCCGCCATGGCGTTCATGGTCGAGGCGGTGCCCATGGTGTTGCAGTGCCCCAGCGACGGCGCCGAGGAACAGACGCGCCCCATGAACTCCTCGTAGTCGATCTTTCCTTCGGCCAGCAGGCGGCGCGATTCCCAGACGATGGCGCCCGACCCGGCGCGCTTGCCCTTCCACCAGCCGTCCAGCATCGGACCGCCGTTCAGGGCAATGGCCGGGATGTCCACGGTCGCCGCACCCATAAGCTGCGCAGGCGTGGTCTTGTCGCAGCCGGTGGTCAGCACGACGCCGTCGATCGGATAGCCATGCAGCACCTCCACGAGGCTCAGGTACGCTAGATTGCGGTCCAGCGCCGCGGTCGGGCGCTTGCCGGTCTCCTGGATCGGGTGGACGGGGAATTCCATCGGAATGCCGCCCGCCTCGCGGATGCCCGCCTTGATCCGGTCCATCAGGAAGACGTGGATCTTGTTGCAGGGCGCGATGTCGCTGCCTGTGTTGGCGATCCCGATCACCGGGCGGTCGGACATCAGCTCTTCGCGCGTGTAAGTGCTGTTCTGGTAGCGCTCCACGTAAAGTGCGGTCATGCCCGGGTTGTTCGGATTGTCGAACCACTCCTGGCTGCGGAAACGCTTCTTCGCGCGTGTGTCTGACATACTCTTCCCTCCCTTCCCCGTTTCGGGCGATTCCCGGCGCGGGCTTCGCGGCATCCTCGCCATTTGGTATACCAAATGCAAGCACCGCCCTTGACAAGATCGGCCCGCCCCCGTGCTATGCCACCCGGAGAGGGCCGCCGCCCTGTGCGCGCCCGAGGGAGGACATCATGAACCGTGCGCTGCCCATGCTCGCCGTGGCGTGGCTTGCTGCCCTGCCCGCTTGGGCAGAGGAGCCCCTGACACCGGCCATCGACACCGCGGCCGTGGCCGGATGCGTGGCCGAGGCTCAGGCGCGCAAAGCCGCCCCCGACATCTGCATCGGCCCGACGCTGGCGGGCTGCGGCAGCCTGCCTGCCGACGCCCCGGCGCTGGCCACGCTCTGCTATGACGAGGCGCGCCGCCAGCTGGC
The DNA here is from genome assembly GCF_030126985.1 of Sagittula sp. MA-2. GTDB lineage: Bacteria > Pseudomonadota > Alphaproteobacteria > Rhodobacterales > Rhodobacteraceae > Sagittula. Next base: position 1,357,441 of record NZ_CP126145.1, on the reverse strand, counting down.
GGAGGCCACGGCGGCACGGCTGACCCTGCTCGACGATACGGCGCCCGAACCGCTCGCCCTGCGCGCCCGTGTCGAGGCCAAGTACGACCTGCTCTCCGGCCTCCTGCAATGCGACCGGCTGGAGGAGCTGGGGCGGCTCGACGACACGCCCGCAGAGACCCTCGCCCTGCAGAAGACCCGCTGCGAGGCGACCGCCTCCGGCCTCGCCTACATCCGCCTGCTGTGGCGCGTGGCGCCAGACGACCAAGACCTGACACCGCCGGACGGCCCGGCCCAAGGAGACTGACCCATGATCGAAGAACCGCCCGTCCTGACCATCGTCGAAGGCGCGCCCACCCCGACGCCGGAGCAGATCGCCGCGCTGAAGGGGGTGGAGACCGCCTTCATCTGCGACGCGATGGGCGGGATCGCCGCCATGTCCACAGCCATCGCGCCGCTGGGCCTCGGGGAAGAGCTTGACCGCCACGTGGTGGGCCGCGCCCTGGTGGCCGACAGCGGGCCGATGGACATCATGGCGACCCTCGCCGCCGTCAATCTTCTGACGCCGGGCGACGTGGTGGTCCATGCCGCACATGGCCACGGCGGCTGCGCCACCATCGGCGACCAGTTGTCCGGCATGCTGAAGAACGCGGGCGCCGCGGCCTTCGTCACCGACGGGCCGATGCGCGACTTCGACGGCATCCGCGCCACCGGCCTGCCCTGCTGGTGCACCGGCCTGAACCCGAACTCGCCCTATGCCAACGGCCCCGGCACCCTCGGCGGCACGGCCGTTGTCGGCGGACGCCAGGTGGCGACGGGCGACATCATCGTGGCCGACCGCAACGGCGTCGTGGTCATCCCCTACGCCCGGATCGACGCGGTGATCGCCAAGGCAAAGGCGGTCGCGCAGATGGAGAAGGAGCTTGAGGTCAAGGTGAAGGACGGCTTCTGCACCCCGCTGGACATCGACGCCATGCTGGCAGACGGTCGCGCGAAGAAGGTGTAGGGGCCGCGCGGGCGGCCCGCCGATCCGGAGAGGCCGCCCTTGCCCCACGACCCGCACATGCCCTGCCGCTTCCGCCCCGCGACCGGGGCCGAAGCCGATACCCTCGCCGACATCCGCGTCGCGGCAATGCGCCCGAGCCTCGAGGCCATCGGGCGCTTCTCGCCGGAGCGCGCCCGCGAACGGTTCCTGAAGGGCTTCGATCCGGCGGACACAACGGTGATCGAATGCGGGGATGAGATCGCCGGCTTCTTCGTCGTGCGGCGGCGGAAGGATCACCTCTACCTCGACCACCTCTATGTCACGCCGTCCCGACAGGGCCGCGGACTGGGTTGGCGCGTCGTCTCGGACCTGCAGGCACTGGCCAGGGCCGAAGGGCTGCCGATCCGCCTGATGGCGCTGAACGGCAGCCCTGCCAATGACTTCTACAAGCGGTGCGGGTTCGAGATCGTGTCTTCCGACGCGCTCGACACGATCTATGCATGGCAGGCGCGGGCCACGTCCTGAAACGTCCGGGTCCGCTCCGTCAGGTCATGAACCGGCTGCGGCGGCCCTGCCGACCAGCGCAACCGCCGCAGCATCTGATTTCTAAGAGCGTGCACGCAAACTGCTCCACCGCCGGATCAGCTGTCGCCGGACACTCGCGGAAAGCGGAAAAATATCGGCGTCCCCTGCGGTTCTTCACAGCCCAATCGCGTCCCTAGGCTCAAAGCCACCAGACGCCACGTCTCGCGACAGCCTGTAGGGCGGGGCTTCGCGCCGCCCCGCCGCAGCCGTCAGGCAAAGGCGCTCTTCATGCCGCCCGACATCTGTGTCCGGAAGATCGAGGTGTTGTCCTTCGCGGGCGGCAGCGGCATCCGCACCGGCACCTGCTCCAGCCTTGGCGTGAAACAAGGCTCGCCGGTGATGATCCGCTCCTGCAGGTCCGCCCAGAAGCCGCGCTGGCCCAGCCCGTGGATGTAGCTCGACGCGCCCAGAAGCGGCCAGGCATCGGCACTGGCGCATTCGTAGAACAGGATCTTGCGCGCCCGGTCGGACCGGTTCGGGGCCGAACCGTGCAGCGCGCGGACGTGGTGCACCGTCATGTCGCCCGCCTTCCCGGTCAGCGTCACCGCCTTCGACAGATCGAAGTCCGGATCGTCCGGCGACACCGCCCCGCAGAAATACCCGTCGTGGTGGTGCGACAGCACCGGTCCGCGGTGCGAGCCCGGGATCACCATCAGCGGCCCGTTCTCCTCGTCCATGTCCTCCAGCAGCACGCCGAAGGCCAGAAGGTCGTCATTGGTCGCGGGGTAGAAGGCCCAGTCCTGGTGCCATTCCACCGCCGCCCCGCCGCCCGGCGCCTTGCAGTTCAGCTTCGACGTGTTGATGATCGTCGACGGGCCGAGCAGATCGTTCAGCACCTCCGTCACCCGCGACGCCGTCAAGAGCTGCCAGAAGAACGGATCGTTCCGGTGGGGCAGCTTCACCCGGGTCAGGCGCGGCGTGTCTGTCGAATGCCCCTTGTCGAGATCGTAGAGCTCGTCGCTCTCCGTCACGCTTCGCGATCCTTCGATCCAGTTGGTGACGATGGACTGCGCCCGGGACAGCTCCTCCGCCGTCAGCACGGCTTCGACCTTCAGGTATCCGTTCTCGGCGTAAAACGCTTTCTGTGCCTCCGTCAGCATCCGCGCTCCTCCCTGCGTCCGACTCGATGGTACCGATACCACCGTTGCATGGTATCGGTACCATCGCTACAGCAAGGGTGTCAAACGCGGACGGGACAGGCATGACGGAACAACGGAAATGGGTGACGATGGGCGATGTGGCGCGCCAAGCGGGCGTGGGCAAGATCACCGTCAGCCGCGCCCTGCGCACCCCCGGCAAGGTCAGCCCCGACACGCTGACCCGCGTCATGACGGCGGTCCGGGACCTGGGCTACGTCCGGGACGAAACCGCCGGCGCCCTGTCCTCGCAGCGTTCACGCATCGTCGGCGCGCTCGTCTCGACGCTGGAACAGTCGGTCTTTGCCACCACCATTCGCGGGCTGGAGGAAGGCCTGCGCGACGGCGGCCTGCAACTTCTGCTCGCCAGCACGGGCTACGCGCCCGAGACGGAGGCCGCGCTGATCGCCACCCTGCTGGGCCGCCGCCCCGACGCGCTGGTGCTGACCAGTTCGCTGCACACGCCAGAGGCGCGGCGCCTGCTGGACGGGGCGGGCCTGCCGGTGTTCGAACTCTGGGAGCTGCCGGAGGATCCGGTCTTTGCCGCCGTGGGGTTTTCCAACCGGGCGGCGAGCCGTGACATGACCCGTCACCTCGCGGACAAGGGCCGCGAAAGTATCGCCTTCCTGCGCACCGACCGTCCCGCCGACACCCGGGCGGAGATGCGCCAGCAGGGCTATCTGGACGTGGTGGCAGAGCCGCGCATCCTTGCCGTGCCCCCCGATCCCGGCCTCACCGGCCCGGACTATGGCGCGCAGGGGCTGGCGCAGATCCTCGACCGCTGGCCCGACACCGACGCAGTGGTCTGCGTGTCGGACACGCTGGCGCTCGGCGCCTGGTGCGAGGCGATGCGCCGCGGCCTTCCGGTGCCGCAGAGGCTTGCGCTGACGGGCTTCGGCGACACCGACTTTGCCGGGGCATCGGGCATCGGCCTGACCACGGTGCGGGTCGACGGCGACACCATCGGGCGCACCGCCGCCGCGATGATCCTAGAGGCCACGGCCGGCGAGGACATCCCCCGCCGCACCGTCGATCTGGGCTACACGCTGATGCTGCGCGGGACGGCCTAGCGGCCCTTCGCCGCTTCCTCCGCCATCTCGACCCCGTTCAGCCGTGCCACATGGTCGGCCAGCCAAGGCACGTAATCCTGCGCATGGCCGATGGCCTCCGCATGGACGAAGTACTGCCGCGCGGCGCCCAGCATCAGGGTCATCACGTCGGCCTCCGCCGCCATCGAACCCGCATACTTCAGGTCCTTCGACGCGTTGGCGATGGAGAACTTGTGAACCTCGCGCTCCCCGTCGACGACGCAGCGCATGAAGGTGTCGAAGAAGCCGTTGCCCAGCCGCGAGGACCCGATGACCTTCTGCACCATCTTCGGCGGGATGCCCGCCTTGGCGCCCAGCACCGTGACCTCCGCATAAAGCGCGGCGTAGCCCATCGAGATGGTGTTCATCAGGAGCTTCATCTTGTGGCCGGCGCCGACACCGCCCACGCGGTTGATGTTGCCTGCCCAGCACTCGATCACCGGCAGCACGCGGTCAAAGACCGCCTCGTCCGCGCCCACCATCGCGTCGAGCGTGCCTTCCTCGGCTTCCTTCGGGGTCCTGCCCAGCGGCGCATCGACGAAATGCCCGCCCTTCTCGGCCAGTTCCGCCGCCAGTACCATGGTGGAGGTCGGGTCGGCCGTGGTGCAATCCACCACGATCAGCCCTTCGCGCGCCCCTGCCAGCAGCCCGTCCTCGCCGCGGAAGACCGATTCCACCTGCGGCGAGTTCGACAGGCAGATGTGGACGATGTCGCACTGTTCCGCCATCTCGCGCGGGCTTGCCGCCTCGGTCGCGCCCATGCCCACGAGGCTCTCCACCGGCGTGCGGTTGCGGTTGCCCTTGACCATCATCGGATGGCCGTTCTGAAGGATGTTCTTGGCCATCCCGTGCCCCATGTAGCCCAGCCCGATGAAGCCGACCTTTGCCTTGTCCGACATATCCATTCCTCCCATGTCGCTGAAATTTCTGCGCCTGCGGGCTGGCGGGCGGGCGCCTTTGCGTCAGCAAACAGTGCCGTCCGCCAGCCCCGCGATCCGTTACAGCCGCGCGGTGATCCCCCCGTCCACGTACAGGACGTGGCCGTTCACGAAACTCGCCGCGTCCGAGCAGAGGAACACGCAGGCGCCTGCCAGCTCCTCCACCCTGCCCCAGCGGCCCTGCGGCGTGCGCTCCTCAAGCCAGCGGCAGAACTCCGGGTTCTCCACCAGCGCCTTGTTCAGCGGCGTGTCGAAATAACCCGGCGCGATGGCGTTGACGTTCAGCCCCTTGGGCGCCCAGTCGGTCGACATGCCCTTCGTCAGGTTCGCCACCGCCCCCTTCGAGGCTGTGTAGGGCGCGATGCCCGGCCGCGCCTGCAGGGTCTGGACCGAGGCGATGTTGACGATCCGCCCCGCGCCGCGCCCGATCATGTGCCGCGCGCAGGCCTGCCCCACGTAGAAGGCCGAGGCCACGTTGGTCCGCATCAGCCGGTCGAAGATCTCCGGCGGGAACTCCTCCAGCGGCGCGCGGTGCTGCATGCCGGCATTGTTGATCAGGATGTCGATGGCGCCCGTTCCGGCCTCGAATCCGTCGACCGCCTCCCGCGCCGCCGCCGCGTCCGTCACGTCGAAGGGCAGCACCTCGACCTCCGCCCCCTCGCCGCGCAGCACATCTGCCGCCGCCTCCAGTTTCTTCACGCCCCGCGCGTTCAGCACGAGCGATGCGCCCGCCTGCGCCAGCCCGCGCGCCAGTGCGAAACCGATCCCCATGGAGGCGCCCGTGACAAGCGCCCTCCGGCCCGACAAGTCGAAAAGTCCCATGTTCCTCCCGGCGGTCTGTCTTCGCGCGTTGACATCCCTGCGCCCAGCCGCTTTGTTCCAAATGGTATACCATCCGCGAAGCGATGCAACCCGAGGTGCGCGAAGACGCCCCGCTCGCGATGGTCACCGGAGGACCACATGCCACACACGACAGGCGCGCGATGCTGACCTTCGCCGCCGCCGTCTTCTTCCTGATCGTGACACCCGGACCCGGCGTGCTCTCGACCGCCGGGCTGGGCGCCGCCTACGGCTTCCGCGCCGGGCTGCGCTATCTGATCGGCCTGTTCATCGGGACGAACCTCGTGGCGCTGGCGGTGATCTCCGGCGTCGCGGCCATCGTGCTGTCGGTGCCGGTGATCCGCTGGGTGCTCATGGTGGCTTCCATCGGATATCTCCTGTTCCTCGCCTCGCGCATCGCCTTCGCGGGCTCGCGCCTCGCCTTCATCGAGGCCAAGGCCCCGCCCGCCGTAGGCGCCGGCATCCTGCTGCAGGCGATCAACCCGAAGGCCTATGCCGTCAACACCACGCTCTTCGCCGGCTTTCCCTTCGCCCCCGACAATCTCGTGTTCGAGACCGTGGCCAAGCTCCTGATCGTCAACACGATCTGGATTCCGATCCACCTCGGCTGGCTCTTCGCCGGGGCGTCGCTGCACCGCCTCAACCTCTCCGACCGCAGTCAGCGGATCATCAACATCGCGATGGCCACCTCCATGCTGCTGGTTGTCGCCCTTGCCCTCTATTCCGGCCTGAAGAATGCCTGACACATTGCACACCCACGCCCTCACCCGTCTCACCGCCCTGCTCGGCGACCGGCTCGTCACCTCGGAGGCCGACCGCCGCCTGCACGGCCAGAACGAGACCTACTACCCCAACACCCCGCCCGACGCCGTGGCCTACCCGGAGACGACCGCCGAGGTCTCGGAGATCGTGAAGATCTGCGCCGACACCGGCACGCCCGTCACCCCCTACGGCGCCGCCAGTTCGCTGGAAGGCCAGCACCTCGCGGTCCAGGGCGGCATCAGCCTCGACTTCGCGCGGATGAACCGGCTGCTTTCGGTGTCTGCCGAGGACCTGCTCTGCACCGCGCAGCCGGGCCTGACCCGCAAGCGCCTGAACGAGGACCTGCGCGACACCGGGCTCTTCTTCTCCGTCGATCCCGGCGCCGATGCCTCGCTGGGCGGCATGGCCGCCACCCGGGCCTCCGGCACCACCGCCGTGCGCTACGGCACCATCCGGGAGAACATCCTCGCGCTCGAGGCGGTGATGGCGGACGGCACGATCATCCGCACCGGGTCGGAGGCGCGCAAGTCCGCCACCGGCTACGACCTCACGCACCTGCTGATCGGGTCGGAGGGCACGCTGGGCATCATCACCGAGCTCACGCTCCGTCTGCACGGCCTGCCCGAATCCGTCGCCGCCGCCACCTGCCGCTTCCCGTCCGTCGAGGACGCGGTGAACTGCGTGATCCTGACGATCCAGTCCGGCCTGCCCATGGCGCGCATCGAACTGCTGGACCACATGATGGTGCGCGGCTTCAACCGCTACGCCCAGGCCGACCTGCCGGAGGAACCGCACCTCTTCCTCGAATTCCACGGCTCGGAGGCCGGCGTGGCCGAACAGTCCGCCGCCTTCCGCGAGATCGCCGCCGACTTCGGCGCCTCGGGCTGGAAGGACGCCGTGAAGGCCGAGGACCGCAACGCGCTCTGGGCCATGCGCCACAGCGCGCATTACGCATCGGCCGCGCTCGGCGAAGGCCGCCACATCTGGCCCACCGACACCTGCGTGCCGATCTCGAAACTGGCGGAGGCGGTGACATGGGCGCAGACCCGCGCCGCCGAGATCGGGCTGACGGCCACCATCGTCGGCCACGTCGGCGACGGCAACTTCCACGTTGGCCTCTCCGTCGATCCCGAAAACCCGGCCGAGATGGCGCGCGCCCATGACTACACCCACGCGCTGGGAGAGATGGCGCTGCGCCTGCGCGGCACGGTCAGCGGCGAACACGGCATCGGCATCGGCAAGCAGGATTTCATGACCGCGGAACACGGCCCTGCCGTCCCCTTCATGCGCGCCATCAAGCAGGCGCTCGACCCCGGGGGCATCCTGAACCCCGGCAAGTTGCTCCCGCCCGCCTGACATGCGACACCCTGAGTTTTCGGACGAAAACTCTGCCCCTTCAGGACTTTTCGAAGAAAAGTCCTCTGCCACGGAAAGACGACTGATGACACTGAGAAACCCCGACCCCAAAGGCACCTTCCTCGCCCGCGTCCAGCGCCCCGGCACAGGCCCCTGCATCGCCCGCCTCGACGGCGACACGCTGGTGGACATCACCTCGAAGACCGCGCCGACGATGCGCGACCTGCTCGAACTCGACGACCCTCTGGCCCATGTCCGCGCGGCAGAGGGCGAGAGCTTCGCCACCCTCGCCGACATGGGCACCGGCGGCCTGGAACTGCTCGCCCCCTGCGACCTGCAGGTGGTCAAGGCCTCTGGCGTCACCTTCGCCCAGTCCATGGTCGAACGGGTGATCGAGGAGCAGGCCGCCGGCGATCCCGACCGGGCGGAAGCGATCCGCACCCGGGTCGGCCGGATCATCGGCGACAGCCTCGCGGGCCTCGTGCCCGGCTCCGAGAAGGCGGCGGAGGTCAAGAAGGTCCTGCAGGCCGAGGGCCTCTGGTCGCAATACCTCGAGGTCGGCATCGGCCCGGACGCGGAGGTCTTCACCAAGTGCCCCACCCTCGCCGCCGTGGGCCATGGCGCCGACGTGGGCCTGCACCCCATGTCGCGCTGGAACAACCCCGAACCGGAGGTCGTGCTGGCCGTCACGTCGAAGGGCGACATCGTCGGCGCCACGCTGGGCAACGACGTCAACCTGCGCGACGTCGAGGGCCGTTCCGCGCTGCTTCTGGGCAAGGCCAAGGACAACAACGCCTCCGCCTCCGTCGGGCCCTTCCTGCGGCTCTTCGACGAGACCTACGGCATGGCGGATGTCGAATCCGCCGAACTCACCCTGACGGTCGAGGGCGAGGACGGCTACACGCTCAACGGCAGTTCGTCGATGTCGAAGATCTCGCGCCCGCCCGCCTCCATCGTCGGGCAGACCATCGGCAAGCACCACCAGTACCCCGACGGCTTCTTCCTCTACCTCGGCACGCTCTTCGCGCCGACCGAGGACCGCGACACCAAGGGCCAGGGCTTCACCCACAAGGTGGGCGACGTGGTGACCATCGCCGAGCCGAAGCTCGGCGCGCTGACCAACACCGTGCGGCTTTCCACCGACTGTGCGCCCTGGACCTTCGGCGTGGCGGCCCTGATGCGCAACCTCGCACAAAGGGGGCTTCTGTGAACTTCCTCTCCATCGGAGAAATCATGGTCGAACTGGCGCCCGCGGGCGAAGGGCTGCTGCGGCAGGGCTTTGCCGGGGACACGTTCAACACCGCATGGTACGCCCGCCGCCTGCTGCCGCCCGGCTGGACGGTCAGCTACGGCACGGTGATCGGCGAGGATGCGGTGTCCGAGGACATGGCCCGCTTCATCGCCGGCGAAGGGCTGTCGACCGACGCGCTGGCCCGCCACCCCGACCGCACCGTCGGGCTCTACATGATCTCGCTGAAGGACGGCGAGCGGAGCTTTTCCTACTGGCGCGGCCAGTCGGCGGCAAAGACGCTGGCCGACGATCCGGCGCGGCTGGCGGACATGCTGAAGGGCCGCGACAATATCCATTTCTCCGGCATCACGCTGGCGATCCTGCCCCCCGAGGCGCGCCGCACCTTCCGCGACGCGCTTGCCACCGCGCGGGCCGAAGGCGCGCACATCAGCTTCGACACCAACCTCCGGCCCCGCCTCTGGGAAGGGACCGACGCCATGCGCGACGGCCTGACGCTCGGCGCCTCCGTCGCCGACACCGTGCTGCCCTCCTTCGACGAGGAACAGACCGTCTTCGACGACAAGACGCCCGAGGACACCATTGCCCGCTATGCCAATGGCGGCGCCACCTGTGTCGCGGTCAAGAACGGCGGCGCGGCGGTGACCGCATGGGCGTCCTCCGAAGGCAGCGCCGAAATCGCCCCGCCCCGCGTCGAGCAGGTCGTGGACAGCACTGCGGCAGGCGACAGCTTTGCCGCGGGCTTCCTCTGCGCGCGGGCCGAAGGGGCATCCGCGGCCGAGGCGGCCCACCGCGCGGCGGACCTCGCCTCGCGGGTCATCCAATATCGCGGCGCGCTTGCGCCGGCCATCTTCACGGGAGACGAGACATGAACATCCTCATCATCGGCGGCGCGGGTGTCGTCGCCAGAAAACTCGCACGCGCCCTCGCGGACAAGGGCACCCTGCGCGGCAAGGACATCAGCAAACTGACGCTGGCCGACATCGGCGAGGCCGAGACGGTCGACGCGCCCTTCCCGGTCGAGACCGCGCAATGCGACATCACCGATCCGGCCTCCGTCGCGAAGATCATCACCGAAGAGACCGACGTCATCTACCTGCTCGCCGCCGTCGTTTCGGCCCATGCCGAGGAGGACTTCGACTTCGGCTACAAGGTCAACATGTTCGGCACGCTGAACGTGCTGGAGCGCTGCCGCGCCCTCGGGACGAAGCCCGTTCTGGTCTTCACCTCCTCCATCGCCGTCTTCGGCGGCGAGGTGCCGCAGCCGTTCCACGACCACTCCGCGCTCAACCCGCAGATCAGCTACGGCGCGCAGAAGGCCATCGGCGAACTGCTCGTCAACGACTACACCCGGCGCGGCTTCATCGACGGGCGCGGTTTCCGGCTGCCGACGATCTCCGTCCGGCCCGGCAAGGCCAACCGCGCGGCCTCGTCCTTCATGTCGTCGATCTTCCGCGAGCCGCTGCAGGGCCAGGAAGCGGTCTGCCCGGTCGACGAGGCATTTCCGCATTTCTACCTCTCGCCGAAGCAATGCGCGCTGAACCTCGTGACCGGCGCCGAGATCCCGGCCGAGGACCTCGGGCTCTGCCCGACCATGACCATGCCGGGCCGGGTCTGGACCATCCGCCAGATGATCGACGCGATGACCGCCGTCGCCGGGCCCGAGCCGGCCAAGCTGATCCGCTGGGAGGAACAGCCCGAGATCGCGCATATCCTCAAGGGCTGGCGGCTCGACGTCCGCCCGCAGAAGGCCGAGCGCCTGGGCCTGAAGGCCGACGACAGCTTCGAGGACAACATCCGTTACTTCCTGGAAGAGGACATCGTGCGCTGACCCGGCGCACGATCCACGAAGCTCACCAACGCCACAGGACCACCACACCCCGAAAGGAGTGCACATGCCCGATTTTGCCATCTATCCGAGCCTGAAAGGCAAGTCCGTCCTCGTCACCGGCGGCGCCTCCGGCATCGGCGCCGAGATCGTGAAGGCCTTCGCCGCGCAGGGCGCGCGCGTGGGTTTCGTCGATTTCGACGAGAAGACCGCCGAGGCGCTGGTCGCCGATACCGAGGGCGAGCTGGCTTTCGAACCCTGCGACCTGCGCGACATCGACCAGCTCCGCGCGGCCTTTGCCCGGATCGCCGACCGCATCGGCGCGCCGACCGTGCTGGTCAACAACGCCGCCCGCGACGACCGCCACGGCTGGGAAGACGTGACGCCCGAGTACTGGGACGAACGCTTTGCCACCAACTTCCGGCACATGTTCTTTGCCATCCAGGCGGTGGTGCCGGGCATGATCGAGGCCGGCGGCGGGTCGATCATCAACATGGGGTCGAATTCCTGGTGGGAGAAATCCACCGGCATGCCCGCCTACACGGCCGCGAAGTCCGCCGTGCACGGGCTGACGCGGTCCTCGGCCAAGGAGTTCGGCAAGCACCGCATCCGGGTGAACGCCGTGGTGCCCGGCTGGGTCATGACGGAGCGCCAGAAGGAGCTCTGGGCCACGCCGGAAAAGCTGGACGAACACCTCAAGGGCCAGTGCCTGCCCGACCTGATCGAGCCGGTCTACCTCGCCCGGATGGTGCTGTTCCTCGCGTCTGACGATTCCGCCATGTGTACGGCCAGCAACTTCTTCGTCGAGGCCGGGTCCGTGTGAGGCGCGGGGGGGGGGGCGCCGCCCCCCTCTTGGCCTGACGGCCAATTCACCCCCGGAGGTATTTTCCGCCAAGATGAAGGTGGAGGTCGTACTCTCGGTAGAGGGGGTTGTGCCGGGCGGTTGACGGTCCGCGCCCCGCTGTCGCGGGCCTGGCCGGGCGGCGGCCGTTTCGGGCGCCGCCCGGCAGAGCGGTCAGTTGACCGGCGTGACGAGATCCTTGCCTTCGAGGAAGGCGGTGACGTTGGCCAGTTGCAGCTCGGCCATGGCGCGGCGGGTTTCCACCGTGCCGGAGCCCTGGTGCGGCTGCAGGTGCACGTTCTTCAGCTTGCGGAAGCGCGGGTCGATGTCGGGTTCGTTCAGGAAGACGTCGAGCGCCGCGCCGCGCAGCTGGCGTTTCTCCAGCGCGTCGAGAAGCGCGCCCTCGTCCACCGTGGTGCCGCGCGAGATGTTGACCACCACGCCCTCGGACCCCAGCGCCTCGAGCGCCTCCGCACCGACGAAGTTGCGGGTCTCCTCGCCGCCGACCAGCGCGATCACCAGCCAGTCCACCGCACCGGCAAGAGAGACCACGTCGGAGTGGTAGGTCCAGCCCGGGGTCTCCTTCTCGGAACGGGCGAAGTAGTGGATGTCCATCTTGAAGGCCGCCAGACGGTCCGCGATCTCGCGCCCGATGCGGCCCAGACCCACGATGCCCACGGTGCCGCCCGACATCTTGCGGTTCAGCGGCAGCGACTGCTGCGCCCATCCGCCCGAGATGGTCAGCGCGTGGCCGCGCACCATGTCGCGCGAGAAGGCCAGCATCATGCCCACCGCCAGGTCTGCCACATCGTCGTTCAGCACGTCGGGCGTGTTCGTCACCGCGACGCTGCGGGCCGAGGCCGCGTCCACGTCGATGGCGTCGTAGCCCACGCCGAAGTTCGCGATCAGGCCGAGGTTCGGCAGGGCGTCCATCGCCTCCGGACCGAAGGGGGTGTGGCCCTTGAAGGCCACCGCCCGCACTTCCGTCCGGAGCGTGGTGTCCATCCCGGCGATGTCCTCGGGGGAGGAAACGAAGGCGGCGGCATGGGCACCGGCGAGACGCCCGCGCTCTTCCTCGGTGAATGCGTTGCCGACGATCAGCAGATTGGTCATGTTATTTTTCCTTTCTGGCCTCCAGCAAGCCGCGGATGCGGCGCAGGGCCTCTTCTATGTTCTCGGTCGAATTGGCGTAGGAGAAGCGCAGGTAGCCCTCTCCGTAGGCGCCGAAGGAGGTGCCGGCGACCGTGGCCACGCCTCCTTCCTCAAGGAACAGCGTCTGCGCCTCCATGGCGGAAAGACCTGTCCCCTCGATATTGGGGAAGGCGTAGAACGCGCCCGCCGCGTCGGCGCAGCGCACCCCCGGCAGCGCGTTCAGCCCGTCGACGATCACCTTGCGGCGGGTGTCGAAGGCCTCGTTCATCGCGGCGACCCCGTCCTGCGGGCCTTCCAGCGCGGCAATGCCGGCGAACTGCGTCGCGGCGTTCACGCACGAGTGGTCGTTGACGCAGAGCCGGGTGACATGCTCCACCAGCTGTTCCGGCCAGACCGCGTAGCCCAGCCGCCAGCCGGTCATGGCGTAGCGCTTCGACCAGCCGTCGAGCACGATCAGCCGGTCGCGGATCTCCGGGTATTGCAGCAGCGAGACGTGCTCGCGCCCGCCGTAGAGCATTGTCGAGTAAATCTCGTCCGACAGGATCGCGACGTGCGGGTGTTCTGCCAGACCGGCAACCAGCTTGTCGACCTCTTCCTTCGGCGTGACACCGCCGGTCGGGTTCGCGGGCGAGTTGATGATGATCAGCCGGGTCGCGGGCGTGATCTGGGCCAGCACCTCCTCGGCTGAGAAGGCAAAGCCGTTCTCTTCCTTCAGGGCCATCGGCACGGCCTTGGCGCCGCTGTACCGGATGACCGACTCGTAGATCGGGAAGCCGGGGTTGGGATAGATGATCTCGGCCCCCGGTTCGCCGAACATCAGGACGGCGAAGAACATGGTGGGCTTGCCGCCCGGCACGACGACCACGTGATCGGGGTTCACCTCGACGCCGTGGCGCCTGTCGAGATCGGCGGCCACCGCCGAGCGGAGCTGCGGCAGGCCGTTGGCCGGGGTGTAGCCATGGGCGCCGTCGTGCAACGCCTTCACCGCCGCCTCGACGATGTGGTCGGGCGTGCGGAAATCGGGCTGGCCGATCCCGAGGTTGATGATGTCACGCCCCTGGGCGGCCAGCGCACCCGCGCGTGCCAGCACCACGAAAGCCGATTCAGTTCCGAGCCGCGACATCCCCGCGGCAAGCGTCAGTTGCGCCATGTGTCCTCCCCCGGCCATCGCCTCGCGGCCGCTCGGAAATCTGGTATACCGGTTTGCCGGGGTTTGAAAGCCTCTCGGCCCGGCGGCGCCCGGCCTGCGGACGTGCCCGCACCCGTGATGGATTTCATCACGGGCTAGCTGTAATTCCATCAGGTTTGCAAGAATCTATCACGGCGCGGCCCGGCACGGCTTGCCGTGGCGTCCCCCAGTCGTTAGCGATAGCACAGCGCGGGTGACAGGTTGTCGCGGCGCTGCTAACGTCCCGATGTTCCGTTCCGCCATGGGAGGGCGAGGACGGTCAACACGGCCCGCCAAGGGGCCGGACAACAGTTGGAGGAGACATCCATGAAGAAGATCCTGCTCACGGCCACCGCCGTTGTGGCACTTGCCGCACCGGCATTCGCCGAGCGTTACGTCATGATCACCCACACCCAGGGCACCGACCCGTTCTGGCCGGTCGTCGAGAAGGGTGGCAAGGACGCCGCCGCCGCCGTGGGCGCCGAACTGGAATACAACTACGACGCATCCGGCGACATGTCCGCGATGGCCAAGCTGATCGAGGCGGCCGCCGCGACCCAGCCCGACGGCATCATCGTCTCGCTGCCCGACGCCGATGCGCTTGGCGGCGCGATCAAGGGTGCGGTGGATTCCGGCATCCCGGTCATCACGATCAACTCCGGCCTCGAGGCGTCGAAGGAAGTGGGCGCGCTGATGCACATCGGCCAGCCCGAGAAGCTCGCGGGCCAGGCCGCCGGTGAGCGCGCCAAGGAAGAAGGCGTGACCAAGCCGCTCTGCCTCAACCAGGAAGCCTACAACACCGCGCTTGCGGACCGTTGCCAGGGCTACTTCGACGCGATGGGCATGGACCTGAACATGATCGACGTGTCGAACGACGTGGCGCAGATCAAGACCCGCACCGCGGCCGCACTGCAGGCGGACGAGTCGATCGACGGCCTGCTGGCCACCGGCCCGCACGTCTGCGAAGCCGCAGCCGCCGCGGTCGAGGAAGTGGGCGCCGACGTGCACCTCTCCTGCTTCGACCTCTCTCCGGGCGTGATGAACCTGATCGAGGCGGGCCAGGTCGCCTACACCATCGACCAGCAGCAGCGCCTGCAGGGCTACCTGCCGGTGA
Organism: Sagittula sp. MA-2; assembly: GCF_030126985.1. Taxonomy (GTDB): domain Bacteria; phylum Pseudomonadota; class Alphaproteobacteria; order Rhodobacterales; family Rhodobacteraceae; genus Sagittula. The sequence continues at coordinate 1,342,420 of NZ_CP126145.1, read as the reverse complement.
TCTTCCTGCATCTCTACAACACCAACGCGGGCATGCTGCCGGGCTCCGACGTGCCCTCCGGCCCGGGCTTCGTCGATGCGTCGAACGCAGGCGACGTGGCAGACCAGGCCGGCGTGAACCGCTGAGGCACCGGCATTGTTTGTAAGGTGACAATGGGGGGACAGACGGACAACCGCCTGTCCCCCTTCTTGCAAGAGACCTTGCCCGTCGGGAGGACGGGACCCAATCGATAAAAAGGGGGACAGGATGTCTGATCGCAGCGAAGCGGACAGGCTTGTGAGGGAATCCGGGCTTCAGAGACTGCTCCGGCGGCCCGAAGTCGGCGCGTTCAGCGTGATGCTGGTGATCGTCGTGGCACTCGCCATCGCATCGGATTTCAAGGCCTTCAATCCGCTCGGCCTCAAGAACAACATCGCCATCGTCGCACAGTACGGCATCATCGCCACCGGCGCCGCCGCCCTGATGATCGCAGGCGAATTCGACCTTTCCATCGGCTCCATGATCGGCTTCACAGGGATGATCATGGCCATGGTGCTGAAATACGGCTTCCTGCCGCTGGGCATCCCGCCCGGCCTGCCCGTCGCCGCATTCCTGATCGCGCTCACCGCGGCGCTCTTCCTCGGCTGGGTGATCGGCACGATCGTGGTCCGGTCGGGCCTGTCGTCCTTCATCGTGACGCTGGCGTTCCTGTTCTTCCTGCGCGGCGCGACCGAGGCCTCCTACCGGCTCATCAACCAGTCGACGCAGATCTCCGGCCTGCAGGACTTCAAGGAAACCTCCTGGTTCGCCAACATCCTCGGCGGCGAGGTCTTCGGCTGGTTCTACGACGCGTGGTTCATGCTGGGCGGCAACCTCAACCGGCGCGGCGAACAGTGGGTCACAGGCTTCGACGCGCGCTTCCTGTGGTGGCTGGTGATCGCGGGCGTGGCGTGGTTCGTCCTGTCGCGCACCCAGCTCGGCAACTGGATCTACGCCACCGGCGACGACAAGAACGCGGCCCGCGCCAACGGCGTTCCCACCAACAAGGTTGAAGATCGGCCTGTTCATGTTCACCGCCTTCTGCGCCACCATGTTCGCCGCCTGCCAGGTGTTCGACACCAACACCGCGGACGCCGCCAAGGGCAACCTGCTTGAGCTTTTCGCCATCGCCATCGCCGTTGTCGGCGGCACGCTGATGACCGGCGGCTTCGGCTCCATCCTGGGTGTGGCCTTCGGGGCGATCACCGTGGGGCTCGTGGCCAACGCCGTGTTCTTCATCCCGTGGATCGACGGGTCGTGGTTCCGCGTCTTCGTGGGCACCATCCTGCTGGCCGCGGTCTTCGCCAACGAACGCATCCGCAAGCGCATCACGGGGGGGATATGATGACCGTCACCGTCCAGACACCGACGACCCGGAACAGGGAGTGCGCGACATGACCGAACCCTATCTCCGCGTCGAGAACGTCATCAAGAAGTTCGGACCCTTCACCGCGCTGAACGGCGTCAACCTCGAGGTCTACCCCGGCGAAGTGCACGCGCTTCTGGGCGACAACGGCGCCGGCAAGTCCACCCTCATCAAGACGCTGGCGGGGGTGCACGAACCGACCTCCGGCCAGCTTTACATCGAGGGCAAGCCGGTCAACTTCCGCTCGCCGCGCGATGCGACGGCCGCTGGCATCGGCACGGTCTACCAGGACCTCGCGCTGAACCAGCTCATGTCGGTGACGCGCAACTTCTTCATGGGGCGCGAACTGAAGGGGCCGCTCGGCACCATGCGCATGTCCGAGATGGACCAGATCGCCCATGACGAGATGGCCAAGATCGGCATCAACTTCTCCGATCCGACGCAGGCCGTGGGCACCATGTCCGGCGGCCAGCGCCAGACCCTCGCCATCGCGCGCGCCATCTACTTCGGCGCCCGCGTGCTGATCCTGGACGAACCGACCTCCGCGCTCGGCCAGAAGCAGCAGATGGAAGTGCTGAAGACGATCATGCGGGTGAAGAAGCGCGGCGACATCGCCATCATCTTCATCACCCACAACGAGATCCACTCGCAGCTCGTGGGCGACCGCTTCACCTTCCTCGCCCTGGGCGAAGTCATCGGCTCCGGCAAGAAGGGCGAGCTGACCCACGACGAGATCCGCCGCCTGATGGCCGGCGGGACAGAGATGAAGGACCTCGCCGGCGAACTGGCCGCGATCTGACGTATCCTTTGAAGACAGGCGCAAGGGCGGGGCCACGGTCCCGCCCTTCGTGTTTGCTTTGCCCTTCCGCCTGTGGTCCGATGCGCCTGCGCGGATGGCCACCGCCCCTGCGCGCGACGCCCTCTCGGCCCCTCACACAGGACGATGCCCATGCTCGACCGCCTCGACGACAATCTCTGGAGCGTCGGCGGCCCGGACGTCGTGGCGGCGCTGGGGTTCAGCTATCCGACCCGGATGATCGTGGCCCGGCTGCCGGACGGCGGGCTGTGGGTGCATTCGCCCGTCCGCCTGACCGACGACCTGCGCGCCGCACTGGCCGGCGTCGGTCCCGTGGCCCACATCCTTGCACCGAACGCCCTGCACGACACCTGGCTGGCGGACTGGGCCACGGCCTTCCCCGACGCTGCTGTCTGGACGGCCCCCGGCGTCGCGGGGCCCGAACGCGCGCAGGTGGTCGAAACCGCCCCCGCTGTCTGGCAGGGCGTCTTCGACATGGTCCTGTTTCCCACTCGCCTCGCCCGGGAGCTGGTGCCCTTCCACCGCCCCTCCGGCACGATCCACTTCACCGACCTCGTGCAGCACCTGTCGCCCCGGCGCTATCGCGGGTGGCGGTCGGTCGTGGCCCGCCTCGACGGCATGACTGCCCCCGCCCCCCGCGTGCCGCGAAAGTTCCGGCTGGCCACCGCCCCGCGCGACGACGCCCGCGCCGCCCTGCGCGTGATGCTGGGCTGGCCGGTGACACGGATGACCATGGCACACGGGCCGGTCACACCGCAGCCCGACCTGGCGGCGCTCTTCGACTGGCTCTAGGAGCCGCCGATCTCCGTCCTCAGCAATTGCTGGAAGGCCACCGGGCTCAGGGCGCCCGGCTGCTCGAACGGGTCCGAGAAGGCGTAGATCACGTACATCACCAGCCCGCTGAACGCGCCGTAGACACTCAGCAGCATCAGGTGCAGCCGCGTCGGCGAAAAGACGAAATACGGCACCGTCACCAGCACCAGCCCCGACAGCGCCGCAACCCAGAACAGCATGTTCACCTCGTGCAGCGCCGTGTTCTGGCGCTCCTGCCGCAGCTCCGCGATCAGCTGCGCCTTGTGAACCATGTGCGTCCGCAGGTCCTCCTCCCGCGCGGTGCGGGGTTCGAGGTCGAGGACGGCAAGGTAGATCTTCTCCCGCAGTTGCCAGCCCTCCGCGCTCAGCGCCCGGTCGGCGGCCAGCTCCTGCCATTCCTCCTCCACCACCAGATGGGTGTAGCGCGTCAGCGCGGGCTGGACCTGTGCCGGGACATCCTCGCCGTAGCGGGCCGCGTCGTTCCAGATGTCGGCGATGGCTGTGGCTTCCTCCGTCAGGTTGCCCTGAAGCTGGGTGTAATCCACCAGCTCCTGCGCAAAGACCAGCGCAAGGATCAGCCCGTGCAGCGCCGAGACGCGGATGATCACCGATCCCGCCAGCGTCTGCGTGTCGTCGGAGAAGCGCTGCCCCGCCAACAGCCGCACCGCGAAATAGACCGTCCAGGCGATCAGCACGGTGCCGCCCACGAACAGCACAGGATAAAGCATGTCGAGCACCCGCGTTCCCCCCTCTCGGCCCCCGTCATGGATAATCCGGGCGGCGCCTCTCTGCCAAGCCGGCAGACCGCAGGCCCCGCGAAGAGCCCGCGCACCATGGCAAATAGCGCGCAGCCCCCACCCCGTCCCGGCGCCGCGCCGAAAACGGATGACTGACCTGCCCCGCGGATTGCGCTATTGATCCGGCAAGGCCCGGCCCCGCCGGGCGGCCAGAACGGGAATCGCACCATGTCCTTCGTCATAGACCCCCAGCCGCAACCCTCCGTCGAGGTGGCCGGCAGCGCCGACCGCTTCCCGGTGCGCCGCATCTTCTGCGTCGGGCGCAACTACGCCGCCCACGCCCGCGAGATGGGCAAGGACCCGGACCGCGAACCGCCCTTCTTCTTCACCAAGCCCGCCGACGCCGTCGTCGGCCACGGCGCCACCATCCCCTACCCGCCGGAAACCGAGGACCTGCATTACGAGGCAGAGCTCGTGGTCGCGCTCGGCACCGGTGGCGCCGACATCGCCGAGGCGGACGCGCTCTCGCACATCTGGGGCTATGCCGCGGGCAACGACCTCACCCGGCGCGACCTGCAGGCCGCCGCGAAAGAGCTGGGCCGCCCCTGGGACTTCGGGAAGGCCTTCGACAACTCCGCCGTGATCGGCCCGGTGCACCCCGTCAGCCGCACCGGCCACCTGTCCGAGGGCAGCATCCGCTTCACCGTGAACGGCACCGTCCGGCAGGAGGGCGACCTGGCCGAGATGATCTGGACCGTGCCGGAGGTGATCTCCATCCTGTCCCGCTCCATGACGCTGAAACCCGGCGACCTGATCATGACGGGCACGCCCGCGGGCGTCGGCGCGCTGACCTCCGGCGACACCTGCACCGTCTCGATCATGGGGCTGCCCGACCTGACCTTCGGCATCGGACCACGGGGCTGACGGGCATGATCATGCACAACTACTTCCGCTCCTCCACCTCGACCCGGCTGCGGGCGGCGCTGAACCTCAAGGGGCTGGGTTACGATTACGTCGCGCTGCCCCTGAAGGAGGGCGCCCACAGGACGCCCGAATTCCTCGCCAAGAACCCCGCCGGGCTGGTGCCGGTGCTGGAACTGGACGACGGCACGCTGCTGTCCCAATCGCTGGCGATCATCGAGTACCTCGACGACGTCCACCCCGAGCCGCCGCTCCTGCCCGCCGATCCGGTGCTCAGGGCCAAGGCGCGGGCGCTGGCCTATACCGTCGCCTGCGAGATCCACCCGCTGAACAACCTGCGCGTCCTGCAATACATCGCCCGCTCCTACGGCGCCTCCGCCGAAGCGCAGAAGGAGTGGTTCACCCACTGGGTCACCGAAAGCTTCGAGGCGCTGGAAACCATCCTCGCCGCCTCGCCGGAGACCGGCACCTTCTGCATCGGCGACACGCCGGGCCTGCCGGACATCTGCCTCTATGCGCAGGTCTGGAACAACCGCCGCTTCGGTATCGCCACCGACAAGTGGCCGAACATCGCCCGGATCTACGCCACGCTCGACGGCATCGACGCCTTCACCCGCGCCGCCCCGCCGAACCAGCCCGACGCGGAGTAGCCACGTCTCGGCCGACAGGGCCGGCTCTCTGGCCCCGTCCCGGCACAACCGCAGCGCCACATCACATGCAAGGCCCTGCCAAGCGACCGGCCCGACCACGCGCAAGGCGTTCGCGTCCCGCTTCACAGGTCCGCAGCCTTAAGCCCCAAAGGACAGGGCCGGAGGCTTCCGCCCCCGGCCCTGTCCTTCACACGGCCCCCTCCGGGGTTATGCGTCAGTAGTCCTTCTCGAAGTACACGCCCAGGCCGCTGGTGCCGTCGGACCCGACCCGTCCCCGCACCGTCACCGAATCCGTGACGTTGAGGTTCAGGTTGATCTCGCTCGTACCGTCGCTGCCAACCACCACGTCGGTGTAGATGTTCTCCGAGATGTACTTGCCGACCCGCGCCTCGGCGGTGCCGTCCTCCGACGTGCCGATGTCGAGGTTGTCGACACCAAGGCCGTTACGCAGCTCGTTGGTCAGGCCAAGCCCGCCCTGCCCCGACAGCGTCCGGATCGCGGCGGCCAGCTGCACCGCCTGCAACGGCGACAGGTTCGTGACCGACTGGCCGAAGAGGAAGAAGGCCAGCGCCTCGTCCTGCGGCAGGTCGGGCGAACTGGTCACCGTCAGCTCCGGCGAGGTGGCCGGCCCCTCGATCGAGATGGTGATCTCCGTGTCCTCGACCCGGCTGACCGCGGCGAAGCGGATGTAGGGGTCGAAACTGCCGCGCAGCGCGACCTCCCCGACCGTCAGGTCCAGCCTGCGGCCCAGCAGGTCCAGACGACCGCGCACGAGGTCGAACTGCCCCACCGGCACGATGTCCGCCGTGGTGCCCGTCAGCCGCAGGGAGCCACCCAGCTCCGCGTCCAGCCCGCGCCCGCGCACGAAGATGCGGTTCGGCGCGTTCACCGTCAGGTCGATGGGATAGGCCGCGCGCGCGCCGCCGTCCCCGCCCTGCGCCGCCTGCACCTTCGGCCCAAGCCCCGCGAACTTCAGAGTCAGCGCCACGTCCGAGGGCATGTTGACGTGCTTCAGCCCGTCCAGCGCCTGGTAGCTCGGCCCGATGTTGGGGATGCGCACCTCGACCTGTCCAAGGTCGATGCGGCCCGCGATCCGGGCACCGCCGGTCAGCGGCCCGTCGACGGTGATCCGCCCGTCCGCCGTGGTCTCGAACACGTCCGCGCGGCGCAGCCCGGCATCGACCAGCGTTGCGACGAGCTGCGCGTTGTACGGCGCCGACAGCGTGATCGGCCCGGTGATCCGCACCTGCCCGCCGGTCGAGATGTTGCCCGTCAGGTCAAGCTCCGCCCGACCGCCGTTCAGCCCCACGCCACCCGCGATCCCGTCGAGCGAGATGTCGAGCGAGGGCACCGCCAACCGCGCGCCGGTGGTCGACACGCGCCCGCTGATCGCCGCAAGCGAGGGCCGCCCGTTCACCGCCACCTCGAAATTGAGGACGCCGGTGATCGACTGCGGCGCCAGCCGCGCATTGGCCAGCCCCAGGGGCGCCGTGCCGTTCAGGTTCAGGTTGACGGTCGAGAAATCCTGCGCCGCCGTGCCGCTGACCCGCGCGCCAACCCCGCCCGGCCCGGTGCCGTTCAGGTCCACCTGCCAGGGTCCGCCGGAATGCCGCACCGTGCCCGAGACGGTCCCGGTGCCCGGAAGCTCCGGCACCAGCCGCTCCAGACCGGCAACCGAAACGTCGAGCCTCAGGTCCGCCGCCTGCCCCGACAGCGACCCGCTGACCGAGCCGTCGATGGAAGAGCCGTCGACCACCAGCCGCTCGATCCTGAGCGCGCCGCCCGCGGTGCGCTGGATGTCGATGTCGGCCCGCGTGGTGCCCGCAAGGAAGGGGTCCAGCGTCGGGTTGCCGATGCCGAGGCCCTGCGCCGTCACCGTGCCGGTCACGTCCACCGGCCCGTCCGGCTGCACCAGCGCGATATCGGTGTCGAAGGTGACCGACCCGCGCAGCGCCTGCCCGGTCAGCCCGGCCAGCGCGGAAAGGTTGGGCATGCTGCCCTGCGCCCGCCCGTCGACCCGAAGCTGCCCGTCGTCCATCAGCCCCGCCACGGTTCCGGAGAAGCGCAGGTTCGCCGCGCCGTCCAGCGACAGCGACGACACGGTGATGACGTCCGACGCATCGCGCGAGGCGGTGACGTTCAGCGTCGTGGTGCCGCGCAGCAGGGGATCGACCGCCGGGATCGACAGCGCCACGTCGCGCGCCTGCACGTCCGCCGACAGGTCGAGCGGTCCCGACATCAGGGTGCCGCTGGCCCGCACATCGGCCACCACCGCGCCCGACAGCTGCCGTCCCGCAAGGCCCGACAGCGGCGCCAGCCGCGGCAGGTCCGCCTGCACGCGCCCGTCGATGGCCGCATCGTCGAGCGATGAACCGGACACAGTGCCGTCCAGCGTGACCGTGCCGACGCCGTCATGGTTCAGGTCGCTCAGGGTATAGCGTCCCTCCGCGTCCCGCTCTGCCGCGAAGCGCAGCGAGGAGGACCCCGCCAGCAGCGGATCGACGGAGGGCAGCGACAGCACCACGTCCCGCGTCGATGCCGTGCCCGAAACCTCCAGCGGCCCGGACATGATCGTGCCCGAGGCGGTGACATCGGCGATCACCGCACCCGACATTTCCCGCCCGGCCAAACCGGACAAAGGTGCCAGCCGCGGCAGGTCCGCCTGCACACGGCCGTCGATGGCGGCATCCTCCAGCGAGGTGCCCGTCACCGTTCCGTCCAGCGTGATCGTCCCGATGCCGCGATAGGTGAACGCGCTCAGGGTATAGAGCCCTTCCGCATTCCGCCGCGCATCGAACTGCAGGTCCGACCGCCCGGTCAGCAGCGGATCGAAGCGGTCGAGGCCAGTCACCACGTCCTGCGTCCGGGCATTGCCGCGCAGGGTCAGCGGGCCCTGCATCACCTGCCCCGTCGCATCGACGTTGGCCAGCACGCTGCCCGACATCTGCCGCCCGGCGACACCGCTCAGCGGCGCGAGGTTCGGCACGTCGACCAGCAACTTGCCGTCGACCTCCGCATCCTCCAGCGAAGACCCCGTCACTGTCCCGTCCAGCCGGATCGTGCCCAGCCCGTCGTACTTCAGGTCCTGCAGCTCGAACCGCTTGTCGATGCCGCGCCGCGCGGTGAAGGACAGGTCCGACACGCCGTCCAGCAGCGCATCCACCGCGTCGATGGACACCGACACGTTGGTCGTCCGCGCCTCGACCGTCGCCTCGAAAGTCTGCGCGCCGACCACGCCCTGTCCGTTCACCGACAGGTTGGCCGCGCCCGACAGGTCGCGCCCCGCAAGCTCGGAGAAGGGCGAGAGCCGCGACACCTGCGCCTCGAGCGCGCCGATGATCGACGGACCGTTCTGCGCCTCCGGATCGACCGTGCCGTCGAACTGCACCTCTGCCACGTCCGGGATCGTGCCTTTCAGGTCGATGTCCCAGCCCTGTGGCCCCTGCACCGCCGTCACGGCGATGTCCGACTGGCCATCGACCCCCGGCAGCAGCAGCGCCGTGTCGTTCAGAACGATGTCGAGGTCCGCCTGCCCGGTGCCGCTGGCCAGTTGCGCCGTGCCGTTGATCTGCGCCGCCGCCGTGGCGATGCGCAGCACGTCGGCAAACAGCCCGGTCTCGTCGCGCCGCGCCTCCACCCGGATCGATCCGCTGCCCGCGAGCAGCGGGTCGGCCTGCGCGATGCCGGTGGCAAGGTTGCGCGTCGTGCCGTTCAGCGCGATGTCGAACCCGCCCGAGGACGGCAGCACCGCCCCGCTGATCCGCACCTCGGCGGAACCGTCGAGGTCGAGACCCGCCAGTGCGCCAAAGCGCGACAGGTTGTCGGCCCTCAGCCGCACATCCGGCGAGATCACCGGGTTCAGCGCGTCCAGCGCGCTCACCGACACCTCGCCGTCCAGCCCGTAGTCGGCGCCCGACAGGTCGAGATCGGTGATCAGCAGCGGCGAACTCGGCTGCCAGCCGAAATCGAGCGTGCCGTTCAGCGCCGGGCCCACCGCCTGCGCCAGCGCCGGATCGTCCAGCCCGAGGTCCGACACGCCAAGCCGCACGGTCCCCGTGACCCGCGTCTCGTCGCGCGCAATCTCGCCGTTGCCCGACAGGGCCAGCCGGTCGATGGTGCCCAGCCCCTCGCGGTCGAAACCCTCGACCACGGTCTGAAGACTCCAGCCGTTGCCTTCCTCGGCGTTGAACGCGGCCTCGAGCGTGACACCCGCCACGCTGGTCTCCGCCCCCGGGATCGGCAGCACCACGCGCTCGCCCTGCGGCGGGGTGATCCCGCCCTGAAGGTCCAGCCGCTCCGGCCAGCCGTCCGCCCCGATCCGGGCATAGCCGGTCAGCCGCAGCGCCTCCGCGCTCAGTTCCAGCTCGCTCAGCTCCGTGGCGCCGTCCGCCTGCTGCAGCACCTCCGCCGTCATCGAGACGTTGTCGCCCAGGAACTCGCGGTACTGCGGCGCCACCAGGGAGGCCACGTCGCCCGCCACGTCCATCCGGAAGCGGCGCGTGTCCTCGTTGCCGTCGGCGCGCAGGATCACCGTCCCGGCCAGCCGTTCGGTGCCGTCCGTCGCCAGCGTCAGCTCCGCCTCGAAATCGTCGATCGGCGCATTGCCCTGAAGGGTCAGCGCCAGCGACGGCTCCCCCGGCACGCCCAGCAGCGACACCGCAAGACCGCCCTCGGGCTCCCGCACCGACAGGTCCAGCCCCAGCACCCGCGTGCCGTTCGAATAGCTGCCGGTCAGCGCGATCTGCCCGCCTCGGTCCAGCCGCTCGATGTTCAGTTCCGCCTGCCCCTCGCCGCCCTGGAGGGAGGCAGAGCCGGTCACGCGCAGCTGCGCCGCCTCGCCGATCACCGCCTCGCCCAGCTCGACCGTGTCGACCTGCAATTGTTCGAGGATCAGCGCCACCGGCAGGTCGGGCAGCGCGAAGGCGCTGCGCGCCTCGGGCGCCGGCGTCTCGGACGGGGCACTGGGCAGCCGCGGCAGCGACAGCGTCTCCATCGAGATCTCCTGGATCTCGACCCGGCCGCGCAACAGGTCGCTGCGGTTCCACTGGAGCGCGACGTTCGCCGCCTCCAGCCAGACGCCCTGCGGATCGGCGATGGTGATCCGGTCGACCGTGGCGCGCGACGACAGCGCCCCGCGAAACCCTTCCAGCCGCACCGTCATGTTGTCGTTCGACAGCGCGTCTTCCAGAAGCCCCTGGATATAGCCGCGGTCGCTGTTCTCGTCCTGCGCCACGACCGCAAAGGGCCACAGCAGGCAGAGGCAAAGTAGGAGAAGCCGCATCAGAAGGCCTGCCCGATCCCGATATAGAGTTGCACGCCGTCGCCCGTATCGCCCGACACCGGCCCTGCGATGTCGAAGCGGATCGGGCCGACCGGCGTCTTGTAACGCGCACCGATCCCGGCACCGGAGTGCCAGTCGCCGCTGCCGTCGTAAAAGCTTTCGGGGCCGATGTAGCCCGCGTCGGCAAAGGCCACGATGCCCAGCTTGCCGGTCACGTCGACCCGCACCTCGCCCGACAGGCCGACGAAGCTGCGCCCGCCAAGGCGCGTGCCATCGGAATAGAGCGCATTGAGCGACTCGAAGGGCTGGCCGCGCACGGTGCCGCCGCCGCCCGAGTAGTACAGGTAATCCGGCGGCGCATCCGCCGCCTCCGGCCCGAACAGGCCGCCCAGTTGCAGGCGCGCCGCGGCAACCACCGCGTCGTCCTCCATGAAGGCCTTGTAGTACCGCGCGTCGAAATCGTACTTCGCGCCCGCGTCGTCGCCCGACAGGATGGTGAACGGCTCCACCGCCGAGCGCAGGAAAAATCCGTTGCGCGCGTCAAGCTGATCGTCGCGCTTGTCCCACGTCAGCGAGACCGGCAGCGCCAGCACGTCCAGCGTCCGCTCCGGTTCGCCCGGCAGGTAGAGGTCGGTGATCTCCGACCGCGACAGGGTCAGGCCGATCTCGCCGGTCAGCGTGTCGCTGAACTCCTGGCTGACACCGATGCCAAAGCCCGCCTGCCGCGAGATGTAATCCGGCTCTTCCTCGTAGCTGACCGAGGCGGTGGCAAAGAACAGCGTGTCCGGCCCGTAGACCGCCGGTTTCTCGAACCGGGCGGAAATCTCGTAATCCGGCTTCACGTCCTGCCCGGCAAGCTGCCGCACCTCGCCGTCGATGCGGAACCGCTCCGCCCCGCCGAAGATGTTGCGGTGCAGCCAGAAGGAGGTCAGCTTCAGCCCCTCGTTCGAGGACAGCTCCGCGCCGAAGCCGAAGCGCCGCGGCTTGCGGTCGGTGACGTCGATCAGGATGTCCAGTTCGTTGCCCGGCCCGGGCCGCTCTTCCAGCGTGACCGACCGGAAGGTGCCGACGGTGCGCAGCCGCTCCGCGCCCTTGTCCACCTCGTCGGGATCGAAGACCCCGCCGCGCGGGATGCCCGCGATCTGCCGGATGCGCGCGTCCTTGACCGCGCTGTCGGAGGTCACGATCACCTCGCCGAAGCGGTACTGACGGCCCGGGTCGATGCGCACGATCACGTCGAGGATACCGGCCTCGTGGCGCGCGGTGATCGACTGGTCCTGTACCCGCGCCGTGGCGTTGCCCACCTGCCGCCAGCCGGTGATCACGTCCTGCGTGCGGTTGCGCACGGCGCTGGCCCGCGCCCGCTCGCCGCTGTCGAACTGCTCGGTCTCGGGCGTGCCCGGTGCCACCGGCGCCACGACCGCGTCGCCGAAGACGAACCGCTTGCCCGGCTCCACGATCACGTCGATATGCGAAATCCGGTCCGGCGTCTCGAACGGCGGAATGGTCGCCGCCTCGCGCCCGTCGATGCGGATGCGCACGTTCGGCCCGTAGTAGCCCTGCGCATAAAGCGCCTCGACCAGCCGGGTGTAGTCGCCCTGCGCCGCGGCCATGACGTCCTGCGGCGGCTGTTCTTCCCGCGACTCGATCTCCGACAAGGTCGAAACGGCCCGCAGGATGTCCCGCAGTTCCTCCGACACGTCGCCGACGTACTGGAAATTGATGCTGTCGAGCGCGGGCGCGATACCCGGGCACATGGCCAGAACCATCACACCACAGGCCTTGCCTGCACGCCGCCACCCCCGGAGCCCCATGCACGTTCCTTTCCCGTGTCTCATTGGCGGAAACACTAAATCATCTTTGTTCAGTAGACAGGGCCTAATCCGAAATTAGGCGAAAAAAGGCACAGATTTTGTGGCCTGGGCGCGTGCAGACCGCCACTTATGTCGGTACCCACAAGAGTTGCCCCTGCGGAAACTTCCAATCCGGGGCTACGCCCGGGCAACTTTTCCGTGTTAAGGACGGCCAGTCCCGGCACGTGGGCGGACCCGGTCCCTGCCCCGCGCCCCATCCATCCGACCGGAGACGCGCCATGTCCCACCCGCCCTTCGCCGACTGGCTCAGCCAGACGAACGATGTCACCTCCACCTTCCTCGCCGCGGGCCAGATCCCCGGCCTGATCAACCTGGCGGGCGGGCTGCCCGATCCCTCCGCCTGGCCGGTGGAGGCGCTGGCCGACCTGGCTAAAGAAGCGGTGCGGGACTTCCCGGCGGAATCGCTGGCCTACGGCCCGGTGCCCGGACAGCCCCGGCTGCGCGACGCCATCGCCGCGCGCTTCTCCACCGAGGCGCTGCCGCTCACCCGTGACAACGTGCTGGTGACCACCGGCGGCACACAGGCGCTGGCCGCCCTCGGGCTGGCGCTGGTGATGCCCGGCCAGACCATCGCCGTGCAGACGCCTGCCTACCTCGGCGCGCTCGACACATGGCGCGCGCGGATGCCCGACTACCGGCCCATGGTGCTGGAGGATGCGGGCTTCGACCCGACAGCCGCCATGACCGGCGCGCAGTTCGCCTACACCGTGCCGAACTTCTCCAATCCGTCCGGGCGGCTCGTCGGCACGGACCGGCGCCGCGCCCTGATCGACGCCGCCCGCCAGACCGGCACATGGCTGGTCGAGGACGATCCCTACGGCGCGCTCTACTACGACGGCGCCCCCCTGCCCACCATGCTGGAGATGGCCGGCCCCGGCAGCCCGGTGATCTACCTCGGCACCGTGTCGAAGGAGCTGGCCCCCGGCCTGCGCATCGGCTGGGCCATCGCCGACCCCGCGATGATCGAGGCGCTCTCTGCCGCCAAGCAGGGCACCGACATGTTCTCCTCCGGGCTCTGCCAGATGGTCACCGCGCTGGCCTTCGAACGCGGCGTGCCGGAGGCGATCCGCCCGCACATCCTGTCGATGTACCGGGCGCGCCGGGATGCGCTCTGCGCCGCGATGGAGACACACCTCTCCGACTGGTTCACCTGGGAAAAGCCTGAGGGCGGCATGTTCGTCTGGGCCCGCGCCCGCGACAGCCGTCTGAACACCGACGCGCTGATGCGCGCAGGGCTGGCGGAAGGCGTGTGCATCTCCCCTTCCAGCGTTTTCGACCCGGCGCACCGCGACCACGGCGGGATGCGGCTGAACTTCACGCTGAACCCTCCGGAGAAGCTGGAGGAAGGCATCCGCCGCCTCGCCCGCACCACCCGCGCCGTCCTCCGCGACGCCGCCTGACCGGCCCGCACGTTACGGGAGAGGTCCGGCCTCTCCCGGCACCACCGCGCTCACGCGTCGGTCTTCGGTCATTGCCCGCTACCCTCCGCGTCCCTCACCGATCGCTCCGATCCAACCGCAAACGCCCCTTTCCGTGCGGCAGACGCCCGGCCAGCGGCCCGCCGTGCAGGACATGCGCGTGCCCCGGCCTCACGCGAGCCGGAAAAGCCTCCGACCCCACGCCAAACGCCCCTTTCCATGCAGAAAGCGCCCCTCCATCGGCCCTTCGGGCACGATCCCGGCGCGCCCCCGCCCCACGCCGCGAGCCTGATCCCTCGCGGTCCACCTCTGAACGCCCGTTTTCGTGCATCAAACGCCGCGCCACAGGTCCATCCTGCACGATCCCCGGCGGGCGATGAGCGACGCTCCGTCTTCCATCACCCCCGCCCTCTCGACATCCGCGACCGGCTCCGCCAGAACACCCCGGACCGCGAATTCAGGACAGGTGATGCGATGGCCAACCCGCTCTACGACGCCCTTTTCGGCAAGCACGAAGGCAAGGACACGCCCTTCCTGCACATGCTCGACGGGACGACGCTGACCCATGCGAGCTTTGTCCGCAACGCCGCGCGCATCGCCCATGTGCTGACCTCGCTCGGCCTCGAACCCGGGGACCGGCTGGCCATGCAGGTCGAGAAGAGCGCCGAGGCCCTCGCCCTCTACGCCGCCTGCGTGCAGGCCGGGGTGATCTTCCTGCCGCTCAACACCGCCTACACCGCAGACGAGCTGAGCTATTTCATCGAGAACAGCGGCGCGAAGGTCGTGGTCTGCGACAGTGCCTCCGTCCCGGTGCTGGAGCCCATCGCCGACCGCCTCGGCGCGCGCGTCGAGACGATGGACGCCGACGGCACGGGCACGCTGACGACCTCTGCCGCGGGCCAGCCCGACACCTTCGTGACGGTGGACCGCACGAAGGACGACCTCGCCGCCTTCCTATACACCTCCGGCACCACCGGGCGGTCGAAGGGCGCGATGCTGACACAGGACAACCTGCTGTCGAACGCCGCCGTCCTCGCCACCGAATGGCGCTTCACGGCGGACGACGTGCTGATCCATGCGCTGCCGATCTTCCACACCCACGGGCTTTTCGTGGCCACCAACGTCTCGCTCGTCGCGGGCGGCGCGATGATCTTCATGCCGAAGTTCGACGCCGCCACCGTGCTGGACCGCATGCCCGAAGCGACCGCGCTGATGGGTGTGCCGACCTTCTACACCCGCCTGCTGGACGAGCCGCGCTTCACCCGCGACCTGGCCGCGGGCATGCGGCTCTTCGTCTCCGGCTCCGCGCCGCTGCTGGCCGAAACCCATGTCCGTTTCGAGGAACGCACCGGCCACCGCATCCTCGAACGCTACGGCATGACCGAGACCAACATGAACACCTCAAACCCCTACGACGGCGAACGCCGCGCCGGCACCGTGGGCTTCCCGCTGCCGGGGGTGGAGCTCAAGGTCTGCGACCCCGAGACCGGCGCCGACCTGCCGCAGGGCGAGATCGGCGTGATCGAGGTGCGCGGCCCCAATGTCTTCAAGGGCTACTGGCAGATGCCCGAGAAGACCGCCGCCGAGCTGCGCGAGGACGGCTTCTTCATCACCGGCGACCTCGGGATGATCGACGCGGAGGGCTACGTGGTGATCGTCGGGCGCAACAAGGACCTCGTCATCTCCGGCGGGTTCAACATCTACCCCAAGGAGATCGAGCTGGTGCTGGACGACCAGCCCGGCGTGCTGGAAAGCGCGGTGATCGGTGTGCCCCACCCGGATTTCGGCGAGACCCCGGTGGGCCTGCTGGTGGCAGAGACGGGCGCCACCCCCGACCTCGACGCGATCGCCGCCGACGTGGCCGGGAAGCTCGCCCGCTTCAAGCATCCCCGCCGCCTGATCGTCGTGGACGCCCTGCCCCGCAACACCATGGGCAAGGTCCAGAAGAACGTGCTGCGCGAGGCCTACGCCGGCCTCTTCGCCTGAGCGGGGTTGCCGGTTTCGCCGCGCTGACGCGCGCCGATCCGCGCGCGGGCAAGGCCCGCGCGGTGGGGGCGCTGCCCCCGCCGCCCGAGGCGGCTCCCCCGAGGTATTTTCGCCAAGATGAAGGTCGGGAGCGGTCCGGCGGTTCCGGGGACGGCGGCCCGTATGGGGTGCCGTGCCGGGCCTATTCGTCGGTCGGAACCATGTCGACGCTGTGCTCCGTCGTGTGCGGCCCGGCGCTGCGCAGCGAGCCCTTGACCGGCGCCACGTCGGCGTAGTCGCGCCCGACCGCCACCGCCACGTGGTCCTGCGCCACGCGCAGGTCGTTTGTCGGGTCGATCTCCACCCACCCCGTTTCGCGCCCGCACCATGCGCGCACCCAGGCGTGCATCGCATCGGCCCCTTCGAGGCGGGGCTGGCCTTCGGGCGGCGTGGTTCTGAGGAACCCCGAGACGTAGCCCGCAGGCACGCCCACCGACCTCAGCCCCGCGATCATCACGTGGCTGAAGTCCTGGCAGACGCCGCGTCTCTGGCGGAAGGCCTCGGCGGGATCGGTGGCCACGTCGGTCGCCTCCGGGTCGAAGGCGAAGGCCTCGTGCAGCGCCGTGCTGAGCGCGGTCACCGCCTCCAGCGCGGTCTGCGCCGGGTTCGTCACGTCGCGCGCGAAGGCGGTGATGTCCCTGACCGGGCGCACCCGTTCGGAGGCGCCGGTGAAGTGGTGCGGGCTTTCCGGTCCCAGCGCGTGTTCCGCTGCCACGTCCTCCTTCAGGAGGCCCAGCGGCGGCGAGAGGTCCATCAGCGCCTCCGGCCGGTGGCACATCATCCGCCCCTGGAAGCGGAAGGAGACGTCCTCGAGCGCCTCCTCGAAGGTCATCGCCGTCAGCGCGTTGCCGAAGAAGTCGCGCTCGTCGCTGCGCAGCTGCGGTTCGGGATCGGCCGAGACATGCCCCGCCATCAGCCGCTGGCGCGCGTTGGTCAGCGGCAGCATCCTGAGCAGCGTCCGCGCCGCGGTGGCCGGGCTCTCGTACAGGTAGCGGATCGCCAGCGTGATGTCGTATTGAACAGGCATCTGCCCCTCAGTTCATGTAGCGCGCGCCAAGCGCATCCGACACCGCCATCAGCCGCTCCGCCACCCCGAGCAGGTCCGCGGTGGTCACGGTCTCCGGCGTGGCGACGGCAAGGTCGGTCTCGAGCCGCAGGAGCGCGCGCGCCGTGTCGCCCATCTGCGTGCCCTCGTAGGGCTGCGGCAGGCGCGCCTGTTCGGCCCTCAGGATCTCCACCTGAGAGAAGATGGAGCGCGGGTTGTCCGGGTCGAGGGCCAGCATGTCCACCACCGTCTCGCGCTGTGCCACCACGGAGTAGCGGCGGCGGTGGGTCATGACGCTGTCGCCGATCTCGATCGCCGCGTCGAGCCCGCCGGGCGGCGCCTCCTCGTCGGCGAAGGCGGCCAGCAGCCGCGCGGTCTGGATGCCGCGTTCGACGCAGCGCCCCATGGTCATGAAGCGCCAGCCGGAGGCGCGGAACATGTTGTCGTTCACAAGCCCCGCAAAGCCCGCGTTCTTGCGCAGGAGCTGGCTCATGGGGCGGGCCATGTCCACGTCCTCCGCCTCTTCGCCCGACAGCGTGCGGGCCAGCGCCGTCACCTCGTTCAGCGCGTACCAGCCGTCGTCGGAGAACCGGTCGCGCACCTTGCCCGCGCAGGTCAGCGCGCTTTCGAAAAGGCGCAGCAGCCCCTGCGGGATCACCTGGTCGTCGTCCATGCCGAGGCCGCTCAGCATGTCGTCGAAGATGTCGAACAGCGGGCTGTGCCCCAGACCGCTGTCGTCGCGCCTCAGCCGCACGGCGCGCAGCGTGCGCATGGCGAACTCGGCCCGTTCGACGTAGCGGCCCAGCCAGAAGAGGTTGTCGGCGGCCCGCGCCGGCAGCCGGGCGGAGCGATAGCGCACGAAGGGCGCGCCGCCGGTGTGGGTCAGGCTGTCGGGTTTCACCGGCTTCCTGGCCACCACCCAGACGTCCGCGACCGATCCGCCGGACTGCATCGCCAGCGCCGTGGGGTCCTCCGTCCGGCCGATGCGGGCATAGCCGCCGGGCATCACCTCCCAGCCCTGCGGGGTGCGCACGGCGAAGGCGCGGATCACCATCGGGCGCGGCAGAAGCTTGCCGTCGATCATCGCGGGCGTCGTGGACAGCGTCACCGCCTCCTGCCCCACGAGGTCGGCGCCGTTCGCCTCCAGCCAGTCGCGGACCGCCATCTGCGCGGTGG
Source organism: Sagittula sp. MA-2 (assembly GCF_030126985.1). Taxonomy (GTDB): domain Bacteria; phylum Pseudomonadota; class Alphaproteobacteria; order Rhodobacterales; family Rhodobacteraceae; genus Sagittula. The sequence continues at coordinate 1,324,279 of NZ_CP126145.1, read as the reverse complement.
AGCGGAACCGCCCCCCCAGCGCCGTCGAGCCGTCCATCTCGAACGGCAGGTCGGTGGACATGGCGGGCGCGATCATCATCCGTTCGAGGTTCTCGCGCACATGCGCCAGCTCGCGCCGCTGGCCGCACCACCATGTCGCGATGTTGGGCAGCTTCAGCGGCGCGCCGGTCACCTGCTCGCAGATCCGCGGCAGGAAGGCCATCAGCGCCCGCGCCTCCAGCACACCCGACCCCAGCGCGTTCAGCATCGACACCGTGCCCGCGCGCAGGGCGGACACCATCCCCGGCGTCCCGATGGCCGAACGTTCGTCCAGCTCCAGAGGGTCGGCAAAGCGCGCGTCCAGCCTGCGCCACAGCACCGACACAGGCTCGAGCCCGTTGATCGTGCGCACCATCAGCCCGTCCGGCGTCACCGTCAGGTCGGCGCATTCCAGCAGCAGCAGGCCCAGGTAGCGCGCGATATAGGCATGTTCGAAATAGGTGTCGGTGTGCTGGCCCGGCGTCAGGATCGCCACCTGCCCGCCGCCCGGCCCCTTCAGCCCGGTCAGGCTGTCGCGGAACGAGCGGAAGAACCCCGCCAGCCGGTGCACGTTGGCCTCCGGGAAGAAATCGGTGAAGGTCCGCGTCGTGGCCATGCGGTTTTCCAGCGCAAAGCCCGACCCCGAGGGCGCCTGCGTCCGGTCGCCCAGCACCAGCCAGCTGCCGTCCGGCGACCGCCCGATCTCGAAGGCGATCATGTGCAGGTAATGCCCCGAACGCGGCTGCACGCCCACCAGCGGGCGCAGCCACTCCGGGTTGTCGGCCACCAGCTGCGGCGGCAGCAGCCCCTTCTTCACCAGGTCGCCCGGCCCGTAAAGGTCCGCCATCAGCGCCTCAAGCAGGTCGGCGCGCTGGATCAGCCCCTCGGCCAGGTCGGCCCATTCGGATTCCGCGATCATCACCGGGATGTGCGACAGCGGCCAGTCGCGCATGGTGGAATCGCTGTCGGTGTACTGCCGGTAATAGACGCCCGCGTCCTTCAGGTACTGGTCGCCGCGCGCGAAATCCGCCGCCAGATCCTCGGGCGAGGTCCTGGCGAGGAACTCGATCATCGGCTTCCAGACCGGGCGCACCGTGCCGTCGGCGCGCAGAAGCTCGTCGGCCACCCCTTCGGGCGGCCGATAGCCTTCGATCGCCTTGAGGCGTGACTTGGCGGCCCTCCCTTCCGCCATGGATCACACCCCCGGCGAGCGGCGCAGGTCCAGCGTCATCGGGAACTCCGGGTGCGGGACCTCGCTTGCGGGCCAGAAGGCGCCGGCCGTGTGGCCGAACTTCTCGAACCGCGCAAGGCGGCGGGCATCGGCCTCGTTGGTGTTGACCGGGAAGGTGTCGTAGTTGCGCCCGCCCGGATGCGCCACGTGATAGGTGCAGCCGCCGATGGACCGCCCCGACCACGTGTCGAAGACGTCGAAGACCAGCGGCGCATCGACCGGCAGCACCGGATGCAGCGCCTCCGCCGGCTGCCACGCCTTGAAGCGCACGCCGCCCACCTTCACGCCGCTCGTCTCCGTCGCGGTCAGCGGCACGGCACGGCGGTTGCAGGTCACCGTGTAGCGGTCGGGGTTCAGCGAGGTCAGCTGCACCTGCATCCGCTCCACCGAGCTGTCGGTATAGCGCACCGTCCCGCCGATGGCGCCACGCTCGCCCAGCACGTGCCAGGGCTCCAGCGCCTGCCGGACCTCGAGGTTCACGCCCTGGTAGGTCACGTCGCCCGCGTAGGGGAAGCGGAACTCGCGTTGCGCCTCGAACCACTCCGGCCGCAGGTCGAACCCGTTGTCGCGCAGGTCGCCCAGCACGTCGAGGAAATCGGCCCAGACGAAATGCGGCAGCATGAACCGGTCATGCAGCTGCGTGCCCCAGCGCACCGGCCGGCCCTTGATCGGGTTCTTCCAGAGCCGCGCGAGGATCGCCCGGATCAGAAACTGCTGGGCAAGGCTCATGCGCGGGTCCGGCGGCATCTCGAAGCCGCGGAACTCCAGAAGACCCAGCCGCCCGGTCGGCCCGTCCGGAGAGAACATCTTGTCGATGCACAGCTCCGCCCGGTGGGTGTTGCCGGTCACGTCGATCAGCATGTTCCTGAGCAGCCGGTCCACCAGCCAAGGCTGGGGCTGCGGATAGTCCTCGCCCGGATCGGGGATCTGCGCCAGCGCGATCTCCAGCTCGTAAAGCGTGTCGTGCCGCGCCTCGTCGATCCGCGGCGCCTGGCTGGTCGGCCCGATGAACAGCCCCGAGAACAGGTAGGAAAGCGCCGGGTGCCTCTGCCAGTAGAGGATCAGAGACCGCAGCAGGTCCGGGCGCCGCAGGAAGGGCGAATCGTGGGTCGTGGCGCCGCCGACGACCACGTGGTTGCCGCCCCCGGTGCCGACGTGCTTGCCGTCGATCATGAACTTGTCGGCGCCCAGCCGCGACTGCCGCGCCTCCTCGTAGACGCCGGTGGTGATGTCGACGCAGTCCTGCCAGTTCTGCGCGGGGTGGATGTTCACCTCGATCACGCCCGGATCGGGCGCCACGCGGATCACGTTCAACCGGCTGTCGGACGGCGGGGCGTAGCCCTCGATGTGGATCGGCAGCCCCAGCTCTGCGGCGGTCGTCTCGGCCGCAGCAAGCAGTTCGAGGTAATCCTCAAGCGTGCCCACCGGCGGCATGAACAGGCACAGCCGCCCGTCGCGCGGCTCCACCGCGATGGCGGTGCGCACGTATCCCAGCGCCGGGTCGACGCCGTCCATGCTCATCGGGTTCTGCCGCGCCTGCCGCCCGCCCTCCTCGGGCTTGACCCCCGACACCGGCTGGCTGCGCTCCTGCGTGACATCGGGCAGCACGTCCGCCTCCTCGGCGGCGATGCGCTCCAGCTCCTCGAGGATCGCCTTCCGGCGGCGCTCAAGTTCCGCGTGGAAGTTCGGCAGCGCCGCGACCGGCACGCTCGGATCGGCGCTGTAGGTATAGGGATAGTCGGAGGCCGGGATATAGGGCAGCGTGCCCAGCGGCAGGCGGAAGCCCACGGGGCTGTCGCCGGGGATCAGGTAGAGATGCCCGCGCCGCGTCTTCCAATGCTCCGACACCCAGGACGACTTCGCCGCCTTCCCCTGCCAGCGCTGGATCGGCAACACGTGACCGGCAGGCTCCGTCAGACCGCGGTTGAAGACCCGCGCGATCCGGGCGCGCGCCTCCGGGTCCTTCAGCTTCGGATCCTCGGGCGTGACGTTGATCGGCAGCCCCGCCTCCTTCAGCACCCATTCGGCGGGGTCCTCGTAGGCCGGCCGGACGAACTCCGGCTCGATCCCCAAGGTCTCCGCGAAGGTCTCCATGAACTTCTCGGAATCGGCGTTTGTCGCGCCCGACTGCGTTTCCGGCGCGACGAGGTCGGGGTTCTTCCAGATCGGCTCCCCGTCGCGGCGCCAGAACAGGCTGAAGGTCCAGCGCGGCAGGGTCTCGCCCGGATACCACTTGCCCTGCCCGTAATGCAGGAAGCCGCCCGGCGCGAAACGCTGCCGCAGGCGGCGGATCAGCAGGTCGGCCCGCATCCGCTTCGTCGGGCCCACGGCGGCGGTGTTCCACTCCGCGCTCTCGAAATCGTCGATGCTGACGAAGGTCGGCTCCCCGCCCATGGTCAGCCGCATGTCCTCGGCCTCCATCACCGCGTCGACCTCGCGCCCCAGCTTGTCGAGCGCCTGCCAGCTCTCCTCGCTGAACGGCTTGGTGATGCGCGGATGTTCCGCGACGCGGTGCACCTCCATCTCGAAGTTGAAGGCGGTCTGCGTGTCCGGATCGCCGGTGAACCCGCCGACGATGGGGGCTGCGTTGGAATAATGCGGCGTCGCGGCCAGCGGGATGTGGCTCTCGCCGGTCAGCAGGCCCGAGGTCGGGTCAAGCCCGATCCAGCCCGCGCCCGGCAGGTAGACCTCGCACCAGGCGTGCAGGTCGGTGAAGTCGTGGTCCGTGCCCGACGGCCCGTCCAGCGCCTTGAGGTCGGGCTTCAGCTGGATCAGGTAGCCCGAGACGAAGCGCGCGGCAAAGCCGAAGCGCCGCAGGATGTTGATCAGCAGCCACGAGGTGTCGCGGCAGGAGCCGGAGCCCTTCTCCAGCGTCTCTTCCGGCGTCTGCACGCCCGGCTCCATGCGGATCAGGTAGTCGATCTCCTGCTCGAGCCGCGCGTTGAGCGCCACGAGGAAATCCACCGTGCCGGTCTTCTCGCGCGGGACGCTGTCGACCCAGGCCTTCACCTTCGGCGTCAGGTCGACCGCCTTGAGGTACTGCGCCAGGTCGCCCGCGATCTCCGCCGGGTAGTCGAAAGGCCACTCCCGCGCGCCCTCTTCGAGGAAGAAGTCGAACGGGTTGTAGACCGTCATGTCCGCAACGAGGTCCACCTCGATCGAGAACTCCGTCACCGGCTCCGGAAACACGAAGCGGGCCATCCAGTTGCCGTAGATGTCCTGCTGGTGATTGACGAAATGCCCCTCCGGCCCGACCTTCAGAGAATGCGAGATCACGCGGGTCCGGCTGTGCGGCGCCGGCCTCAGGCGCACGATCTGCGGCGACAGGGTGACCGGCCGGTCGTACTTGTAATGTGTGAGATGCCGGATGCTTGCGGTGATCGCCATGAGGTGCCTTCCAGGGTGATGTCCTGCCCGACAGATGACCCGCCAGGCGCTCCGATGTAAAGCAAGCCCGCTTTGCTGCGCCACAAATCCGGGCATTCCCGCGACACCCTGCCATCGAAACACGCAGACCCGCCCGCCGCACCCGTCCCGTCCCGATAAGGGTTTCGCCGCGCTGACGCGCGCCGACCCGCGCGGGCTGCGCCCGCGCCGCCTCGGACCAAGCCTCCGCTCCTCCGACCGGATCGCACAGAGCTTGCCACAGCGCCTGTCGCGCTACGCGCGAAGGGGGGCGCTGCCCCGCCGCGCCTGCGGCGCGACTCCCCGAGGTATTTGGACCAAGATGAAGGACAGGCGCCGCGCTTACACCTTCATCTTGGTCCAAATACCTGTGACGACGGTGCCGCCATGCCTGCGGCCGGGCGAAGGCGGGCCCCTTGCGGCAGAAACAGCCACGGGGCGCGGGCAGCCGGTTTCAGGCGACGCGGTCGGGCGGCGCCCTGCCATACAGCGCAGCGGCGAGGTTCTCGAGGGCGCGGAAACCCATGGCCTCCCGCGTTTCCCGGGTGGCGCTGCCGAGGTGCGGCAGAACGACGATGTTCGGACAGTCGAGGAGCCGCGCATCGACCGCCGGTTCGCCGTCGAAGACGTCGAGCCCCGCACCGCCAAGCCGCCCCGCGCCGACCGCCTCGGCAAGCGCCGCCTCGTCGACCACCTCGCCGCGCGCGGTGTTGATCAGGAAGGCGCCGGGCTTCATCAGCGCCAGCCGCGCGGCATTGACGAGGTGCCGGTTCGCAGCCCCGCCCGGGCAGTGCAGCGAGACGAAGTCGCATTCGGGCATCAGTGCCTCCAGGCTCTCGACCTGCCGCGCGTTGCAGGCCCCCAGCACCTCCGGCGCCACGGCAGAACGGTTCTGGACGAGGATCCGCATGCCGAAACCATGATGCGCCCGGCGCGCCATCTCCTGCCCGATCCGCCCGAAGCCCACGATGCCCAGCGTCTTGCCGGTCACCTTCGTCCCCACGAGGTGGGTGGGCCGCCAGCCGGTCCACGCCCCGGCACGGACCTCGCGTTCGCCCTCGCCCGCCCGGCGCGCCGCCATCAGCAGAAGCGTCATGGCGATGTCCGACGTGCAGTCGCTCAGCACGTCCGGGGTGTTCGTCACCACAATGCCGAGCCGTGCCGCAGCCTCCGTGTCGATGTGCGAGAAGCCCACGCCGTAATTCGCCAGCACCCTGCAGCGCGGCGCCTCGATCCCGTCGAAGACCGCGCGGCCCATGGCATCCGTCACCGTGGGCAGGATCGCGTCGTGCGTCGCCAGCGCCTCCCGGAAGGCCGCGGTGTCGAGCGGCCTGTCCTCCGTGTTGAACGTCACGTCGTAGCGCTCCGCCAGCGCGGCCTCCACCGCCTCCGGCCAGCGGCGGCTTACCAGAACCTTCGGTCGCGACATCGCGCTCTCCCTCCTGTCTCGGCCGCGCATGGGTCCTGCCCGGCCATCTTGCCCGCAGGCGCCCCGCAGCGCCGCCCTGCTCCAGACAAACCCCGATGCCGGCGCGCCGTAAACCCAGTCTTTCGGCGCGGCCTCAGTAAAGCCCCGCCACCCTGCCGCGCAGCGCCACCAGCGCCAGCACCGTGTCGATCGCCGGCGTCGCCACCCCCGTCAGCCGGCCCAGCTCCTGGACCGAGGCCACCAGAGCGTCGATCTCCATCGGGCGCCCGGCGTCGAGGTCCTGCAGCATGGAGGTCCGGTGCGCGCCCACCGCCGCACCGCCGTCGATCCGCCGCTCCACGTCGATGGGGAACTTCACGCCCAGCTTCTCGGCGATCTCCTGCGCCTCCAGCATCATCGCCTTCGCCACAGCGCGCGTGCCCGGATCGGTGCACAGCACGTCGAGCGTCGCGTGGGTCAGCGCCGAGATCGGGTTGAACGACAGGTTGCCCCAGAGCTTCACCCAGATCTCGTCCCTCAGCCTCGGCCGCACCGGCGCCTTCAGCCCCGCCGCGGTCAGCGCCTTCGACAGGGCCAGCGCACGCTCCGACTTGCTGCCGTCAGGCTCGCCCAGCGAGAACCGGTTGCCCTCCACGTGCCTGACCACGCCCGGCCGGATCACCTCCGCCGCAGGGTAAACCACGCAGCCCAGCACCCGGTCGGGGCCGAAACCGTCCCACTGCCGGCCGCCGGGATCGACGGTCTCGAGCCGCGTGCCCTCCAGGTCCCCGCCGTGCTTGTGGAAATACCACCACGGCACGCCGTTCACTCCCGAAACCACGCAGGTCCCCGCGCCGATCAGCGGCGACATCGCGTCCACCACGCCGGGCACCGAATGCGCCTTCAGCGTCACGATCACGTAGTCCTGCTCGCCCAGCTCCGCCGCATCCGAAGAGGCGCGCACCGGCACCACCGTCTCCGTCCCCTCCTCGATCAGCCGCAGCCCGTCCGCCTGCATCGCCGCCAGGTGCGGGCCGCGCGCCACCAGCGAGACCTCGGCCCCGGCCTGCGCCAGCTTCGCGCCCATGTAGCCGCCGATGGCCCCCGCGCCAAAGATACATATCCGCATGTCACCCCGTCCGGCCCGCGCCCGACGCCCCTGCTTCTCTGCTTTCCAAATACTCACCCGCGACACCCGCCGCGGGCGTGCCGGTCAGGACACCAGCCCCAGCTTCTCCGCCATGCCGATGCGCTGCATCTTGCCCGTCGCGCCCTTGGGGATCTCGTCGAGGATCACCACCCGCGCCGGCACCTTGAAGGCCGCCATCCGCTCCGTGGCAAAGGCGCGGATCTCCGCCTCGTCCGCCGACATGCCCTCGCGCAGGACCACCGCCGCCGCAACCTCCTCGCCCAGCTTCGGGTGCGGGCAGGCGAAGGCCACGCATTGCGCCACCGACGGGTGGTCCATCAGCACCCCGTCCACCTCCAGCGGCGACACCTTCTCGCCGCCGCGGTTGATGATCTCCTTCAGCCGCCCCGTCAGGAACAGGTAGCCGTCGGCGTCGAAGGCACCCTGGTCGCCGGTGCGGAACCAGCGCCGGCCCTCCGCTTCGAAGAACGACTTCGCGTTGGCCTCCGGGTTGCCCTCGTAGCCCGGCGTCACGTTCGGGCCGGAGATCACGACCTCGCCGGTGCCCCCGGTCAGCCGGTCCTCCGCCTCGTCGGCGATGGCCACCTGCGGCCCCGCCGCGATCCCCACCGCGCCGGGCTTCTGCCGCGACAGCGGGTTGCAGCACATCTGGTGCGCGGCCTCGGTCATGCCGTAGGCCTCCACCACCGGCGCGCCGAAGGTCTCCGCCAGCGCCGTCATGACCTGCGCCGGAAGCGAGGCCGAAGACGACCGCAGGAAGCGCAGCGGCACCTCCGCGATCACATCCGCGTTGCGCCCGGCGCGCGACAGGATCGCCTGGTGCATGGTCGGCACGGCGGTGTACCAGGTGGGCCGCGCCTCCTTCATCATCGCGAAGAAGTTCAGCGCGTTGAAGCCGCCGGTGCAGAAGATCGACGCCCCCGCCGCCAGCGAGGCCGAGACCGCCGCCACCAGCCCGTGGATGTGGAACAGCGGCATCACGTTCAGGCAGCGGTCGCCCGGCTCCAGCGACAGCGAGGCCGCGATGTGACCGGCCGAGGCCGCCACGTTCGACTGCAAGAGCGGCACGATCTTCGGGCGCGAGGTGGTGCCGGAGGTGTGCAGGATCAGCGCCACGTCCTCCGCGCCGGGCATGTCACCCTCCGCCGGCGTGACCTCGCCCTCCGCCGTCAGCGCAAAGACCCCCGCCACCGAGGGGTCCTCCGCCAGCCGCAGCACCGTCAGACCGAAGCGCCGCGCCGCCGCCAGCGCCGGCCCGTCATAACCCGCCTCGAGGATGATCGCCCTGGCCTTCAGGTCCTCGAGATAGAAGGCGAACTCGTCCTCGCGGTAGGCCGGGTTCAGCGGCGCGGTGCAGGCCGCCTGCGCCACGGTGACAAAGGCCGTGGCCATCGCCGCCCCGTTCGGCAGCACGATGGCCACCCGGTCGGACGGCCCGACACCGGCGGCGCGCAGGTCCTCGCGCACCCGCTCCGTCAGCGCCCGGAGGCCGTCGTAATCCAGCCAGTCCCGGCCCGGCCCGCCGATCGCCGGCGCCTCGCCCGGATGTTTCGCCAAGAGCGCGTTGATGGTCGTCATGCCATCCTCCCCTTCCAAGTTCCCCGGCCGGTTCCGGCCCTTGCCCCCGTTCTAGCGGATCACGCCCGCAAGAACAGGCCCCATCGCCCCGCCTGTACCGACGCGCCGCGCACCGCCCGGTCCCGGCGTCCGGACAGCCGCAAACCGAAGGGGCGCAGCCCGAAAGCCCCGCCCCTCATCCGTCCGGCCCGGAAGCCCCTGAGCCCCAGTGCCTCTCTGCCCATGCGCGCCCCCGGCCTACAGCACGACCCGCGCCGCCACGCCCTGCTCCTCCGCCAGCCGCGCCGCGACAGAGGCCACCGCGAGGTCCTGCAGCCCCACGCCCGTCCCGTCGAACAGGGTGATCTCCGCATCGGAGGTCCGGCCGGGGTGCGCCCGGTTGATGACCGCGCCGATGGGCGTGATGTCGCCCTCCGCCAGCAGCCCCGCCGCCACCGCGTGCTGCGCCTCGCCGATACTGACCGATTGCGCCACCTCGTCGGCAAAGACCGTCGCCGCCGCCAGAAGCGCCGCGTCGACCTCCATCTTGCCCTTGGTGTCGGTGCCCATGCAGGCAACATGCGTACCGGGCCGGATCCAGTCCCGCATCAAGAGCGGCTCGAAGGCCGAGGTGATGGTGATGATCACATCCGCCTCCGCGCCCAGCGCCTCCGGCGTCACCGCCTCGAACGGCAGGCCGAGGCTCGCCGCCACCTCCGCCAGCTGCGGCAGCATCTCCGGGTGCGGGTTCCAGGCCACGACCTTCTCAAAGGCCCGCTGCTCCGCCGCCGCCCGCAACTGGAAGGCCGACTGGTGCCCGGCGCCCACCATGCCCAGCACCTTCGCGTCCCGCCGTGCCAGATGCGCGATGGATACAGCCGAAGAGGCCGCCGTCCGCACCGCCGTCAGGTAGTTGCCGCCGACCAGCGCCGAAAGCCGCCCGGTGTCCGGATCGAACAGGCAGACCGTCGACTGGTGGTTGGTCAGCCCGCGGCCCATGTTGCCCGGCCAGTAGCCCCCGGCCTTCACCCCCAGCACCATGCCCGCCCGGTCGAACCCGGACTTGAAGCCGTAAAGTGCGTCGGCATGCCCGATGGCCTCCCGCACCACCGGGAAATTCCGCGCCTGACCCGAGGCCATGGCGGCAAACACCGCCTCGACGGCGGCAAAGGCCTCCCCCCGGCCCACGAGTTCCCTGCAGACCTCCTCGCCCACGATGAGCACCCCATCGCCCTGCTGCGGCGTATCCTTCATGGCATCACCCTCCTGTCTCACCCGCCGGTTCCCCGGCCCTTCGTTTCCCGGCCGCCCCCGCGGTGCCCCCGGCATCCGGGCAGATCGCCAGCCGCCGCCGGCCAGCCTCGGCAAGCAACAGGCGCGGACTCGCCCCCCGCAACCGCGCCAGCCGCCACCGTCCAGCCCAGACGCCGGAACCCCCGACATCCCCCCTTCATCTTGGCAAAAATACCTCCGGGGGGTCCGGGGGGCGGCGCCCCCCGGCGGATCGGGGCGCCCAAGGCGCCCCGAAACCGCAGGCAAAGGCTCAGTACGCCTTGCCGCGCGCCGACACCGGCCAGAGCGTCTCGACCTTGCCCTTGCGCACGCCCACGTACCAGTCGTGCACGTTGCAGGTCGGGTCGCAGTGCCCCGGCACCAGCCGCAGCCGGTCGTTCACCTTCAGCGCGCCCGCCGGGTCCGTCACCACGCCATGCTCGTCCGAGCACTTCACGTATTCCACGTCGTCGCGCCCGAAGACCACAGGCAGACCCGAATCCACCGACTGCGCCTTCAGCCCGGCGTCGACGATGGCCTTGTCCGCCTTGGCGTGGCTCATGACAGAGGTCAGGATGAACAGCGCGTTCTCCCACTCGCCCCGGTCGATCCGCCGGCCGTCGGCGTCGAGGATGCGCCCGTAATCCGCATCCATGAAGGCGTAGGACCCGCACTGCAGCTCGTTGTACACGCCCGAGGCCGTCTCGAAGTAATAGGACCCCGTGCCGCCGCCGCCGACGATGTCGCAGCCGAGGCCCACGGAAGCCAGCCCCTCGACCGCCTCCTTCACCATGGCCACCGCCACGTCGATCTTCGCCTTCCGGTCGGCATAGGCGTCGAGATGCTGCATCGCGCCCTGATAGGCCTGGATGCCGGCGAACTTCAGCCCCTCCGACCCGGCAATCGCCTGCGCGATCTCCACCACCTCGGATGTCGTCGTCACACCGCAGCGCCCGGCGCCGCAGTCGATCTCCACGAGACACTCGATCTGCGTCCCGTGCCGCCGCGCCGCCGCCGAGAGGTCCTCGACGTTCGCAAGGTCGTCGACGCAGCACAGCACCCGCGCGCCCAGCTTGGGGATCTGCGCCATGCGGTCGATCTTCAGCGGGTCGCGCACCTGGTTCGACACCATCACGTCGCGGATGCCGCCGCGGGCAAAGACCTCCGCCTCGCTCACCTTCTGGCAGCAGACGCCGCAGGCGCCGCCCATCTCGATCTGCAGAAGCGCCACGTCCACCGACTTGTGCATCTTGCCATGCACCCGGTGCCGCATCCCGTGCGCCGCCGCGTAGTCGCCCATCTTCCTCACGTTGCGCTCCAGCGCATCGAGGTCGAGCACGAGGCACGGCGTCTGGATCTGCGCCTCGTCCATGCCCGGCAGCGCCGGAATGTCGAACCCCACCTCGTAGTCGTCGAACGTCTTCATGTCCTTCATCGCACCCGTCTCCCTCTGTTTCGTCATCCGCCGCACTCGCGGACTGTCTTGCCACCGGCCGCGCTCGCGGCCTTACCGTCATCCGCCCAAGCCACCGGCCCGGACATCGCCCGGCCCAGCCGCCGGGCGCGACATCCCGTAGGGTGGGCTTTCAGGCCACCCCTGCCCCGGCGGCCGTCAAGGCCACCGCGGGCCCGTCACCCCGCCATCCACGGCAGGCGGTCCAGGTCGACGTTGCCGCCGGTCACGATCACGCCCACGCGCTTGCCCGCGAACCGCGCGCGGTGTTTCAGCACCACCGCCAGCGCCACGGCAGAGGACGGCTCCATCACCACCCTCAGATGCTTCCACGCCAGCTTCATCGCGTCCACGATTTCCGCCTCGGTCGCGGTCGGAATGTCGGTCACGAAGCGCGACACGAAATGCCACGTGTTTTCCTTGAGCGGCACCTTCAGCCCGTCCGCCACCGTGTCGGGGGCATCGTCCGCGATGATCCGCCCCGCCTGCAGCGACCGCGCCGCGTCGTCGGCGTTCTGCGGCTCGGCGGCAAAGACCGCAACCTCCGGCGCGACATTGGACAGGGTCAGGCAGGTGCCCGAGATCATGCCGCCACCGCCGATGGGCGCCACCACGGCCTCCAGCCCCTCCACCTGCTCCAGCAGTTCCATCGCGCAGGTCGCCTGCCCGCAGATCACCCGCGGGTCGTTGTAGGGGTGCACGAACTCGCCGCCCGTCGCCGCCTGCACTTCGGCAAAGACCGCCTCCCGCGAGGTGGTCGAGGGCTCGCATTCGGTGATCGTGCCGCCATAGCGCCGCACCGCGTCCTTCTTGGCCTCCGGCGCGGTGCGCGGCATGACCACGTGGCAGGGAATGCCCCGCCGCCCCGCCGCCCAGGACAGCGACAGCGCATGGTTGCCCGAGGAATGCGTGCACACCCCCTTCTCCGCCAGCGCCGCATCCAGCCCGAAGACCGCGTTGGTCGCGCCGCGCACCTTGAAGGCGCCTGCCTCCTGCAGGTTCTCGCACTTGAAGTGCAGCGCCGCCCCGGTCAGCGCGTCGAGGTAATCCGACCGCAGCACCGGCGTCCGGCGCACATGCGGGCGGATCCGCTCATGCGCTGCGCGCACGTCGTCGATCGTCAGGGCCGAGGCTTCGGTCATCGCATCCAGCATCGCCGCCTCCCGCCTCAGGCCGCGTCGCGCAGGGCGCCCGCGCCCCGGCTCGACCGGTAATGCTCCTGCGCCGCCGCGACCCCGCTGCCCAGCCGCACCGGGTAGCCCAGGTCGGCCATCGCCATCTCCACCGTGGCCAGCCCCGACAGCACCATCACGTCGGTCAGCATCCCCAGGTGCCCGATCCGGAAGGCCTTGCCGTTCAGCTGCCCCAGTCCGACGCCGAAGGACACGCCGTAGGCCGTGTAGGCATGATCGGTCAGCGCGTTGCTGTCGAAGCCCTCCGGCACGCGCACCGCGCTCACCGTCGGCGAGCGAAGCTCGGGCGCGGCCGCGACCAGTTCCATCCCCCAGGCAGAGACGGCGCAGCGCACCCCCTCCGCCAGACGGACATGGCGGGCATAGACGGTCTCCAGCCCCTCCTCGAACAGCATGTCGAGCGACCCGCGCATCCCGTAGATCAGCTGCAGCGGCGGCGTATAGGGAAAGCCGCCCCTGGCGTTGTTCGCCAGCATGTCGCGGAAATCGAAGTAGCAGCGCGGCAGGCGGGCGTGTTCCATCGCCGCCATCGCCTTCTTCGAGACGCAGGTGATCGCCATGCCCGCAGGCAGCATGAAGCCCTTCTGCGAGCCCGACACCGCCACGTCCACGCCCCATGCGTCGAAGTGGAACGGAACGGAGGCCAGCGAGGACACGCAGTCGACGAACATCATCGCCGGGTGGCGCGCGGCGTCCATCGCCCGGCGCACCGCGCCCACGTCGGACAGCACGCCCGTCGCGGTCTCGTTGTGGGTCACCAGCACGACCTTGATCTCGTGGCCCGTGTCGGCGCTCAGGATCTCCTCGAAGCGCGCGGCGGGCGCGCCCTCGCCCCAGGGCACGTCGATCACCTGCACGTCCAGCCCGAAACGCTGGCAGAGGTCGATCCACTTGTGGCTGAACAGCCCGTACCGCGCCACCAGCACCCTGTCGCCGGGCGAGAGCGTGTTGGCCACAGCCGCCTCCCACCCGCCGGTGCCGGAGCCGGGGAAGGTGATGACCTCCCCCTCGGTGGTGCCGAAGACCTTTTTCGTGTCCTCCAGCATCGGGCGGAACACCCCGGCGAAATCGGGGGCCCGGTGGTCCATCGTCTGCGCCAGCATTTTCGCGCGCAGGCGGTCCGGCATGTTGGTCGGGCCGGGAATGAAAACGGGGTTCTGGTTGCTCATGGGATCTCCTCCGGTCGGGCTCAGCATCCGCGATCCGCCCCGCGCTTGCAATTTTCTTGAAAAACATTTTCACTCAGCGGAAAATAGGGGCAAGCCCCTGTTCCGCCTCACGATTCCATTTCTCATTTTCCCGGAACGCCGCAGCGCAGAGAGTTTTTCCGTCCCGCAGGACCCCGGAAACGCCCCCACCCGCGCGACCCCGTGCCACCCGCCACTTCCCCGAAAGGAGCCGCCCATGCCCCCCGAAAGACGCCCCCGCGGCCGCCCCAAGTCCGCCTTCAAGGAAAGTTCCGCCGGCGGGCTGCAGTCGCTCGACCGGGCGCTGATGCTGCTCTCGGCCGTGGCGCGCAGGCAGTCGGCCACGCTCTCGGACCTCGCGCGCGAGACCGACATCCCCACTGCCACCACCCACCGCATCCTCACGACCCTTCAGGCCCAGCGCTACACCGCCTTCGACGAGGAGCGGCAGGAATGGCGCGTGGGGATCGAGGCCTACCGCACCGGCCTCTCGTTCCTTGCCCGCACCTCCGTGGCCGAGGTCGGCCGCCCGGTCATGCGCCGCCTGATGGCCGACACCGGCGAAACCGCAAACCTCGCCGTGCCGGACGGGGCAGAGGTGGTCTTCATCGGGCAGGTCGAGACGCCGAACCCGATCCGCGCCTTCTTTCCGCCGGGCACGCGCACCTCCATGCATGCCTCCGGCACCGGCAAGGCGATCCTCGCCGCGCTGCGCCCCGACCGGCTGGCGCGGGTGATGGAGCGCATCGCCTTCGACGCCTATACGCCCGGCACGCTGTCTACCGAAACGGCCCTGCGCGCCGACCTGTCGGAGACCGCGCGGCGCGGCTGGTCGCTCGACCTCGAGGAGCGGCACCCCGGCATGTCCTGCATCGGCGCGGCGATCCGCGACGAACAGGGGGAGCCCTGCGCCGGCATCTCCGTCTCCGGCCCCACGGCGCGCTTCTCGCCCGACCGGGTGGCGGAGCTGGGCACCGCGGTGCGCGAGGCGGCGCGCGAGATCACCGAACTGTCGGGCGGGCGCTGGGCCTGAGCGGTCTCGGCGCGCTGCCGCGCGCCGATCCGCCGGGGGGCTCCGCCCCCCGGACCCCCGCCCGCCGGGGGCTCCGCCCCCGGACCCCCGGAGGTATTTGGACCAAGATGAAGGGAGCGGGGTGCGGCGTATGCGGGCGACGTGCCTGCGGCCGGTGGCGGCGGGCTGCCTGCGGCTTGGGCATTTCCTGTGGGGTGCTGCCGGCGCGGCGCGCGTGACGCTTGCCGTCACGGCGGGGAGTGTCCTAGGCTCCGCGCCATGCAAGCCACGTTTTCCCGCCGCGACCTGATCGCCCCGACCCGCCTGCGCGCCCTGATGCAACGCTCCGACCTGCGCGGCGCGCTGCAGCTTGGCAGCCACTTCGCCGCCATCGCCCTGACCGGCACGCTGCTCTGGACCACCTGGGCAAGCCTCTGGTCGATCCCGCTCTTCATGGCGCACGGGGTGCTTCTGAACTTTCTCTACGCCGGGCAGCACGAGCTGTCGCATGACACCGTCTTCCGCACCCGGCGGCTGAACGAGATCTTCGGGCGGCTGATCGGATTCCTGATGATCTACCCCCGCGATTTCGACAAGATCCAGCACTGGGCGCACCACCAGCACACCCAGAACTGGGAGAAGGACGGCGAGCTGACGCGCGAACCCTACACGCTGAAGACCTACCTGTTGTGGTTCTGGGGCGTCACCTACTGGCAAAGCCGCGTCGCGCGGATCGTGCGGTTCTCGCGCGGGATCGTGCTGGAACCCTACATCCGCCCCGAGCAGCACGCGCTGGTCATCCGCGAGGCGCGCATCCATGCCGCGCTTTATGCCGCCGTGGCCGTGCTGTCGCTTGTCACGCAAAGCTGGGCCGCCGTGCTCCTGTGGCTGGCGCCGATGGTGGTGATGAAGCCGGTCCACCAGTTGCAGAACACCATCGAGCACCTTGGCCTCAGCCACGAGGACAACATCCTCGAGAACACCCGCTCCACCCGCACCAACGCGGTGATGCGCTGGCTCTGCTGGCAGATGCCCTATCACACCGCGCACCACAGCTTTCCCGCCGTGCCCTTCTGGCAGCTGAAGGACCTCGACGGCGAGATGAAGAAGAACGGCGCCGCGCCGCACGCCATGGGCTGGATCGAGTTCCAGGTGGAGGTGATCCGCAAGCTCTCGGCCAAGTCGGAGGCGGACTACCCTTATGACGAGGTCTGGATCGTGCCGCGCGGCAACGGCACCAGCGCGCGGATCGAAGCGGCGTGACGCTGCAGGTCTTCCAGTCGCTCTGGGCAATGTCTCCGCACGACCAGAGCGGCGAAACCCTGCCCTACGACGCGATCTGCGGCATGGTGAAGGACGCGGGCTTTCACGGGCTGGCGATCGACCTCGGCGCCGCCGACGTGCAGACCGCCCACGACGTGCTGCCGCACATCCGCCACCACGGGCTGGTGCCGCTGATCGTGGCCTTCCCCCGGTCGGTGCCCGCCCTGCGCGACACGCTGAAGATGGCGAAGGATTTCGGCTCGCCCTTCGTGAACCTCATCGGGCAGGTCTTTCCGCTGAGCACCGCGGGCGCCATCCCCGTGGTGCGCACCTGGATCGAGATGTCGGAGGAAGAAGGCGTCCCCGTGCAGTTCGAGACGCATCGCAACTGCATCACCAATGACCTTTTCACCACGCTCGAACTGATCGACGCCGTGCCGGAGATGCGGCTGTCCGGCGACCTGTCGCATTACCTCGTGGACCGGGAATGGAAGCTGCCGCTGGGCGCCTTCGAACGTGGCCTTCTGACCCGCATCCTGCAGCGCTGCGACAGCTTTCAGGGCCGGGTCGCCAGCCGCCAGCAGATCCAGCTTCAACTGGACTTCCCGCAGAACGCCAAGTGGCTGGAGCTGTTCACCGCGATCTGGCGCGAGGGCTTCGGCCATTACAAGGCCGTGCACCCCGAGACGCCGCTGACCTTCCTGTGCGAGCTTGGCCCGCCGGAATACGCGATGACCGACGCCACCGGGCGCGAGATGTCGAACCGCTGGCAGGAGGCGCTGCGGCTGAAGGCGCTGGCCGAGGGGCTCTGGGCGGAGGCCTGAGGGGCGGGTGCCAAAGGTTAATTGCAAACGAAGGGTGAATGCCGCGCCCCTGCACAAAGGTTACCAACCGGCCGGAAACGGGGGCCGAACCGGCCGGTTTGCCTCATAACATCCGGTTAATTGGTGGCTGGCGGCGTTAACCCGTTGTGGCGGGGCCGTTGCGCCCCCGCCAGATCTTGCGGCGCGCGCTGCCTTAAGCATCGGGCGCAACCTGCACGTTTCGTTCAGAAAACCCGGTCGGAAGGGGTTCTCAACCCGGCTTGCCGCAGATACATCGGCGCGGGCGGGGAGCGTTGCCCGCACTTCAGGAAACACTCGAAGTGTTTCCTTCAAGGAATTGTATTGAAACGATAAAGGAAACCTGAACGGCCCGCACCTCCGGTCACCTTTTCAAGCGACCGGAGACCGCAGCCAGTGCCGCCTTACCGCCCCGATTTCTGCGCCGCGGCACGCATCTGCGAAAGGGTCACCCGCGGCGTCAGCGCCTCCTCGGAAATGTCGAGGTCGAGCACCGCGCCCGTCTCCGAAGCGAGCGCCCTGTCGAAGGCGGCGGCAAAGTCCTCCGTCCGGGACACCCGCTCTCCGTGGAAACCGTAGGACCGGGCCAGCGCCGCGAAGTCCGGCGAGACCATCGTGGTGCCCGACACCCGCGCCGGGTAATGGCGTTCCTGGTGGGCGCGGATCGTGCCGTAGATGCCGTTGTTCAGGATCAGCACCACGGGCTGCGCCCCGGCCTGCGCGGCGGTGGCGAGCTCCTGGCTGGTCATCTGGAAATCGCCGTCCCCGGCAAAGCAGACAACGGTGCGGTCGGGGTGCGCGACCTTGGCCGCGATGGCCGCCGGCAGCCCGTAGCCCATGGCCCCGGACTGCGGCGCCAGCAGGCGCTGGGCCCCGCCGTAACGGAAGAAATACCCCGGCCACACAGCGAAGTTCCCCGCCCCGTTGGTCAGGATCGCGTCGTCCGGCAGGACCTCCGCCAGGTGCGCCATGACCTTGCCCATGTCCACCGGCGAAGGCTGCTCCGGCAGCTCGAATCCCGCCTCGAAGGCCGCCCGTGCCTCTGCCCGCCAGGTGCCGTCGCGCGGCCCCAGCGGACCCGCCGCCACCAGCGCCTCCGCAAAGGCGGACGGGTCGGCATGGACGCCCAGCGCGGGGCGGTAAACCTTGCCCAGTTCGCCGTCGCTGCCATGCACGTGGATCAGCGTCTGTTCCGGGTCCGGCACCTTCAGCAGCGTGTAGCCCCCGGTGGAATTTTCCCCGAATCTCAAGTTGATAGCGAGGATGACGTCGGCCTCCCCGATCAGCTTCCGGGTGGAGGGCCACATGCCCACACCGGAATGTCCGCAGAACGCCGGAGAGTGGTTGTCGAACATGTCGAGATAGCGGAAGACGGCCACGGCGGGGATGTCGTTCTCCTCCGCGAAACGGCGCAGCGCGGCCTTGCCGGCCTCCGTCCAGTTGCTTCCTCCGAAGAACAGGAGCGGCCGTTTCGCGCCCTGCAGGATCTCGCGCGCCCTGGCCACCGCCGGGCCGGAGGGCGCAGGCGGCAGGATCTCGACCGGGCCTGAAATCGCGGGCGCGTCGGTTTCGGACGACAGCATGTCCTCCGGCAGGGCGATGACCACCGGACCGGGCCGCCCGGTCGTGGCCACGGTCCAGGCGCGCGACACGATCTCGGGAATGCGCTCGACGCGGTCGATCTCCACCGCCCATTTCGCCATGGTGCCATAGACCGCGGGGTAGTCGACCTCCTGGAAGGCCTCGCGCCCCATCATGTCGGTCGCCACCTGCCCCACGAACAGCAGCATCGGCGCGCTGTCCTGCCGGGCGGTGTGCACCCCGATGGAGGCATTGGTGGACCCCGGCCCGCGCGTCACCATGCAGATGCCGGGGGTGCCGGTCAGCTTGCCCCAGGCCGCCGCCATGAACCCCGCGCCGCCCTCGTTGCGGCACAGCACGTAGTCCAGCGCGCCTTCGGTATCGTGCAGCGCGTCGAGCACCGCGAGATAGCTCTCCCCCGGCACGCCGAACGCCTTGCGCGCGCCCAGTGCCACGAGGCACTCCACCAGAAGCCTGCCACCATGCCGCATGAAACCGCCCTCCCCGATCTGTTCCGGCGCCACCTTTGCCCGTCCGGAACCGGAGTGCAATCCCAATGGCTTATACGGTCAGGCGATCAGAGCGCGGGCCATACCGGTCGCGGCGCGCACACCGTCGACCAGGATCAGCCGGGTCTCCTTCTGCGCCCGCGCCATCAGCCCCACCATGCCGCCGCATCCCAGCGCCACGGCGCCCACGCCGTCCTCCGCTTCTGCGGCAAGGATCTCGTCGATGATCCGCGGTTCGGCCTTCTCGACCTCCAGCACCGGCACACCGCTGGCGCGGATCCGGCCCAGCGACGGGGCAAGGCCGTAGCTGGCGACGTTCTCCTCCAGCACCGGCACCGACACGTCGAGCGTCGTCACGACCGAGAACCGCCCGCCCACCGCCGCAGCCAGGTGATAGGCCGCCTGCCCGATCCCGATTACCGGGCAGCGCGCCAGCTTCTGCGCCTCCGCGATGCCGGTGTCGTCGAAGCAGCCGATCAGGATCGCCTCCGCCCCGTCGCGGCAGGCCTTCTGCACCAGTTCCAGCATCGGCGGCACGGCGGCATCGCCATCCTCGCGCCCCTGGATCGAGGGCGGCCCGCCGTGCGAGGTCCAGCCCTCCACCTTCATCCGCCCCGCGACATCCTGTGCAACGGCGGTCATCGCCTCGGTCATGAGGACGGTGGAATTGGGATTGATGAGGACGATCATACCATCCCCTTGCCGGCATCCGACCCGGCCTTCGCCTTGCGGCGCGCGGTCAGCGTCACCAGCAGCAGGAAGACCCCGATCATCAGGAAGGAGAACACCGTCGTCAGTGTCCCCAGCGCATAGAGCACAGGCGTCGTGACGTTCGTCGTCATCCCGTAGATCTCCAGCGGCAGCGTGTTGTAGCTGCCCGCCGTCAGAAGCGTGCGGGCGAATTCGTCATAGCTCAGCGTGAAGCCGAAGAGCGCCACACCGATCAGCGATGGCCCGATGATCGGCAGCACCACATGGCGAATGGTCTGCCACGGAGTCGCCCCGAGGTCGCGCGCCGCCTCCTCGTAGGATTTGTCGAAGCGGTTGAAGACCGCGAACATGATCAGCAGGCCGAAGGGCAGCGTCCACGTCAGCTGCGAGCCGAAGCCGGAGGACGCCCAGTGCACCTTCATCCCCGATTGCGAGAACATCAGCCCGACGCCCAGTGAGACGAGGATCGACGGGATCACCAGCGAGGTGATGATCAGGTAGAACAGCAGCCCAGAGGCCGGGAACCGCGACCGGAAGGCCAGCCCGCCCATGACGGACACCACCACGGTCGTCACCATGACCATGAACCCCAGCGCAAAGGACCGCCGGAAGCTGCCCCAGATGTCGCCCACGGCCTGCTGCTCGAACAGGTCCTTGAACCAGTAGACCGACGTGCCGTTCATCGGGAAGGTCAGCCCGCCCTGGGGCCCCTGGAAGGACAGGATGGCGATGGTGATCGTCGGCCCGTAGAGGAACAGCAGGAACAGCCCGAAAAAGGCGGCAAGCACGTAGAAGGAGCGCGGACGCGGTTCCATGGGTCAGGTCCTCCGGGACTTGGTCTGGGACTGGGGCTTGGACCGGGCCGCACGGGCCGGGCTCTCATGTGCCGCAATGGCGGGCGGCAGGGCCGGTGTCGGCAAAGGCATCGCTCAAAGCTCCTTCCGGATGTCGACGAACCGCAAGAGGATGCCGATCACCATCAGCACGGTCACCAGCAGGATCACGGCGGTGGCGGCGGCGCTCGGGTACTGCAGCAGCGCGATATCGTTGGAGATCAGCCGCCCGACGTTGGCCGACTGCGACCCGGACATGATCCGCACGGTGATGAAATCGCCCATCACCAGCGTCACCACGAAGATCGTGCCGATCATGATGCCGGGCTTGGTCAGCGGCACGATCACGTTCCACAGGATCTGCGGCCCCGAGGCACCGGCATCCCGCGCCGCCTCGATCAGCGACCGGTCGATGCGCATCATCGTGTTGAAGATCGGCACCACCATGAACAGCGTATAAAGGTGCACGAAGGCCAGGATCACCGCGAAGTCGGAAAACAGCAGCCACTCCACCGGCTGGTCGATCACCCCCATCGACAGAAGCGTCGAGTTGGCGATGCCGTTGCGCCCGAGGAAGGGAATCCACGAGATCATGCGGATGATGTTCGAGGTCCAGAACGGGATGGTGCACAGCAGGAACAGAACGATCTGCATGTTCTGGCTGCGCACGTGGAAGGCCAGGAAATAGGCCACGGTGAAGCCGATGGCCAGCGTGAACACCCAGGTGATCAGCGCGTATTTGAAGGTGTTCAGGAAGACCTTGTAGGTCACGGGCGAACCGAAGAGGAACTCGTAGTTCTCAAAGGAAAACGCCGGGATGACCGAGAACTCCGTCGCCCGCCAGAAGCTGACGACCACGATCATCAGGATCGGCAGCACGAGGAACACCAGCATCACCGCCGCCAGCGGCGACACCATCAGCAGGCTCTTGAGCGACTTCGGCATACCGGTTTCTTCCCCTGTTTTCCCGGGCCCTGTCTTCCCGGGTCTTCATCTTGGCAAAAATACCCTCGGGGGGCCCCGCAGGGGCGGGGGCAGCGCCCCCTCGGCAGCATCCGCACAAGACCCCTGTCCGGACGATGCGATGGTCCGGGGGCGCCTGCCGCAGGCAGGCGCCCCCGCCGGTCGCCGCCCGCAGGGGCGGCGAAACCGTTCACGATGCGATGAACTCGTTCCACTTGCGAACCATGTACTGGTTCTCGTCCATGACGGCGTTCCAGCAGGCCACGGCCCCCATGCGGTCCTCGAACGACCCGCCGTCGCGGATCTCCCCGGCCTGCGCCATGACATCGCCGAAGGGGTTGGTGATCGGCTCGGCCGCTTCCTTGCCTTCGAACCAGTAGCCCCACTCGTTCTCGGACATGTGGTCCTTGGAGGTTTCCGGCACCGCCGAGTAGTAGCCCTGGCGCATCAGGAACCCGCCGACCCAGCCGGAGAGGTACCAGTTGATGTACTCATAGGCCGCGTCCAGCTCGAGGCCCGACAGCGACTTCGACAGGCCGATGCCGCCGCCCCAGGACCGGTAGCCTTCCTTCAGCGGCTGGTAGACGCAGGGGATGCCCTTCGACTTCACCGCGGTGATCGCCGGCGACCACATCGACTGGATCACCACCTCTCCGGAGGCCATCAGGTTCACGCTCTCGTCGAAGGACTTCCAGAAGGCGCGGAACTGGCCGTTCTGCTTCGCCTCGGTGAAGATCGCCATGGTCTTGTCGATCTCCTCGCGGGTCATGTTGCCCTTGTCGCCGTACTGGATCTCGCCCATGGCCTCGCAGACCATGGCCATGTCCATGATCCCGATGGAGGAAATGTCGAGGATCGAGGCCTTGCCCTTGAACTCCGGGTTCAGCAGCTCGGCCCAGGTGTCGATGGGACGGCCGATCAGATCGGGGCGGATGCCCAGCGTGTCGGCGTTGTAGATCGTCGGGATGAGCGTCATCCAGTTGGTCTGCTCGTCCGCGAAGTCGGTGCCGTCCGGGCCGGTGGTGAAGCCCACGGTGTGCGGTGCCGTGCCCTGCGCGA
Source organism: Sagittula sp. MA-2 (assembly GCF_030126985.1). Lineage (GTDB taxonomy): Bacteria > Pseudomonadota > Alphaproteobacteria > Rhodobacterales > Rhodobacteraceae > Sagittula. Next base: position 1,301,632 of record NZ_CP126145.1, on the reverse strand, counting down.
TCACCGACTCGGGCGTCAGCTTGCCGTCCTTGAAGATGCCGACGATCTTGTCGTAGTTGGCGATCTTCGACACGTCCATCGCCTGCAGGTTGCCGGTCGGCCAGACCTTCTTGCAGATCCAGTACTCGATGTCGGCGATGTCGAAGCTGTCCGGCTGGGTTGCCGCGCGCTGCGTCACGCTGTCGGAATCGAGCGCCGTCATCTCGAGTGTGAAGCCGAGGTCTTCCTTCACCTTCTGCGCCACCTCGTTGAGGTTCGACACGCCGGTGCCGAACTGGCGCAGCGTCACGTCCTTGATGTTCTGCGCCCAGATCATCGGTGCGCCAAGCGTGCTGGCCGCGGCGGCGGCCGTGCCGGTCTTCAGAAGCTGTCGTCTGGAAATTGTCATTCTGTTGGTCTCCCTATTGTCAGGTCAGGCCTGCAGCGGGTGCTGCTGGTCGTTTTCCCAGGTCAGGCCGACAGGCTCGCCCGGGTGTCTTGGTTGCGCGAAGTACAGCGCGTCGGGCAGGAGTGCGGTCACCTCCTGCTCCCCCGCCACGGCGGCGGTGACGTTCACATGCGTGCCCTGGTACTCGACCGCGGTGATCTGCGCGGGCATCCGACCGGCGCCCGCATCGGTCATGCGCACCGCGTCCGAGCGCACGGCAACCTTGCCCTCGGGCAGCGCGATGACGTTGTGCCCTCCAAGGAAACGCGCGACGAAAGCGGTGCGCGGCGCGTTGAAGACGTCCCGCGCCGACCCGGCCTGCTCGATTACGGCGTTGTTCATGACGACGATCTCGTCGGCGAGCGCCAGCGCCTCGTCCTGCCCGTGGGTCACGTGGATGAAGGAAATCCCCAGCTCGCGCTGCAGCTTCTTCAGCTCTGCCCGCATCCGGATGCGCAGGAACGGGTCGAGCGCCGAGAGCGGCTCGTCCAGCAGCAGGACCTGCGGGCGCGTGATGAGCGCCCGGGCCAGTGCCACGCGCTGCTGCTGCCCGCCCGACAGTTGATCGGGAAAGCGGTCGGCAAGCCGCGACAGGTCGACAAGCTCCAGCATCTCGCCCGCGCGCTTCAGGCGTTCGGGCCTGTCCACGCCCTTCATCTTCAGGCTGAAGGCGACGTTTTCGGCCACCGAGAGGTGCGGGAACAGCGCGTAGCTCTGGAACATCATCGCGGTGCCGCGCTTTGCCGGCGGCAGGTGGGACACGTCCGTTCCGCCCAGCACGATGGAGCCGTCCGAAACCGTCTCGTGGCCCGCGATCATCCGCAGGGTCGAGCTCTTGCCGCAGCCCGACGGCCCCAGAAGGCAGGCGTAGGTGCCGGGCGCGAAATGGTGATTGATGGCATCCACCGCCACGGTCTCGCCGTAGCGCTTGGTCACGTTCACCAGTTCCAGGTCCTTGCCGGTCGCGCCCATGTCCGTCCCTCGTCCGTTATTGGGTCATCAGTGCGGCGAGACCTGTGATCGGGGAAGCATTCACCCTGTCAGGGACGGGCATTTTCTTTTTCTGCCGCGAAATCAGGCTGACGGAAGGGGGCGCGGATCAGATATTGAGCACAAAGTTGTATACAATCACCATTCCACACCCATACAACACCGGCGAATCTTGAGCACGTTCTCCCGACCTGCGACAACCGAGTCGCCATGAACGCTGAATTCGAGAAAACACCATCGGGCGCGTCTGCCATGCAGCCCCGCCTGCCCCAGTCGGACCGCATAGCCGGTGCGCTGACGCTGGCCATCCACCAGCGGCGGCTGGAACCGGGCACCAAGCTGGGCGAGGACGAGCTGGCAGAGATCTACGGCGTATCGCGCACGATCATCCGCGCCGCCCTGCAATCGCTTGCGCATCACCAGCTGGTCGAGATCAGGCGCAACCGAGGCGCCTTCGTCGCGCAGCCCTCCACCCGCGAGGCGCACGAGGTCTTTGAGGCACGCGCCCTGCTGGAACCCTTCATGGCCCGGCGCGCGGCGCTTCGCATCACGGATGCGCACCTCGCAACGCTGGAACGGCACATCCACGAAGAGCACGCGGCGCTGGCCGATGGCGACCACGGCAAGGCCCTGCATCTCTCGGGACAGTTCCATATCGAGATCGCCCGCATCGCCGACCATGGCACCATCGCCGATGTCATCACCGCGCTCATCGCCCGGTCGTCGCTGATCATCGCGCTCTACTGGCGCCGCGAAAGCGCCCTGTGCGAGAAACACGCGCATCACGCGCTGCTCGACGCGCTGGCGAAGGGCGATGGCCCGCGGGCAGAGGAGTTGATGAAAAGCCACCTCGTCGACCTGCATTCGCAACTCGACCTGCGCGACCGTCAGGCCTCGTCGCGGTCCCTGAAAGAGGCATTGGCGCCGTGAAGATCAAAGCGATGACCGAGGGCGAGCTGGCGATGGTGCTGGACTGGGCACAGGCAGAGGGCTGGAACCCCGGCCTCGACGACGCCCCGGCCTTCCATGACGCCGATCCCGGGGGTTTCTTCCTGGCGGAGATAGACGGCGCCCCGGTGGCAGCGATCTCGGTGGTGAACCACGACGACGCGCACGCCTTCCTCGGGCTCTACATCTGCCGGCCGGAGTACCGCGGACAGGACTACGGTTTTGCGCTGTGGCAGGCGGCGCTGGGACATGCAGGCGGGAGGACGGTCACACTGGACGGCGTGGCCGAACAGCAAGCGAACTATGCCCGCTCCGGCTTTGTCTTCGCCGGGCGCACGCTGCGCCATTGCCTTGAGGCCGTTCCGCCGGGGGACGGCACCGCGCGCACTGCGCAGGCGGCGGACATGGCGGCGCTGATGCAGATGGACCGCGCCGCCTGCGGACACGCCCGCGACGGCTTTGCCAGGGCGTGGTTCGAAGGGACGGAGACGCGCCGGACTTGGGTCATCGGTCCAGAAGGGGCACCCGCCGCCTTCGCGACCCATCGCCTCTGCCACTCCGGCACGAAGATCGGGCCGCTTCATGCGCAGACGGAGGCTGAGGCCCGCACCCTGCTCTCCTGCGCGCCGCAGGGGCCTGTGTTCATCGACGTGCCGGAGGGTACGGCGCTTGAGACGCTGGTCCGCTCCATCGGGTTCGAGCCGGTCTTCCAGACCGCGCGGATGCACCGCGGCCCTGCCCCGCAAGGCACCGCGCCCGCCTATTACGCCGTCGCCACGCTGGAGCTTGGCTGACGCTCAGCCCGCCTCCACCGTGCAGGTGATGGGCATGCCGGCCAGCGCGTCGGACAACCGTTCCACGTCACCCGCCGAGGTGGTGATGCGTGTCTCCAGGTTCGGGGCGACATCGACCTTGGCAACGATGCCCAGCCTCTCGGCGGCGGCGGCAATGGCCCAGCGGATCGCCTCCGCCCGGAGCGACGGCTTGAAGATCTTGCCTATGGGTGTCAGCGGCAGCGCCTCGACCACCGCGATGCGTTTCGGCAGCGCCACCGGGTCCTCTATCCGCTGCCCGAGGAAGGCGATCATCGCGGCCTCTGTCACCGCGCCGGTGACGAAGGCGACCGGCAGTTCGCCCGCGTAGGCGTCCGGCATCCCCACCGCGGCGGCATTCGTGACCTCCGGATGCGCCAGCAGGGCGTCCTCGATCATCTGCGGGTCGATGTTGTGCGCCCCGCGGATGATCATGTCCTTCTTGCGCCCGGTGACGAACAGGCGCCCCTCGGCATCCAGCCGTCCCAGGTCGCCCGACACCAGCCAGCCCTCCGGCAGGAAGGTGCCCGCGTTGCGCGACGGATCGGAATAGCCCGCCGCGACGTGCGGTCCGCGCGTGGCGACGATGCCGGTTTTGCCCGTGGGAAGGGGGCGCGCGGGATCTGCCTCGCCCTCCGTCTCGCCAAGGATCGCCACTTCGGTGAACGGCAGGCGCAGCCCGCAGGACAGCGGCGTGCGCCCGCCGTGCACCGGCTCCACCGCGATGGCCCCGGCGCTTTCGGTCATGCCGAGGATGTTGCGCACCGGAACGCCCGTGTGGCCTTCGACGGCCTCGGCAAGTTCCCTCGGCAGCGGCGACCCGCCGGTCAGCAGCCAGCGGAGCGAGGAGATGTCGGCATTCACCGGCCGCGCCCTGAGGGCCGAGAGGACCGTGGGCACCGCCCCGATGACGGTGACCCCGAGCCGCTCCACCTGCCCCCAGATATCCGCCATGAAGGCCGGGTTGCGCATCCCCAGACGGCCCGGCACGACCAGCGTGCCCCCTGCCGACAGAACCGACAGGCCGTAGACGAAGGCGCCAGCGACATGGAACAGCGGGAAGCCGTTCACCATAACGTCCGAAGGCGACAGATCGTGCATGACCGCGCAGGACCGGGCGACATGCGCCTCGTTCAGGCGGCTGTGACAGACCAGCTTGGGCTGCCCCGTGGTGCCGCCGGTGTGGTAGAAGGCGGCGATGGCACTCTCGTCGCCCGCAGGCGTCACCTCAGGCCCGCCCATGGCGATCAGCGTCTCGAACGTCCCGTCCGAGCCGGGACTGGCGTGATCGGCGTCACAGGCAAAGATCGGCAGGTCCATGCCCTCGGCGCGCAGGGCCGGGACAAGCTGCGCCCAGACAGCCATCTCGTCGCTCATCCCGGCGATCACAATGGCCGCGGCGTCCGACGCGCGGATCAGGGCGGCCACGTGGTCGGGCTTCAGCATCGGATTGATCGGGCAGGCCCGCCCGGCCATCTGCGCGCCCCAGAGCGCCACCTGCCCCGACACGCTGTGCGGGGTCAGAAGGGCGACGGCGCGGTCGGGCGTGACCCCGTGCTGCCGGAACAGCCGCGCCGCCCCCATGATGCGCCCGGCGAGGTCGGCATAGCTCACCACCTCGTCGCGTGACGGGTCCGCCGCATCATGCAGGTAGCGGATCGCGGTGGCGCCCGGCTGCCGCTCCGCCTGTGCGCGCAGGATCTCCCACGGGCTGCGGTGCGGCAGGAAGGCGTCGAGACCACGGGCCTCCAGCGCCTCCAGATCGGCAATCGTCCGGATGCGCCCCTGCCCTGTCATCCCTGCCCCGCTATCAGTTCATGCTGGCCGGCAGCGCCAGCACGATGAAGGGAAAGGCGATCAGCAGGACCAGCCGCAGCACATCCGCCACGACGAAAGGCAGCACGCCCTTGAAGATCGTCGTCAGGCTGACCTTCTGCGCGATGGAGTTGATGACGTAGACGTTCATCCCCACCGGCGGCGTGATCAGGCCAAGCTCGACGGTCATCACGATGATGATGCCGAACCAGATCGGGTCGAAGCCAAGCTGCTCGATCACCGGGAAGACGATGGGGATCATCAGGATGATCATCGCCATCGCGTCGAGGAAACAGCCCATGACGAGAAACAGGAGCAGGATCAGCAGCAGCGTGCCGTACTTGCCCGCCCCCAGCGTCGTGAGGAAGGAGGTCAGTTCCTGCGGGACCTGCGTGATCGCCAGGAAATAGCCAAAGAGCGTCGCCCCGATCAGCACAACGTAGATCGAGACGGAGGTGCGCAGCGCCTCCACCAGGCTGTCGAGCAGCGTGGTCATGGTCAGCTTGCGCCGGGCCAAACCGATCAGCGCGGTCAGGAGCGCACCGACGGCGGCGGCCTCCGTCGCTGTGACGATGCCGAAGTAGATCGACAGGATGACCGCGACGAACAGCAGGCCCACGGCCCAGACGCCCCTCAGCGCGGCCAGCCCCTCGGACAGGGTGAACTTGTCGGCGGCGGGCAGGTCGCGCCCGTACCACAGGCGCACGGTGGCCATGTACATCACCACGGCGAGGATGCCCGGAACCACCCCGGCGATGAACAGCTCGCCAATGTCCGTCTCCGTCATGAAGCCGTAGATCGCCAGCACCACGGAGGGCGGGATCAGGATGCCCACGGTGCCGCCTGCGGCGATGATGCCGGTGGCGGCGGCGTCCGAATAGCCCGCCTGCTTCATCTCCGGGTAGGCGATCTTGGTCATCGTGGCGGCGGTCGCCACCGACGATCCGCAGATCGCCGCAAAGCCGCCGCAGGCCCCGACAGAGGCAAGGCCAAGCCCGCCCTTGAAGCCGCCCAGCCAAGCCCGGCCCGCGCGGAACAGTTCCGACGACATGCCGGAGTTGGTGGCCAGCACCCCCATCAGCACGAAGAACGGGATGAGCGTCAGGTTGAAATCGGTGATGGTGGCGATGGGCGACTGCGACAGCAGGTTCAGCGCCGGACGCCAGCCCACGACACCCGCGAAACCGCCGATACCGACCAGCCCCATGGCGATCCCGATGGGCACCCGCACGGCCATCAGCCCGAAGAGGGCGACAAAGCCCAGCGTGGCGATCAGTTCACCGCTCATTGTTGCGTTCCCCGACCGTCTGGTCTTTCAGAAGTTGTTCGTCGATACCGTCGAATTCGCCCAGGTCGCTGCCGAAGCGCACGATCCGCCAGAGCCGCACGGCAGTGGCGAAGAAGGCCGCGACGGTGCCCAGCCAGATGGCGCCGAAGAACGGCCAGTGCGGCAGGCGCAGGTCCATGGTGGCGTCCCCGCCCGACATCGCGGCCAGCGTCCGCTCACCGATCTTCCACACCAGAAGCGCGGTGAAGACCAGCAGCACGAACCACGCAAAGCCGTTGACGGCCGTCCGTGCGCGCGGCGACAGCGCCTGAGCCAGCAGGTCCACCTTGATGTGGGTGCCGTGCCAGGCGACCGACGCCAGCCCCCAGGCCACGGCGACGCCCAGCACCAGCCGCGACAGGTCGAAGGCATCCGGAACCGGCCTTGCAAAGCCGTAGCGCCCGATGGCAGACGCCACGATCAGGATCGTGACCAGCCCGAGAACGATGCCCGCGATGCGTTCAATGACCGAGATGACCCGGCGGACCGGCCGCCCGGATGGATGACGTTCGTACATGGGGTCTCCGGAGAAAAGGCTTGGCTGGGGCGGGCGCGCAGATGGCGCGCCCTGCCCCGTCAGTCAGGTCAGTAGTCCGCGTCGTACTTCTGCAGCGCGGCCTTGTAGGCCTCGAGGATGGCATCGGCGTCGCCGCCCTTGGCAGAGACGGCCTGCTTCCACTCCTCGACCAGCGGCTGAGCGGCCTCGCGCCACGCCGCGACCTCTTCCTCGGTCGGGGTGTTGAAGGACTGGGTGTCGTCCGCCTTCAGCTTGTCCTTGGCGGCCATGTCGTCCTCGGCCCAGCCCGCCGACACCTTGCCCGACCATTCCGGCGTGCAGTGGGAGTCGATCACGGCCTTGTTCTCGTCCGAGAGGCCCTCGTAGCTGTTCTTGTTCATCACGAGGACCTGTGCGGACAGGTAGAACGGCATGTCGAGGTGAACCGGCACTTCCTCGGTCAGCTTGAAGTCGTACATGGCGCCCCACGGGAAGGTCACGGCCTCCGCGGTGCCCTTGGACAGCGCTTCACGCACTTCCGGCGCGGGCACCTGCACGGGGCCGCCGCCCAGCAGAGAGATGAAGCGCGCGATGGTGGCATGAGCCGGGCGCACGTTCATGCCCTTAACCTGTTCCGGGCTGGTCACAGGCACCTTGGAGTGGAAGGCACCCGGCGCGTGGGAATGCACGAAGCAGACCTTCACGTCGGACATCTCCGTCTCGGCGCCGTTCGCGAGGTACCACTCGTGGATGGCCTTCGTGCCGTTGACGTTGTCGTCGGACATGAACGGCAGTTCGGTGGCAGAGTAGATCGGGAATCGGCCGGCGGTGTAGCCAGGGTTCACCCAAGCGAGATCGACGATGCCCTGCGCGGCCATGTCGTAGTGATCGGGCGCCTTGCCAAGCTGCTGCGCCGGGAAGACCTGGAT